>DATJOK010000185.1:0-31098 GCA_035507155.1 Allostellaceae bacterium
GGAGAGGGTGCCGATGACGGCGCCCGAGAGCGTGCCCAGCAGGGTCGCCGCCAGCGCGATCGGCAGCGTCGTCCGTGCGCCCACCAGAATGCGGCTCAGCATGTCGCGGCCGAGCTGGTCGGCGCCGAGCCAGAACTGCCCGCCCGGCGGCTTGAAGCGGCCGAGGAAATTGATCTTCTCGGGATCGACCGGGGCCAGGTCGGGACCTAGGAGACAGGTCAGCGCGAGCACGGCCAGGATCGCGATGCCGAGGGCGCCCTGTGGCGTGCGGAGGAGCCGGCGCAGCAGGTCACTCATAGCGGATCCGCTTGTCGAGCAGCGCGCAGGCGATATCGGCGAGGAAATTCGCCGCCGCGTAAGTGGCCGCGATGACGAGGGCGCTCGCCTGGATCGCTGGCAGGTCGCGGGACTCGATCGACACGATGAGCTCGCGCCCGATGCCGGGCAGCGCGAAGATCTCCTCCACCACGATGATGCCCCCCAGCACATATCCGACATCGAGGGCGACGATGGTGATGACCGGCATCAGCGCGTTGCGGAGCGCATGACGGAACAGCACCGCGGCGTTCGAGAGGCCCTTGAGCCGCGCGGCGCGCACATAGTCGCTGTGCAGGACATCCACCAGCTCCGAGCGCACCATGCGGGAGACGTGGGCGATCAGGATCAGCGACACCGTCAGCACCGGCAGCGCCAGATGGCGCAGCCCGTCACCCGGATCCTCCGACAGCGGCACGTAGCCGGTCGCCGGCAGCCATTGCAGGCGATCGGCGAGCAGGATCAGCAGCAGGGTCGCGGTGACGAATTCCGGCAGCGAGACCCCGAGATAGGAGACGATGCCGGCGCCGATGTCGGCGAGCCCGCCGCGCTGGAGCGCGGCGAGGATGCCGAGCGGGATCGCCACCGCCAGCATGAGCAGGAGCGCGCCGACGGCCAGCAGCAGCGAGCGCGAGAGCGCCAGCAGCACCGCCGGCCCGACCGGCTGGCCGGTTCGCATCGAGAGGCCGAAATCGCCGCGCAGCAGCGCCGAGAGCCAGTGCCAGTACTGCTCCCAGATCGGGTCGTTGAGGCCGAGCTTGAGGCGCACCGCGGCGAGCGCTGCCGGGGTCGCGTTCTCGCCCAGCAGCATCACCGCCGCGTCCGCCGGCAGGGCCTGCGTGATCGCGAAGACCAGCAGCGACACGATCAGCAGCGTGTAGCCGATCAGCAGGCAGCGCCGCGCGAACCAGGCCGGCGACATCGATCAGGCCCGTTTGGGCGCTCCCGCTCCGAGCGACACCAGGTCGAGCCGGAAGACCGCCCCACGCGGATGCAGGACATAGCCCTCGACGTAGCTCCGCTGGGCGGCAAGGAGATCGAAGAAGGCCGGGATCACCGAGGGCACCTGCTCGTGCATCAGCTTCTGCGCCTCGCCATAGAGCTCGCGCCGCTTGCCTTCGTCGGCGGTGCCGCGCGCCTCGTTCACCAGCTTGTCGAAGTCGGCGTTGTTCCAGCGCGTCTCGTTCCAGGCGGCATTCGACGTGTAGAGCAGCGAGAAGATGGCGTCGGCGGTCGCCTGCATGTTGTAGAAACCCACATAGAAGGGGCCCTTCTTCCAGACCTGGTCGAGATAAGTGGCATGCGGCATGGTCTGGACGTCGATGCGGAATCCCGCGGGCTTCGCCATCTCGCGGAGCGCGACGCCGAGCTGGGTCCGCGTGCTGGGCTTGTCGGAGGCGATCAGCGTCGCGTCGATCCCGTTCGGATAGCCCGCCTCCGCCAGCAGTTTCTTCGCCGCGGCGATGTCGGGCTTCTTGAGCGGCAGCGCCTTGTAGAAGTGGTAGGCGGGGTTGAGCGGCGTGTCGTTGCCGGGCGTCCCATAGCCCTGCGCCACGAAGCCGACCATGGCGTCGCGATCGACGGTGAGCGCCAGCGCCTGGCGCACGCGGACATCGCTGAACGGCTTCTGATCGCAGCCCATGTTGACGTTGAGGAACTGGCCGGAGGGCACGCGGAGCGGCTTCACGCCGCTCGCCGAGGAGAGGCGCGCGTACTCGGTCGCCTGGGCGCTCGCCATCAGGTCGGTGTCGCCGGCGATCAGCGCCGAGGCCTCGGCGGTGGCGTCGGGATAGACCACCACCTCGACACGGTCGAGATGGGGCCGTGCGCGATCGTAGAAGGCGTCATTGCGTGCCACCACGATCTGGCGGTCGGGCTCGTAGGAGACCAGCTTGAAGGGGCCGGTGCCGATCGCCTCGCGAGAGAGCTTGTCGAGCTGACCCTGGGCAATCGCCGCGGGAATGATCTTGGCGTTGGTGTAGGCGAGCGCCACCGGCAGGTCCGCATAGGGCGTGTTCAGCTTGAAGACGGCAGTGTGCTCGTCGCGCGCCTCGACGGCGGCGACCGGACCGATATTGGTGCGCGCCGGCGAGGCGGTCTTCGGGTCGAGCATGGCGGCGAAGCTCGCCGCGACATCCTTCGCCGCGCAGGGCGAGCCGTCATGGAAGACGAGATTGGCGCGCAGCTTGAAGGTCCACTCCGTGAGGTCGGGGGAGCTGGTCCAGCTCTCGGCGAGATCGGGCTCCGCCGTCATGTCGGGGGCCAGGCGCGTGAGGCTGCTGTAGAGCAGCTCCGCCACCAGGTATTCGGGATTGACGCGGGTCAGCAGCGGATTGATGACGCTCGCCGCCTGATCGACCGAGATCCGCAGCACGCCGCCGCGCGCCGGCGCGCCCTGGGCGCGGAGGCCGCGTGGCAAGGTGGCGAGCGCGCCGGCGGCGGCGATGCCGCCCAGCAGATGACGCCGATGAAGATGGAACATGGTCATGGAAGGCCCCCTGTTGCGTTCTCGGGAATGAGCGGCGCCGCGAAATCGGCCGCGAGATAGGCGAGGATGCTGCGGGCGAGCGCCATCAGATCCTCGGTCGTGGTGTGCTCGTCCGCCGCATGGATGTTGTTGCCGGGGCGCGCGAGGCCGCCGAGCAGCAGCTCGCGGATCCCGGCCTGCTGCACCCAGCCCATGTCGGAGCTGGTCGACGAGCCCCAGGGGCGGAACGCCTCTGCCGGATATCCGAATCCCAGCGACAGCGCGGCTTGCCAGCGCGGCCAGTGCGGCCCGGTCGGATCCTGCACCGGCGCCAGATGGCCGAGGAGCCGCGTCTCGAAGCCGAGCGCGTCGCCGCCGCGCAGCGCCTGCCGCACCGTATCCTCGATCTCGCCGAGCGCGTCCTCGAACCGCTCCTCCGGCGCGTAGCGGCGGTTGACCAGGATCTCGAAGGTCGCCGGCAGCGCCGATCCCTTGCGCCCGCCATGGGCGGCGGCGACGGTGAGCAGCGAGGTGAGCGGCCGGTCGCCATAATGCGGCGGCGCCGGCAGCGCCGAGCGCCGCGTCGTCACGCGCGCCTTCAGCGCCGCCAGCGCGTTGAACACCGGCAGCGCCGCGTCGATGGCGTTGATGCCGCCGATCGGATCGCCGGAATGGGCCGCGCGGCCGCGGATCCGGATCAGCAGGTCGAAGCTGCCGAAGCAGCCCGCCCAGATGCGCGGCACCGCGCCGCCGTTGAAGCTGAGGAGATGCCCCTCGACCAGGCCCTGCTCGGCAAGATAGCGGATCCCGGGATAGAGCCCGCCTTCCTCGTCGGTACAGAACAGCAGCACCGGATCGTAGGCGAGCGGCAGCTGGGCGGCGGCGGCGGCGCGCAGCGCCATCAGCGTCGCCGCGATCGTGCCCTTCATGTCGGCGGTGCCGCGGCCGAAGAGGCGGTTGCCCTCGCGCGTCAGCGCGTGCGGCGGCCGTGTCCAGCCGGCATCCGCCGGCACCGTGTCGACGTGGAAATAGAGCGAGCAGACCGGCCGGCCGCGGCGCCGTGCCGCCATCAGGTTGACGCGCTCGCCTTCCGCCTCGCCTTCCGGCCGGCGCCAGAACTCCGACGGCACCGTCACGCGTCGGAAGACGAAGCCCGACGGCATCAGCATCTGCTCCAGCAGATCGGCGCAGGCCGGATAGTTCCGCCCCGGCGGGAAGGAGGTATCGAGCGCGATCAGCCGGGCGAGGTCGGCGAGCGCGCCTTCCTCTTCTTTGACGAGCGCCGCGAGGCCGGCCGACAGGGACGCCGACGGCTCGCTCGCCTCGTGAGAAACATGCCCGGACAAGGAGTTAGTGCCTTTACGCCGCCGCTGTCATTTTCTATATTGTTTATAGAATAGGATCGGAACCATGCCGGCTGTCAACTCGCAAACCGCGCTCCCCTCTCCGCTCGACGGCGACCGTCCGATACCGCTCTACGAGCACGTGAAGCGGCAGATCTCCGAGGCGATCCTGATGGGCGCCTGGGCGCCGGGCACCGTGCTTCCCGGCGAGATCGCGCTCGCCAGCCAATACGGCGTCGCGGTCGGCACCATCCGCCGCGCCCTCGCCGATCTCACCGCCGAAGGCATGCTGGTGCGCCGGCGCAAGACGGGGACGGTGGTGACCGGCCGCAGCCCGCACCACAGCCTGCGCAACATCTTCCAGTATTTCCGGCTGCACGGCGCCGACGGCGCGCTGCTGCGCTCGACGCCGGAGGTGCTCTCGCTGGCACGACGCGGCGCGACGGCGGAAGAGGCGAGCGCGCTCCGCGTGGAGCCCGGCACGCCGCTCGTCCACGTGCATCGCCGGCGGCTCGTTGCTGGCGTTCCCATCATGCACGAGACGCTGCTGCTGCCCGCGGCGCGCCTGCCCGACTTCCCCACCAAAGCCAAGGCGCTACCGGCTCTGATCTATCTCCATCTGCTCGAGCGCTACGGCATCCGCGTTTCCGCCGTGCGGGAGTCCCTGACCGCTGCTGTCGCCAGTACCGAGGACCGTCGGGTGCTCGAGCTGCGCGCGCCGGCCGCGGTGCTGGTGATCGACGAGGTCGCCTACGATCAGGCCGGCGACCCCATCATCCTGGCGCACCACCGCGCGCACACCGAAGGCTGCTGCTACCTGAACGAGATCCGCTGAGGTCCGGACGCGGATCGCGCGGCGCTATCGTCGCGCCGGTCCGTCGACGGGGTCGATCACCTTGCGGAACTGCAGCGCGAGCTGGAGCGCGAAGCGCTGCTCGGGCGTATCGAGCTGCACGCCGAACAGGTCCTTGAGCCGCAGCAGCCGGTAGCGCAGCGTCGTCACGTGCAGGTCGAGGGCGTCGGCGCAGGGCTGCAGCCGGCAGCCGTGGTCGAGGAACCGACTCAGGGTCTGAAGATAGGGCGTGCCGTGGGCGCTGTCGTGGCGCGCCACCGCGCCGATGAGCCGCTCCACGAAGGCGAGCATCTCCGGCTCATCGACGGCCGACATCAGGACCGGGAAGGGACCGAAATCCTCCGCGGCGGTGATGCCGCTACGGCCGAAGCGCCGGGCCAGGTCGCGGATGCGGCTGCACTCCTGCCAGGCCGGCGCATAGTCCTCCGGCCGTCGGCAGATCTTGCTCTGCACGACGATCGGCATCCGACCCGCAAGAGTGCGGATCTCCTCGGCGAGGCGCTGCATCAGCGCGCGCGGATCGCCGCTCTTGCGCGGGTCGATCGAGTGCCGCACCAGGACGGCTCCCGAGCGCAGAACGACTGCCGCACGTTCGTCGAACCGGCGGGCGATGCGCGTGGCGGCGGCGCGCAGCTCCAGCGCCTGGGCGCCGGACGGCTTTTCGCCCTCGGACAGGCTGCAGACGACGATGCGCGCCGGCGCGCCGAGATCAACGCCGAGCCGGCGCGCGTGCTCCTGGATTCCATCGGCGACGCGGGCGTTCCCGTCCAGGAGATCGGCGAAGAGATCCTCCAGGCTGCGCGCCTCGGCGGCGTGCGCCACGTAGGATCGCATCATCTGCACGCTGAGCCCGAAGCGCGCGCTCTCCAGCAGCAGATGATCGAGGTCGTGAAAATCGGCGGAGCGCGAGAACACGATCAGCGCGCCGACCCGCTCGCCGTCGACGGTGAGCGGACAGATGGTGGCGGGCGCCCGCACGCGCCGGCCGGCGACGGAGAGATCGAGCTCCAGCGCCGCCGGGCGGCTGCCGGGAAAGCTCCGCCGCGCCAGGTCGAGGAAGTGCCGCGCATCCTCCCCCGCCAGGGCCGCGCGCCAGTCCGCATCGTCGATCACCGCCGGCGTCGGCGAATGCTCCGACAGCACGCGCCAGGAGGTGAGATCGACGATCACCAGCGGATTGGGCAGCATCGATCCCGCCTTGCTGGCGGCGAGCTCCACCGAGCCGCTGGCGAGCACCTGGTCCAGCAGCGACTGGTGCGCGGCGAGCGCGCTCCGCAGCCTGGCGCCGAAAGCCTGCTCCTCCGCCAGCGATCGCGCCTTGTTCATGGCGATGTCGCCGAGATGCACCACGAAGCGGAGCAGCGCGATCTCGGCCGGGCTCACCGGCACCACCTCGCGCGAGCGCACCGAGAGCACGGTGCGATGCCCGAGCGGGCCGCGGTGCTCCATCGGCAGCACCACCACCGTGCGGTAGCCGACCTCGAGCGCCTCGCGGCGGTAACCCGGGAACTGCCGCGATTTCTGCGCATCGCGGATGATGACCGGCTGGTTCCGCGCCAGGGCGAGCCGGCTCGGGCTCTCGGCCAGCAGCCAGCGGTCGCTGAGGAGCGCGGCGCGCGGGCCCGGGTCGTGCCGGGCGATCACCTGGGCGTAGCCGGCCTCCGGGTCGACGCTCATGATCCCGCCCGCATCCCACGGCGCCTCGCGGCAGACCGCCTCCAGCAGATGCCGGAGCGTCGCGTCGAGATCGCTGCTGGCGTTGATCAGGCTCGCCACCTCCCCGAGAGACTTGAAGAGAGAGGAGTGGTCTGCCGCCGGCGCGGCGCGGCCATTCGAGCGGGAAGGCTCCATCGGCAACAGATAGCAGGATCCAGGGGACAGATGAACCTCAGTTTCCTAGGAAAAAGAGGATGCGGGCGCGCGGCGCTGGAATGAATATTGCTCACTGCGGTCACGGCCCGGCGATAGGACGGGCCAAGGGAAAGGCGGGACCATGCAGAAGCGGCAGATGCACTTGGTTGCCTATCTGAAGACCGGCCCCACGGCGATGCATGTGGGCGGCTGGCGACATCCGGAATCGACCCTCGACGACATCCTGGAGCCGAGCCGCTACGAGCACATCGCCCGCCTGCTGGAGGCGGCGAAGTTCGACGGCTGCTTCTTCGCCGATCTCTTCGGCCTCTACGACATCCACGCCGGCAGCTTCGACGCCTATGTCCGCCGCGGCGGCCAGATCAGCTTCCTCGATCCGACCGTGGTGCTGCCGGTGATGGCCGCGGTCACGCGGAACCTCGGCCTGGGCGCGACGCTCTCCACCAGCTTTCACACCGCCTATCACCTCGCCCGCTGGCTCGGCTCCCTCGACGTCATGAGCAAGGGGCGGGTCGCCTGGAACGTGGTGACCTCGGCGACCGATCTCGAGGCGAGGAACGCCGGCCTCGACGAGCTGCCGCCGCGCGACGAGCGCTACGACCGCGCCGACGAGGTGCTGGAGGCGTGCTTCGCGCTCTGGAACAGCTGGGATGCCGACGCTTTCGTTCTCGACAAGCAGGCAGGCGTCCTCGCGGATCCCGGCAAGGTGCACTACGCCAACTACGCCGGCCGCTGGGTCAAGACGCGGGGACCACTCTCGATCCCGCGGAGCCCGCAGGGCCGCCCGGTCATCATGCAGGCGGGCGGCTCCGACCGCGGTCGGGATTTCGCCGCGCGCTGGGCCGAGGTGATCTTCACCATTCAGCGCGGCCGCGACGAGATGCGCGAGTTCTACGATGACGTCCACGCCCGCATGGAGAAGCGCGGACGCGCGCCCAACGAATGCGCGATCCTGCCGGCGGTCTCGGTGGTGCTGGGCGAGACCGACGCGATTGCGCGCGAGCGCGCCGACTACATCAACAGCCTCATCGACCCCGAGCTCAGCGTCGCCTCCTCCTCGAGCAATCTCGGGGCGGATCTGACCAAGCTGAAATCCGAGGCAGCGCTGGCGGGCCTGCAGGGCAACCAGGGCATGAAGGGCAGCGAGCGGGTCCTGCAGCAGACCATGAAGGCGGAAGGCATCAGCTTCCGGCAGGCGACGGTGAAGCGCGGCGTCGGACGCGAGCTGGTGGGCACCGCCGCCACCGTGGCCGACCGGCTGCAGGAGATCTTCGAGTCCGGCGTCTGCGACGGCTTCGTGCTGGCGCCGACCACCTTCCCCACCATGTTCGAGCAGTTCTGCCGCAGCGTGGTGCCGGAGCTGCAGCGGCGCGGCCTGTTCCGCCGGGATTATGCGGGCCGCACGCTCAGGGAAAATCTGCGGAGCTGAAACTCACCAAATCGATCCAAGCATGATGGAGAACAGGATGGCACCGATCTCTCACCCGCGGCTCACCCGCCGCACGCTCCTGCGCGGCTCGCTCGGCCTCGCCGGCGCCGTGGCGGCGGGTGCCGCCTTTCCGGCGCGGGCGGCAGTGGACCTCAAGGGCAAGACCGTCGTCTTCGCGAGCTGGGGCGGCGCCTATCAGGACGCCGAGAAGGCGAGCTACTGCGATCCCTTCGCGCAGATGACCGGCGCCCGGGTAGTGCAGGACGGGCCGATGAACGTCGCGAAGTTCCGCGCCATGATCGAGAGCGGCGCGCCGGACTGGGACGTCGCCGACATCACCATCGACTTCCTCTATGCGGGGATCGGCGACAAGCTCTTCGAGAAGATCGACAAGAGCATCGTCGACACCAGCCGCCTCGACCCGCGCTTCGTCAACGACTACGGCATCGGCTGCATCGTCTGGTCCTACAATCTCGGCTACAGCACCAAGGCCTATGCCGGCAAGGGTGCGCCGACGACCTGGGCCGATGTCTTCGATCTCAAGCGCTTCCCCGGCAAGCGCACGCTCGCCGACAACGTGGTGTCGACGCTGGAAGTGGCGCTGCTGGCGGACGGCGTGACGCCGGAGAAGCTCTATCCGCTCGACGTCGAGCGCGCGCTCCGCAAGCTCGACACCATCAAGTCCGAGACGATCTTCTGGAGCACCAATTCCCAGTCGCAGCAGCTCTTCGTCGATGGCGAGGTCAACCTGGGTCTGATCCTGAACGGCCGCGCCTACGACGCGGCGAAGAAGGGCGCGCCGATCGCGGTCTCCTGGGAGCAGAACATCCAGTCCGTCGACTATCTCGTGGTGCCTCGCGGCAGCAGGAACCGCGACGCCGCCATGCACCTCATCGACGTGATGACGCTGCCGGAGAATCAGGCAAAGCTCGCCAACATCATCGCCTATGCGCCCACCAACCCCGCCGCGTTCAAGGGCATCGACCCGCAGATCGCGCCGTGGCTCTCCACCGCGCCCGACAACGTCAAGCGCGGCTTCCTGATCAACGCCGAGTTCTGGCGCGACAACCTCAAGAAGCTGCAGGAGCGCTGGGCAGCGTGGAAACTGGCCTGAGGCATTCTCCGCTGGCATGATCGGGCGGTGAGCAGCTCCGATGCGATAACGGCGGAGGCACGGGAAGGGCCACGCGAAGACCGCGCTCGCGAGGCGGGGGCGGCGGTGCGCGCCGCCGGCCGCCTCGGGCGCAGCCTCTTGCTGCTGGCACCTGCGCTCCTGCTGCTGCTCGTCGCCTTTCTGGGCCCGGTCGGCTGGCTGCTGTCGCGCGCCTTCACCCAGCCGCATCTCGGGCTGCAGAACTTCGTCGAGCTCTGGGAGCGCCAGGGCTATCTGCAGGTGCTCTGGAACACGGTGGCGATCAGCGCCACGGCAACGCCGATCTGCATCCTGCTGGGCTTCCCCGTCGCCCATGCCATGACCTATGGCTCGCCGCGGCTCCGGCGCTGGCTCATCTTCGTCGTGCTGATCCCGTTCTGGACCAGCCTCCTGGTGCGCACCTTCGCGACCGTCATCCTGCTGCAGCGGAACGGTCCGCTGAACGACATCTTCGTCGGCCTCGGCCTCGCGGCGGCGCCGCTGCCCCTCCTCTACAATCTGACCGGCCTGCTGATCGGCGCGGTGCAGGTGCTGCTGCCGTTCGTCGTCTTCCCGCTCCATGCCGCCATGCTGCGCATCGATCCCGCCTATATGCAGGCGGCGCTCACGCTGGGCGCCGGCCCCGTTCGGGCCTTTCTCCGGGTCTATCTGCCGCTGACCCTGCCGGGCGTCCTGACCGGTGCCACCCTCGTCTTCATCAGCACCCTCGGCTACTACGTGACGCCGGCGATGCTCGGCGGCCCGCGGCAGACGATGATCGCGCAGACGATCCAGGACCAGATCGCGCAGTTCGGCAACTGGGGCATGGCGGGCGCCCTCTCCCTCCTGCTGCTGGCGGTCTCCGGCCTCGTGCTCCTGCTGCTGCATCTCACCGTGGGATTGAAGGCGGTGGCGCGATGACGGGCGACGGTCTCGGCGGCTGGCGCGCGCTGCGTGGCACGGTCTGCGGCCTGGTGGCGCTCTACCTGATCGCGCCGCTGGTCATCGTGGTGATCATCTCCTTCAGCGCCGCCTCCTTCCTGCAGTTCCCGCCGCCCGGCCTGTCGCTGCGCTGGTACCACAATCTCTTCAGCGATCCTGCCTGGACGGATTCGCTCGCCGTCAGCATCGAGATCCTGATCCCCTCGGCGACGCTCGCGACCCTGCTCGGCACCGCCGCCGCCCACGCGCTCGTGCGCGGCCACATCCCCGGCGCCTCGATCATCGGCGCGGCGCTGATGCTGCCGATCGTCGTCCCCGCCATCATCACCGCCGCCGCGCTCTTCGGCGTCTACCGCGGCCTCGGCCTCAACGGCACGCTCACCGGCCTCATCATCGGCCACGTCGTCATCACCACGCCCTATGTTGTGGCGACGGTGAGCTCGTCGCTGCGCACCCTGGATCCGCGGCTCGAGGCCGCCGCCGCCATCCTGGGCGCGCCGCCCCTGACGACGTTCCGGCGCGTCACCGCGCCGCTGCTGATGCCGGCCATCCTCTCGGGCCTGCTGTTCGCCGCCGTTGCCTCCTTCGACGAGCTCATCGTCTCGCTTTTCGTCAGCACCGCCCGCGTGCGACCGGTGGCGGTGCAGATGTGGTCCAACATCCGGGGAGACGTCGATCCGACGATCGCGGCGATCGCCTCGCTCTGCTTTGCCTTCGCGCTGACCGCGTTGCTGCTGGAATCGATCCTGCGGCGCCGCGGCGGAATGGACCGGAGCTGACCATGGCTGATGGCACGACCATGGCGGAGCCCGTCCTGGAGCTGAGCGGCGTCCGCAAGAGCTACGGCAGCTTCGTCGCCGTCGAGAGCGTCGACCTCGCGCTCCACGCCGAGGAGTTCCTGACCTTCCTCGGCCCCTCGGGCTCGGGCAAGACCACCATGCTGATGATGGTGGCCGGCCTGCAGCAGCCCGATGCGGGCTCGATCCGCCTCAGCGGCCAGCCGGTGGAGCGCCTGCCGCCCTATCGGCGGGACATCGGCATGGTGTTCCAGCACTACGCGCTCTTCCCCCACATGAGCGTGCGCCGGAACGTGGCGTTCCCGCTGGAGATGCGGCGCGTCCCGCGCGCCGAGATCGAGCGCCAGGTCGCCGACGCGCTGCAGCTGGTGGGGCTCGGCGAATTCGGCGACCGGCTGCCGCGGCAGCTCTCCGGCGGCCAGCAGCAGCGGGTGGCGCTCGCCCGCGCCATGGTCTATCGCCCGGCGCTGCTGCTGATGGACGAGCCCTTGGGCGCCCTCGACAAGAAGCTTCGCGAGCAGATGCAGCGCGAGATCAAGCGCGTCCAGCGCGAGCGCCGCATCTCCGTCCTCTACGTCACCCACGACCAGGAGGAGGCGCTCACCATGAGCGACCGCATCGCGGTCTTCAACCGCGGCCGCGTCGAGCAGATCGGCACGCCGACGGAGCTCTACGAGCAGCCGGCGAGCCGCTTCGTCGCCGATTTCCTCGGCGAGACCAATTTCTTTCCCGGGCGGGTCGTCCGCTCGGACGGGCGGCGCTGCCAGGTGGATATCGCCGGCGGCCGGTTCGAGGCGAGCGCGCCCAGACCGGTCACCGAGGGCAAGCCGGTGGTGGTCGCCGTCAGGCCCGAGCGTCTCAAGCTGACGCCGGCCGCCTCGGAGCGAGGCCTCGCCGGCGTGCTGACGGAGATCGTCTATCTCGGCAACGCCCGGCGGGCGGTGGTGCGCCTTGCGGACGGCCGCGATTGCTTCTCGCTCCACCATGCCAAGGAAGCGGACGCGATCAGCATCGCGCCCGGGGAGGACGTGACGCTGTCCTGGGACCCCGAGCGGGCGACGGTCTTCTCCGACGAGCCGTAGGAAAAGCCCGCACCCGACGGATCGTTGCGCCCCTTGGCCGGCCGCCCTTGGCAGAGTTGGCCCTCATCTACCGACGGCGGATCGACGATGAAATCTCCGCAACTTTCGGATGCGCCGACGGTCCGTCCGCACTCGCATCGGCAGTGACCGACCGGACCTCCGTGCCCTCGCGAAAGCGATCGACAGGAGGCGTCCCAGAGATTTTGCGATTGTCGGGATTGTCGTTAACCCGCGATCAACCGGCGCGGGGGTACCAGAGTCCCGATCGACGCTCGTTTTCATCCCGACGCTGAGGTCGCTCGATGAAATACATTCTTTTTTACAGCGATCGCCAGATCGCCGAGTCCGAATTCCGCGCGAGCAAGGCGTCTTTCCCGACCGTCTCCTATCCGGAGCTGGATGACGCGCTGGGCATGTCGCGCCTGGTCAACGCCCGGGGCGGGATCGCCTGGGAGATCGTCGGCAGCGACGGGAAAAAGATCGAGCGGGCGGAAATATCCCATCTGGTGGAGACGCGGGCGAAGGAGCTGCGCGGCCGGCCTCGCGCACGCTGAGCCGAGCGGCAACCGCCCGCAGCGAGGCACCGGCTATTTCAGATTGCCGCTGGTTTCCGGAATGATCGCAGCGCCGATCAGGAACAGGACCGAGATCCCGAAGGTGAAGGCCGCGAGCACCGTGGGCAAGTGCTGCGGCGTGCCCGCGAACAGCGAGACGAAGGTCGGCATCATGCCGCCCAAGGCAAAGCCGATGTTCCAGGAGAGTCCGGTGCCGGTGGCGCGCAGCGCGGTCGGGAAGCGTTCATTGAGGAAGACCAGCATCGGCGCATAGCCGCCGTTGCCGAGGAAGCTCAGCAGCAGCGCGTAGCCGGTGAGCGCGCCGATATCCTTGGTGGTCGCCATCGCCAGGAGGGCGAGCGGAATTCCCACGATCCGCAGCACGCCCATGACGAGGAAGACCTTCTTGCGGCCCCAGAGCGTGCTGAGATGCCCGACCAGCACGCAGATGAAGATCACCAGCAGACTCGACTCGATGAGGATGATCGACGCCTGCTCGTTCGCGACGCCGACCACCACCTTGAGATAGGTCGGGAGATAGCCCGAGGTGAGGTAATAGCCGGCGCCGCTGCCGAAGGTCATCAGCAAGTTCACCAGCAGCACCGGCAGGTGCTGGCCCGAGAACAGCTCGCGCACCGGCGCGCGCGCCACGGCGGATTGGCCGCGCGCCGCGCGCTGCGCCTTGAGCGCCGCCCAGACCGGCGACTCCTCGAGCTTGTTGAAGATGAAGACGCCCATGACGGCGCTCAGGATTCCCGAGAAGAACATGCATCGCCAGCCCCAGACGGCGAAGAGATCGCCGGGGAAGAGCTCGCTGCAGACGAAGTAGGCGATCGACGCCAGCAGCGCGCCGATGCCGGCGCCGCCGCCGCCGATCAGCCCCGACATGGCGCCGCGCCAGTAATGCGGGATCGATTCGGTGCCGATCGTATGGGTGGAGGCGACGACGCCGCCGACGAACAGCCCCTGCACCAGGCGCAGCAGCAGGAAGAGGGCGGGAGCCAGGATGCCGACCTGAGCGATCGTCGGCAGCACCCCGAAGAGCGCGGTGCTGACGCCGACGCCGACCACCGCCACGATCATGATGTTGCGCCGGCCATGGCGGTCGGCATAGGAGCCGAAGAGAGCCGAGCCGAACGGCCGCATCAGCAGCGTGACCGCGAAGGACGCGTAGACCGCCGCCAGCGACATGGTCGGATGATCGGAAGGGAAGAACAGCTTCCCCACCACCGGCGCCACATAGAGCAGGATGAAGAGATCGAAGAGATCGAGCGACCAGCCGAGGGACGAGGCGAGGATCGCCGTCACCATCTGCCGCTTGCCGATGGGCCACGGCTCGCCTGTCGATGCCGCTGTGGTCATTCCTTCCTCCCCGCCTCAGCCCTTATTCGTTCTTCGGTCGCAGCCGGGCTTCGCCCAGGCAGCACCACTTAGAGGCTAGCCCAGTCTCCGGAACCGCCGCTTACCGAACAGTCTCTTTATCGAGAGGCAGTCTCAGGCGCTCCGGCGCCAGTCGCCGGCGGCCGCCTGATCGACCACCGCATCGAGATCGACGCTTTCCTCGCCCGGCACGCGGATGCGCTTGAAGCGCCCGGGCGGCGCATCGAGGGGAACCGTGGCGTCGATGCCGAGCTTGGCGCCGACGCCGTCGCGGGAGGAGGGATCGAGCCGCGATCCCTGGCTGTTGGCCACCACCACCAGGTCCCGGTCGGCCTGGGCCCGGGTCACCACCGCCCATTCCACCTCGCGCGCGTTGTGGATGTCGACGTCCTCGTCCACTACGATGACGTGCTTCAAGTCGTAGTGGCCGCCGAAGGCGCCCATGATGACGTTCTTGGCCTCGCCCTCCTGGCGCTTGCGCAACTTGACATAGAGCACGTAGCGGCCGACGCCGCCCATGGAGAGATGGACGTCGAGCACGCCGGGGAAGCTGCGCCGGAGATGACCGAGGAGCGTCGCCTCGCGTGGGATCGCGCCCAGCAGCAGATGCTCGTTGGCGCCGCCGACGATGGTGTGGAAGATCGCGTCGCGGCGATGGGTGACGCGGTCGATCCGGGCAACGTGCCGGTCGGCGCGCTCGCCGTAGTATTGCGGGAATTCACCGAACGGCCCCTCGGGCGCCCGCTCCCGCGGCAGCAGCCGGCCCTCCAGCACGATCTCCGCCGAGGCGGGAACGCGAACCTCGTTGCTCCCGCATTTCACCACCTCGAGCGGCCGGCCGTGCAGCGCCCCGGCGATGGTGAGCTCGTCGAAATCGAGCGGCGCGATCGCCTGGGAGGCGAGCGCGGTCAGCGGATCGACGCCGATGACGATGGCGATCTCCAGCGCGTCGCCCGCCTGCTCCGCCGCCTCGTAGAAGTTGAGCGTGTGGCGCGGCAGCAGCAGCACGCCCAGCTCGTCGGGACCGCTCACCTGGCAGCGGTGGATGGCGACGTTCTGGATGCCGGTGCGCGGATTGCGCGCAATCACCAGCCCGGCGCTGATATAGGGCCCGCTGTCGAGCTCGTTATGGGTCGGGATCGGCAGCAGCCGGGTGAGGTCCACCTTCTCGTGCACCACCTCCTGCGCCGGGCCCGAGGCGACCTCCCGCCACGGCAGCGGATGGGCCGCGGCGTCGCTGAACCGCGCCAGCACCTGGTCGCCGGAAACGCCCATGGCGTCGGCGATCCAGGCGCGGTCGCCCAGCAGACCGGAGACCACCGGCATCGGGTGGCCGCCGGGATGCGGGAAGAAGGTGGCCTTGCTGCCGTCGAGCCGCTTGGAAATCGCCGCGAGCTCGAATTTGAGGCCGATCCCCGGCTTGATCACCGCGAGCCGCCCCTGCGCGGCCAGGTGATCGAGCCAGTCGCGGAGCGTGGTGACCGGGCCAGCCGGGCTGTTGCGGGGATCGGCCATGGGACGCTCCTCGCCTAGAGACCGCGGAACTTCGCCGGCCGCTTCTCGTGGAAGGCCGCGACGCCCTCGCGGAAATCCTCCGAGGAGCGGAGCCGGCTGTAGCAATGCCCCTCGAGCTCGATCGCCACCGCGAGCGTCGCGTCCTCGGTGTCGTTGAGGAGCTTCTTCGCCGTGCGCTGGGCCAGCGGCGAAAAGGCGCGCAGCTCCTCCACCAGCGCGTCGGTGGCGGCCTCGAGCTCACCGTCCGCCACCACCTCGGTGGCGATCCCCCAGTCATGGGCGAGCTTCGCCGGGATGCGCTTGGAGCGCATGACGATGTCCTTGGTGCGGGTGATGCCGACGATCTTCTGCAGCCGCGCCGAGCCGCCGGAGCCGGGGATCTGCCCCAGCTTCTGCTCGGGAAGCGCGTATTCACAGGTCTCCGACACCAGGCGGAAATCGCAGGCCAGCGAGATCTCGAAGCCGACGCCGAAGCAGAAGCCGCGATTGGCGGCAATCACCGGCTTGCTGCAGCGCTGGGGCGCAGCGATGTTCCAGGCGAGCTTGGAGACATGCTCCGGCGTCGCCTCCATGAAGCCCTTGATGTAGCCGCCGGAGGAGAAATGCTGGCCGACGCCACGCAGCACGATGACGCGCACCGCGGCATCCTCGTCCAGCGCCTCGAAGACGCGGCGCAGTTGATCGCGCTGTGGCATGGTGATGACGTTGAAGGGCGGCCGGTCGAGCACGATGTCGGCGCGCTCGCGCGCCGCGTCGACCGTCACCTTGAAGCCGTCCAGACCCTGGAACCGGGCATCCTCGCTCATGTCTTGCTCTCCTTGACTGCACAGGGGCCGGCATCGGCCGGCCGATAATCGCCTTCCACCAGCTTGCGGCGCAGCAGCTTGCCGACCGGCGATTTCGGAATCTCCGCGACGAAGACGAAGCGCCGCGGCCGCTTGAAATTGGCGAGACCGGATTTCCGGCAATAGTCGTCGAGCTCGGTGGATTGGACCGGCCGCGCCGGCTTCACGAAGGCGGTGACCGCCTTGCCGAGCCGCTCGTCCGGCAGCCCCACCACCGCCACCTCGGCCACCGCCGGATGCAGCGAGAGCTGGCTCTCGATCTCCACCGGCGAGACGTTCTCGCCGCCGGTGATGATCATGTCGTCGACCCTTCCGGTGACAAAGAGATCGCCGTCAGCGTCGAAATAGCCGGTGTCGCCGGTGAAGTACCAGCCCTGGCGCAGCGCCTTGGCGTCGGTGTCGGGCCGGCGCCAATAGCCCTCGAAGGCCTCGTCGCCGGCGAGCAGCGCCACGATCTCGCCCTCCTCGCCCGGCGCCGCCTGCTCCTCTGCGGAAGCGGCGCCGAGCTTCGCCACCCGGATCATCTGGTTGAGCGCGGCGCGCCCGGCGGAGCCCGGCTTTGCCACAGCTTTCTGGTCGATGGTGAAGGTGTAGATCTCCGAGCTGCCGTAATGATTGACGAAGAGATCCGGATGAAAGGCGGCGTCGAGCTTCTGCAGCAAAGCGTCGGTCATCGGCGCGCCGGCGAAGCCGAGCTTGCGCACCGAGCGGGTGTCGGTGGCGGCGAAATCCGGATGCTGCAGCAGGTCGTGATAGAGCGTCGGCACCAGATAGAGGTTGGTCACGCGCTCGCGCTCGATCAGCCCGAGCGCCGCCTTGACGTCGAAGCGCGGCAGGCAGACGAAAGTGCCGCCGATCAGCGACATTGCCAGCAGCGAGCGGACGCCCATGGTGTGGTAGAGCGGCATCACGCCGAGGGTGCGCTCGCCGTGCCGGTAGAGGTTCTGCGCCACATGGGCGATGGCGGCGGCGCGCTCGGCCCGGTGCCGGCGTGGCACGCCCTTCGGCCGCGAGGTGGTGCCGGAGGTGTAGAGCATCAGCGACCATGCCTCGGCATCGACTCGCGGCGCCGCCTCGGGTGCCGACGCCGACGCCATCGCGTCGAAATCCGCCTCCCCCGCTCCCACCGTACCGACGCGGAGGCGCGGCAGCGCCTTTGCCCGCGCGCTCTCGGCCACCGCTACCGCCGCCACATCCTCGTAGACCAGCGCCGCCGCCTCGGCATCAGCGAGGCAGTAGTCGAGTTCGTCTGCCTTCACGCGCCAATTGAGCGGCGTCAGGATGATGCCGGAGAACTGGCAGGCCCAGTGCAGGGTCGCCGCCTGCCATCGGTTCTGCAGCACGCTCACCAGATGATCGCCGCGGCGGAGGCCCTCGGCGTCGAGGCCGGCGACGACGGCGGAGATCCGCTTCAGCCACTGCGCGTAGGTGAGGCGCAGCTCGCCGTCGACGATCGCCACCGCATCGGGATCGCGCGCCACGCTGGCGAGGAAGCTGGTGCCGAGATCAAGCATCGGGTTTCTTTCCCAGGCGCTGCTGCGCGGCGAGCGCCGCCTTCATGATGGAGACGTAGCCGGTACAGCGGCAGAGATGGCCGCCGAGCACCTCGCGGATCTCCGCCTCGCCGGCGTCCGGCCGCTCGCGCAGCAGGGCGCTCAGCGAGATCAGGATGCCGGGCGTGCAGAAGCCGCATTGCAGCCCGTGATGCTCGCGGAAGCTCTCCTGCAGCGGCGAGAGGCGGCCGGGCTCGGGGGCGAGACCCTCGACGGTGCGGATCTCGGCGCCTTCCACCTGCACCGCCAGCGTCAGGCAGGCGCGGCCTGGCCGGCCGTCGATCTCCACCGTGCAGGCGCCGCAGACCCCGTGCTCGCAGCCCACGTGCGTGCCGGTGGCGCCGACCACCTGGCGGAGGAAATCCGTCAGCAGCATGCGCGGCTCGGCCTCGCCGCTGACCGGCGTGCCGTTCAGCGTGAAGCTCACGGTGTGGCGGCGATCGGCGCTCAGGCGCGGCATCGCTGGGCCTCCTCGATCGTGGCGCGGCCCAAGCGGCGCACCAGCTCGCGCCGGTAGCGGGCAGTCGCATGGAGATCGTCGCGCGCCTCCAGGTCCCAGGCGAAGGCATCGAGCGCGTCGTCGAGCTCGCGCGCCTCGGGCAGCGGAAACGTGCGAACGACGGGACGATCCGCGACGCCGGCGATGGCGAGCCGAGCTTCTTTCCCGTCCACCACCGCCGCGCAGCCGATGATGGCGAAATCGCCGTGGCGGCGCGCCACCTCGCGAAAGGCATAGCCGGTGCCGGGGCGCGCCAGCGGGATCGAGACCGCCTCGATCGCCTCCTCGTCCGCCCGCGCGGTCGCCATCATGCCGGCGAAGAACTCCGCGGCGGCGACGTCGCGGGCGCGGCGCCGCGAGCGCAGATGCACGGTGCCGCCGAGCGCCACCAGCACCAAGGGCAGCTCGGCGCTGGGGTCGGCGTGGGCGATCGAGCCGCAGACGGTGCCGCGGTTGCGCGTCTGCGGATGGCCGATCCAGGGCAGCGCCGCC
This sequence comes from Allostellaceae bacterium, assembly GCA_035507155.1. Taxonomy (GTDB): domain Bacteria; phylum Pseudomonadota; class Alphaproteobacteria; order ATCC43930; family CGMCC-115725; genus DASZHJ01. The sequence continues at coordinate 19,071 of DATJOK010000185.1, forward strand.
GCCAGCAACGGCTGCTGATGCGCCAGATCCGGCCGCTGCTCCAGCTCCACCTGCCGCACCGCCGCGCCGACGCGAAGTCGGCTTCCGTCCTCCTTGATGTCACGCCAGGCGGCGACCTTCATGATGTCCACCACCACGCCGGGCTTCGCGAGCCGCATGTTGAGCATCGGCAGCAGGGACTGCCCACCGGCGAGGATGCGCGCCTCGCCGCCCTCCTGCGCCAGGATTTCCAGTACCTCCTCGGCACTGGCAGCGGCGACGTAGTCGAAGCGTGGCGGCTTCATCGGCGGAGCCCCAGCAGGCGGCGGAGCCAGGACCAGAACCCGGCCGGCTCCGTGCCGCCGGTCTGGCGCGCCAGCGCCGCGAAGAACTGGCCGACGATGAGCCGCGCCGCACCGTCCAGCAGGCGGCCGCCGATCGAGGCCAGCTTGCCGCCGATCGCGGCCTCGTAGTCGTAGGCGATGACGGTGTGGCCGGGTGCCGTCTCGCGCAATGTCACTTTCCCCGTGCCGCGACCGAAGCCCAGCGCGCCTTCCGCGGCGCCGGTCAGCGTCAGCGACTTCGGCGGATCGAGATCGGAGAGCTCCATGGTCACCCGGTAGCGGCCCTTGACCGGTCCGACGCCGAGCGTCACCTCGGCGCGGAACTCGGTGTCGGAGACCTTCTCGATCGCATGCGCGCCCGGCACCAGGGCCATGAGCCGATCGGGATCGAGCAGCGTCGTCCAGAGCTCGGCCGGCGCAGCGTCCACCGCCGCCTCGCCGGCGCCATGCAGGCTGCGCTCGCCCGCCCGCATCGATGCGGGTGTCGACGGCGCCTTCTTCGGCGAGGTCTCCGCCCCGTGCAGATGCGCCGCGAGCCGCGCCGGCAGCAGCGGCAGCGAGACATCCTCGAGATCGAGCGCGTCGGCGACGGCGTTGGCGATGCAGACCGGCGTCGACATGCAGTTGCCCTCGGCGACGCCCTTGGCGCCGAGCGGCGTGAAGGGCGAGGGTGTCTCGTGATGGAGGACGATCGGCGCCGGCACCTCGCTCACCGTCGGCAGCAGATAGTCGGCGAGGGTTCCCGTGAGCAGGCTGCCGTCGGGCGCGTAGGCGTGCTCCTCCAGCATCGCGGCGCCCAGCGCCTGGGCGAAGCCGCCCGTCACCTGGCCCGCCACCATGCCGGGATGCAGGATGCGGCCGCAGTCGTGCATGCTCACATAGCGGTCGATCCGGACCTCCGCGGTGACGCGGTCCACCTCGACGGCGCAGATGTCGAAGATGAAGCCGTGGCAGAGTGAGCTGTTGATTTCGTCCGCCTCGGTGGGCGGCGTCAGCTCCGGCGGCGTCCAGAACACCATCTCGCGGATGGCGCTCTGGGTCTCGGCGGGCAGCGTGCCGGGCGCCCAGTGGCTGGCGGCGGCGAGACGCGTGAAGGGGATCGCATTGTCGGGATTGCCCCGCGCCCGCACGCGGCCCTGCTCGAAGACGATCTCCTCGGGCGGCACGTTGAGCTGCGCGGCGGCGTTGCGCGCGAGGCGGTCCCGCAGGCGCGTGGCGGCCAGATGCGCGGTCCCCGCCACCGCCGCCGCGAAGCGGCTCGCGTAATTGCCGGACGCGATCGACCAGGCGTCCTTGGCGGTGTCGATCTCGGTCGCGACCGCCACCTCCTCGGGCCGGAGGCCGAGCACATCCGCCACCACCTGGGACAGCACCGTGCGGTGGCCCTGGCCCTGGGGCACCGAGGCGACATGGACCGTCACCGAGCCCACGGGGTCGAGCGCCACCGTCGCCGTCGCCTGGGCGCCGTTCTTCGGCCCGGCGCGCCGCCGCTCCGCCGCGGTCAGCACGGTGGTGATGTAGCCCATGTTGGAGACGCTGGGCTCGACCACGGCGGCGAAGCCGATGCCGTAGAGGCGGCCCTCGGCGCGTGCCGAGTCGCGGCGGCGATAGAGCTCCTCGATGCCGCCCTGCTCCAGCGCCGATGCCGTTGCCGTCTGGTAGTCGCCGGAATCGAGGAGCGCACCGCTCGCGGTGCGATAGGGGAAGCTCTCGGCCGGGACCAGGTTGCGGCGGATCACCTCGACGGGATCGAGACGGAGCCGACGGGCGATGCGCTGCATCAGCCGCTCCAGCGGGAAATAGATCTGCGGACCGCCGAAACCGCGATTGAGGCCGGTCGGCATCTTGTTGGTGAGCACGACGCGGTTGCGGATCGACAGGTGTCGAATGTCGTAGGCGCCGGTCATGTTGCCGTGCATGCGGTAGAGCGTTGCCGGCTCCGGCGCGCGGAGATGCGCGCCGCAATCCTCGATCTGGTCCCAGGCGAGCGCCAGGATGCGACCCTCGTCGCTCACCGCCGCCTCGAGGCGCGAGACCCGGTTGGTGGCGCAGGTCGAGGCGGCCAGATGCTCGAGCCGGTCCTCGATCCATTTGACCGGGCGGCCGGTGGCGCGCGCCGCGGCCGCCATCAGCACGATATAAGGAAAGACCCCCTGCTTGACGCCGAAGCTGCCGCCGGATTCCGGCGGCGTGCGGAGCCGCAACCGGTTGCCCGGCACCTTGAGCGCCCGCGCGATCACCGCGTGGATGCTGAAAGGGCCCTGAAAATTGGCGAGCACGTCATAAGCGTCGCGGCCGGGCTCGTATTCGGCGATGACGCCATAAGTCTCGATCGGCGTGCAGGCGCTGCGAGGGTAGTCGACCTCGATGGCGATGCGGTGCGGGGCCGCGGCGAACGCCTGCTCGGGATCGCCGTAGCGGAAGGAGCGCTCGCTGATGAGATTGCCCTTGAGGCCGGGATGCAGCACCGGCGCGTCGGGCGCCAGCGCGGCGCGCGGATCGACCACCGCCGGCAGCCGCTCGTAGGCGACCTCGATCAGCTCCAGCGCATCCTCCGCGAGGTAGCGGTCGCGCGCCACCACCACCGCGACGGGCTCGCCCACATAGCGCACGCGGTCGACGGCAATCGGCCAGCATTCGACGGGCGCCTTGACGCCTACGACGAGGCTTGCCGTCGTCGCCTGGATATCCTTGCCCGTCAGGACAGCGGCGACGCCGGGCAGCGCCCGGGCGCGCGCCGCGTCGATCCCTGAGATCGTCGCGTGCGCATGGGGCGAGCGCAGGATCGCCGCGTGGAGCGTGCCGGGCGGCACTCCGAGATCGTCGATGTAGCGGCCGCGTCCGGTCAGCAGCGCCGCGTCCTCGACCCGCGGCAGGGAGCGGCCGACCCAGGGCTTCGCTTCGTCGGCAGTCCTCACATCCATGGGTGCGGGTCCCTCGCGCCTTGCAGCACGAAGATGGTCTGGCGGGCCACGCGCTCAGCCCGCGAGCTTGCGATGGGGCGCGGTCAGCCGCGCGACGGTGCGGAACTCCCGCGGCGGCGCCCCGGCATGGTCGCGGAAGAAGCGGGTGAAATGCGCCGGCGCGCTGAAGCCCAGCCCGTCGCTGATCTCGGCGAGGCAGCCGTCGCCCTCGATCACCTCGGCGACCGCGCTCTCCATGCGGACGGTGTTGAGGAAGACGTGCGGGCTGACGTTCATCGACCGGCCGAACAGGCGGAAGAAATGCGCCCGCGACAGGCCGACCTCGCGGGCAAGCCCGCTCATGTCCTGGACGCTGGCGGCGCTCTGCTGGATGAGAGCGAGCGCGCGGCGGATCCGGTAGTCGACGCGGCCGTCGCGGGCGAAATCATCGAGGGACGCCGTGCGCCACGGCGAGAAATGCTCGATGACGGCGATCATCAGCTCGGAGATCAGCGCCTCATGGGTGACGCCCGCGTCGGGCGCCTCCAGCAGCACCGCCGCCAGCTCGTCGGCCTTGCGGCGGAGCGGCGCGGTGATCTGCGCCGACTGCCGGGGAAAGAATCCGGGCGCGGCGCTCGCCGCCCAGTTCCGCCGGAAGCCGGAGAGCCAGCCCGGCTCGATGTAGAAGGCGAGGATGGTCGTGCGCGGCTTCAGCGGATCGTGGATGTAGGCATGCGGCTCCCAGGCATTGACCAGCACCGCGTCGGTGTCGGTGAGCGGCACCATCTCGTCGCGCACCAGGAAGTGGGTGTCCGCCCCTTCGGCCTTGAGCAGCACATGACAATGGGGGTGGGCATGGCGGACCAGCGACGCGTCCATGTCGAGGAGAGCGACGCGGCCGAACTTGCCGTGCGCGATCCTCACCGCGTTCGACATGAGCGGCTCCGGCAATCGTGCCGACCGGTGCGCGGCCGACGGCCCATGACCCGACTTCCTCCCGATAGGCGCCTGCCACTTCGCGGCGCATATGTGGCCCACTTGCAGCCAGGATAGCGCCGACCGACGGCCACGACCTTACCTTAGCGTCTCATTTTGCGCCGTCGCCTGCGACATCGAGGGCACGGCGACTCTCCGGGACCTGGTCCCGGCAGATACTATCGATAGTAAGCCATGGCCATGAGAACCCCCAAAGAGGGTGTCTCAGGGCGCTTCGACGGGAACCCCGATCACCGCCAGGGTATCGCCAGTCTGGACCAGGCCGGGGAAATGCCGGCCGCTGAGGATGCCGTCGCGCGCGGCGCGGTATTCGGCGACGGCGCCGCCCGTCCGCTCGACGTCATGGACGCGCGCAATGAGATCGTCGCGCCGCACCGTCGCGCCGAGATCCACCGTGAACTCGACGAGCCCGCTGTGCAGCGAAGCGAGGTAGCAATCCCCATCGGGCATATCGAGGAAGGTCGAAGGCCCGCGCTCCGGGCTCCCGCGCAATATCCCGGCGTGGACCAGCAGGTTGCGCACGCCTCGCTTGGCGATCGCCACCGTCGCCGCGCGCGCGGTGCCGCCGCCGCCGAGCTCGGTGGTGACGAACGTCTTTCCCATCTCCTCGGCCGCCGTATCGTAGGTGCCGACGGCATCGAGCTCGCGCAGCATCATCGAGAAAGGCGCGTTGAAAGCGAGCATGGCCGCGACACAGCGCTTCTCCTGCGCCGGATCCGGCAGGCGATGCGTCGCCGCGAACGGCAGAAACTCCAGCGTCCGGCCGCCCGAATGGATGTCGAGCACGATATCGGCGAGCGGCAGCAGATGGCGCTGGATGTAGTCGGCGATCTTCTGGGTGACCGTGCCGTCGGGCCTGCCGGGGAACAGCCGGTTGAGATTGCCCTTGTCGATCGGCGAGGTGCGGATGCCGGCGCGGAAGGCGGGATAGTTCATCGCCGGCAGGATGATCACGCGGCCGCTCACCGCCTCGGCCGGGAGGCTCTGCGCCAGATCGAAGAGCGCCACCGGGCCTTCGTACTCGTCGCCGTGATTGGCGCCGGTCAGCAGCGCCGTCGGACCCTCGCCGTGCTTCACCACCGTGATCGGCGTCATCACCGCACCCCAGGCGGAATCGTCGCGGCTGTAGGGCAGCTTCAGATGGCCGTGCTGGACGCCGTCGCGATCGAAATCGACCGATGCCGCGACCGGCGACGGCCGCAGCCCCTCTTCGCTCATGCTGACCGCTCCTCCGGGTAGCCGCGCATGCGGTTGAAGCTCATGGAGATGTGGCTGCGCCGGATGTGGCCGACGGCTTCGAGATCGCCAATCTCCATCGCCGCCAGGATATCCGCGATCTCGCGGCGGAACACCGCCACCTCGTCGCGCAGATTGAGGCGCGGCACCGACTTCAGCCAGACGCGATGGGTCAGGTAATAGAGCCGCTCGGAAATCTCGCGCAGCGGGCGATTGCCGGTCATCGCGAAAAGCTCCTGGGCGAAATCCATGTTGAGCCGGCCGAAATCTCGCGGGCTCAGCGCACCGCCGAGCGCGTCGCAGCGCGCCAGCAGCGCGCGGACCCGAGCGATATCCTGGGCTGAGCGCGGCAGCGGCTCCAGCTGGCCGATGAGCTCGGCGAGCGCCATCCGAAGCTTGTAGACCTGGGTCAGCGCTCCGATATCGACGTCGGTAACGAAGGTGCCGACGCCGTGCCGGCTCTGCAGCAGCCCCTCCGCCTCGAGCCGCGACAGCACGCGGCGGATCGGCGTGCGGCTGACGCCGAATTCGTGCGCCAGATCCTCTTCGGCGAGGCGCGCCCCCGGCTCGTAGTCCAGCAGGCAGACGCGGTCGCGGATCGTGTTGTAGATCCGCTCGAAGCGCTCGCGGGAGAGGCTCTTCGGCCGCTCGCCGATCGCGACGTCACCGGCGCTCATGTGGCGTCCAGCACGGCGCGCAGGAACTGCCGCGTCCGCTCGCTCCGGGGCTCGGTGAAGATCCGGTCGGGCGGCCCCTCCTCCTCGATCTTGCCGCGATAGAAGAACGCCACCCGGTCGGCGAATTCGCGTGCGAAGCCCATCTGATGGGTCACCATCAGCATGGTGAGGTGGTGCTCGGCGCCGAGCTTGCGAATCACGGTCAGCACCTCACCCACCAGCTCGGGATCGAGCGCCGAGGTCACCTCGTCGAAGAGCATCACTTTGGGCCGCATGGCGAGCGCGCGGGCGATGGCGACCCGCTGCTGCTGGCCGCCCGAGAGCTGCGCCGGATAGTGGCCGAGCTTGTCGGCAAGCCCGACCATGGTCAGGAGCTCGGCGGCGCGCTGCTCCGCCTCCGCCTTGGCGAGCCCCAGCACCGCGATCGGCGCCTCCATGCAGTTCTTGAGCGCCGTCATGTGCGGGAAGAGATTGAAGTGCTGGAACACCATGCCGATCTTGCCGCGCACCCGGCGCAGATGCCGGGCGTCCGCCGGCACCATGCCGCCGTTGCGCTGGACATGTGTCAAGGGCTCGCCGTCGACCCAGATAACGCCGCCGTCGACGCGCTCCAGCGTCATCAGCATGCGGAGCACCGTGGTCTTGCCCGAGCCCGAGGGACCGATCAGCGCCACCTTCTCGCCGGCGGCGATGCTGAGGTCGAGGCCGTCGATGACCGTCAATCGGCCATAGCGTTTGGTGACGCCCTCGTATCTGACCATGGGCTGGTTGGCGAAGGCGGTCACGGGTTTCTCCGGCGGAAGAACTTCTCGACCTGGCGGATGAGCGCCGCGGAGACCAGGCTCATGATCAGGAAGAGGAGGCCCACGAGGGTGATCGGCTCGGTATAGCGGAAGCTCTCGGAGCCCATGATCTTCGCGGTCTGCATCAGCTCCAGCACGGCGATCGCCGAGAGGAGCGGCGTCTCCTTGAAGAGCGCCACCAGGTAGTTGCCGAGTGCCGGCACCACCGGCGGAATCGCCTGCGGCAAGATGATGTCCTTGAAGGTGGTGGTAAAGCCGAGGTTGAGCGCGACCGAGGCTTCCCACTGCCCGCGCGGCACCGCATCGATGCCGGCGCGATAGACCTCGGAGCAGTAGGTCGCATAGTGGACGCCGAGGGCGAGGACGCCGGCGGTGAAGGCATCGAGGGTGAGGCCGAATTTCGGCAGCACGAAGTAGAGGAAGAAGATCTGTATCAGGAGCGGCGTCGAGCGCACCACCTCGATGAGGACCGAGGCGGGGCCGGCGGTGAGCGGGCCCAGCATCCGGAGGATGGCGAGCACCAGACCCAGCACCGCGGCGATCAGGAAGCCGAGCAGCGTCGCCTCCACCGTGATCACCGCCGCCCTGAGGAGGTCGGGCAGGATCTGGAACGCGTAATGCCAGTCCCAGAGCATCAGGCGGCGCGCCCCCGCGCCAGGCCGCGGCTCGCCGCCTTCTCCAGCGCCCGCATGCCGATCGTCAGGATCAGCGACATCGCGAGATAGATCAGCAGCACCAGGGTGAAGATGTCGACGGTCTTGAGCGTGGTCTGGTTCATCTCCTGCGCCTTGAAGGCGAGGTCGGTGATGGTGATCAGAGACACCAGCGCCGTCGCCTTCAGGAGCTCGATGAAGAGATTGCCCCAGGGCGGGATCATCGGCACCACCGCCTGGGGCAGGATGATCCGGCGCAGCATCTGCGCCCGCGTCATGTTGAGGGCGGTCCCAGCCTCCCACTGGCCGCGCGGCACCGACTGGATGGCGCCCCGCACCACCTCGGCGCCGTAGGCGCCGACGTTGAGTCCAAGGGTCAGCACGGCGACGGTGAAGGGATCGAGCGAGATGCCGAAATCCGGCAGCACGAAGAAGAGCCAGAACAGCTGCACCAGGGCCGAGGTGCCACGGAACACCTCGATATAGATGCGGGCGAGGCAGCGCAGCGGCAGCGGCGCATAGAGCCGGAGCAGCGCCGCCGTCACCCCGCAGACGACCGCGAAGAGGGAGCCCAGCGCCGCGATCCGCGCCGTCATCCAGGCGCCTTCGAGGAGACCGGGGACGAAGATGCGGAACGGCTGCAGCAGCGACAGCACGGCAAGCGTGACCACGGCCGCCAGCAGCAGGACGACGATCGAGCGGGTTCCCATCTCAAATCATCGCCGCCGCCGCTCCCGGCGCCAAGGCCGGGGAAGCGGCGGCCGGCACCCTGTCTATTTGCCCGCGCAGAGCTGTTCGGTGGTGCGCGTCGGCAGGAAGCCTTTGCCGAAGCCGAAGGGCGTCACCAGCTTCAGATGCTCGGGGCTGCCGATGAAGGTCTTGAGTTCCTTGTCGAAGGCGGCGACGAAATCCTTGTCCTCCTTGCGGAAGCCGAAGGCGCCGTGGCCCATCACCGACTTGCCGTTGACCTCGGCGAAGGGCGGGGTCGATTCGACGTCGGTGCCCTTCTTCGCCATCTCGCCGATCGAGAGCGCGGTCAGCGCGGCGCCGTCGGCGCGGCCCGCTTCCACCGCCGCCAGGAGGCTCGACTGATCCGGCAGGATCTCGAGCTGCCCCTGCTGGACACCGACGTCCTTGGCATAGCCGCCCTCGACCGCGCCCGCCATCACCGCCAGCTTCAGGTCCTTGTTCTTCGCGAAGCTGCCGAGGTCACGAATCGATTTCGGATTGCCCTTCTTCACCAGGATCGCCTCGCCGATGCCGTAGCTCGGCTCGGAGAAGGCGATCTCCTTGCAGCGCTGCGGATTGACGAACATGCCGGCGGCGATGATGTCGAAGCGATGCGCCTTGAGGCCGGGGATCAGCGAGCCGAATTCGGTGAGCACGCCGTCGATCTCCTTGATGCCCATCTTCTTGAGGACGGCACGTGCCACCTCCGGCGCCTCGCCGGTGAGCTTGCCGTCCGGCGTCGCATAGGCGAACGGCGCCTCGTTGGCGAAGCCCACGCGGACGTAGCCATTCTTCTTCGCCATCTCCAGCGTGGTCTCCGCATGCGCGGCCGTGAGCGCGCCGGCTGTCACCACCAGCGCCGACAGCAACACCCGACGCACCGTCTTTCCCAATGTCTGTCCCATCTGAGCCACCCTTCTCTGTTGGCGCGGGGCGCCGGTTCCGACGCTTCTCCGCTGCGGCAAGACTGCCAGGGGGGTGGAAAAAAGACAACCAAGATGTATACATCTAATCTGGACGTCCTGCCTGTTTTGCGGCCATATTGCCATTTGTTGTCACGGGAAGCCGAAAGTTGTGTACATGGAAGCCACCGGACCGACCCTCAGGAGCGTTTTCGAGGCGCGCCGGCGGATCGGCGGCCTGGCGCTCCGGATGCCGCCCATCCGCTCCGAGAACCTGTCCGCCCGTACCGGCGCCGAGATGCTGCTGAAGCTCGAGACGGTGCAGCCGACCGGCAGCTTCAAGATCCGCGGCGCCACCAACGCGCTCCTGGCGCTCGGCGTCGAGGAGCGCCGCCGCGGCGTCGTCACCGCCTCCACCGGCAATCACGGCCGCGCCCTGGCCTATGCCGCGCGCGAGCTCGGCATTCCCGCCACCGTCTGCCTCTCGAGCCTGGTGTCCGAGCAGAAGGTGGCGGCGATCGCGGCGCTGGGCGCCACCGTCTGCCGCGTCGGCCGCTCCCAGGACGAGGCCATGGCGGAGGTCGCCCGAGCCGTCGCCGAGCGGGGCCTCATCGAGGTGCCGCCCTTCGACGATGTCAGCGTCATCGCCGGGCAGGGCACCATCGGCCTCGAGCTCGTGGAGGATCGGCCCGATCTCGACACCATCCTGGTGCCGCTCTCGGGCGGCGGGCTTGCCGGCGGCATCGCGCTCGCGGCAAAGTCGATCAAGCCGTCGCTCCGCGTCATCGGCATCTCCATGCAGCAGGGCGCCGCCATGCACGCGAGCCTCGCCGCCGGCCGTCCCGTCGAGGTGACGGAAGTGCCGACGCTGGCGGACTCGCTCGGCGGCGGCATCGGCCTCGCCAACCGCTGGACCTTCGATCTCTGCCGCCGCCTCCTCGACGCGGTGGTGCTGGTGAGCGAGCGGGAGATCGCTCGCGGCATGGCGCATTTCCTGTTCGAGGAGCGCCTCGTCGCGGAAGGTGCGAGCGCCGTCACCGCCGCCGCCATCCTGGCGCAGAAGATCGTCCCCAGAGGCCCGACGGCGCTCGTCGTCTCTGGAAGCAACGTCGAGCGTGAGCGCCTCGCGGCCATCGCGGCCGCTTCACCCAGCTGACAGCGAGGGAGCAAGTCCATGTCCGAGACGATGACAGCAGGCCTGTCGCCCGAGCAGGTCGCCGCCTATGAGCGCGACGGCTTTCTCTTCCCCTTGCGCCTCTTCCGCACGGAGGAAGCCGCGCGCTGGGCCGCCGAGGTGAGCGCGCTGCCGAGCCCGGCGCTCGAGCGCCATCCCGCGCCCTGGGTGCAGAAATCCTACCTGCTGCTGCCGAGCCTCGACGCGCTCCTCCGCGACCGGCGCCTGACCGATGCGGCCGCCAGCATCCTGGGGCCGGATCTCCTCGCGCTGTCAGCCGATCTCTTCATCAAGCTGCCCGGCAGCGAGAAGCGCATCACCTGGCACCAGGACGTGAACTACTGGGGCCTCGAGCCGCTCAAAGTGCTGACCGCCTGGGTCGCCTTCACGCCGGCGACAGCCGAGAACGGCTGCATGCGCTATGCCGCCGGGGCCCATCGTGAGCGGCTCCGCCACCTCGAGAACAAGACCGCCGACAACATGCTGACCAAGGGGCAGGAGATCGAGGTGGCGATCGACGAGGCGCGCTCGAGGCTGGTGGCGCTTCAGCCCGGCGAGGTCGCCTTCCACGACGGGCTCGCGCCGCACGCCTCCGGCCCGAACCGCACGGCGCGCACGCGCATCGGCTTCGCGATCCGCTATGTGGCCGCACACGTCCGCCAGACCAGCGGCCCGCCGATCTCGGCACGCCTCGCCCGCGGCCAGGACCGCTACGGCCACTTCACGCTGGAGACCGGACCCGACGCGCCCCTGTCGCCGGCGGCGCTCGCCGCTCATCTCGCCGCGCTGCAGCCGCATGCCGCGCACGGATACTCGACGGTCTGAGCGACGCCGGTCGCAAACTACGAGGGCGATGCTTCCTTCTTGTCGCCCGTTCCGCCGACCACCGTCTCCGCGCGGGCGATGAAGTCACCCGTCAGGCGCTCGGAAAATCCGGCGAGGAAGCCGAAGGCCCAGAAGATGAACCGGTAGCCGCCATCGTCATCGAGGTCGAGACCGTTCACGTGGATGAGGCCGGACTTGACGATGGCATAGATCGTGATGGCGAGGACGGTGCCGATGAGGGGTTTGAGGAAGGAATTCAAGAACACCAGGAACGGATCGAATATGTAGAGATTGGCGAATTCCTCGACCCGGCTGAGGAGGCTGACGAGACCACCGACGAAAGCCGCGAAAGCCAGCGGGCCGGCCTCGCGCACCGGAAGAATGAAGGTGGTATCCTCGAGTTTGTTGTAGTAGCCGCCAATGATGATGATGGCGGCGAAACCGATCGCCCAGATCACTCCCGATGCGAGGGCGCCGACCAGCATCGCGTAGACCGGGGAATCGCTGAGCTTGCGGGAAATCAACGGCACCAGTCCGCGCTTGCGGTTGCGGCTCGCGATCTCGAGGCGGTTGCGCACGAATTTCGACACCTCGATGTTGGCGCTCTTCGCGGTGAGCGCGGAGACCGCCGACTGGATGAGCGTGAGATCGCCGGCGCCCGGCGTCGGACCGAGATCGACCACGGCGGTGACCAGGCGCGATGCCTCGGCCTGGAGCGCGGGATTGGAAGCATCTTCGATCAGCTTCAGAAGGGCCTCTCGAGGCGGCCCCTGACCATCGGAGGGCGGGGCTGGCGGCGCGCCCTTC
>DATJOK010000186.1:0-25422 GCA_035507155.1 Allostellaceae bacterium
CTTCTTGAAGATCACCATCGAGCCGCCACCGATCGGGGCCGCGTTGCGCTGCTTGCGCGGCACGAAGGCCACCTGGTAGGGAAATTTCGCGCTGTTGCGGATGAAGGTGAGCGATCCCGTCGACAGCATCACCATGGCGGCCCGGCCGGCGAAGAAGTCGGTCGAGACCTGGCTCGGATCGACCACGCCCTCCGGCATCACCTTGTACTTGAAGACCAGATCGCCGAGAAACTGCACCGCGCCGCGGGTCGAGGGCTGATCGTAGTAGACCTCGCCAGGGTTGATCGGATTGAAGAACAACCCGCCGTTCGACATCGCGAAGGCCTGGGTGAGCCAGCCCAGGTAATCGTAGGTCCCCGGCATCTCGAAGCCGTAGCGCGTGATCTTGTCGCCGTCGCGCTTGGTCAGCTTCTGCGCCGCCGCCACGAATTCCGCCCAGGTCTGCGGCGGATGATCGGGATCGAGCCCGGCCTCCTTGAAGACCTGGGCATTGATGTAGAGGAGCGGTGTCGAATTCTGGAACGGGATGGCATAGAGCTGGCCGTCGGCGGTCGCGTTGGCGTGCAACGCCGGCCAGAAGTCGTTCAGGAACGTCTTCGGATCCCCGCCATGCGCCTTGAGCAGATCCCCGATCGGCTCGAGCTCGCCGCCGATCACAAAGTCCGGAATATTGTTGGCCGAGACCAGCGCCACCGCCGGCGGCTTGCCGGACTCGAAGGCCGCCTGGGCCTTGAGCCGCGTGTCGTCATAGCTGCCGGTATAGCCCGCCACCACCTCGATATCGGGATGGCTGTCGTTGAAGGCCTTGACGATCCGCCCCATCTCGCGCGCCAGCGCGCCCTGCACCGGGATCGGAAAGTAGAAGTCGATGGTGGTCTTGGCGGCGGCGAGGCCGCCGCTCGCCAGCAGCATCGAAAGCGCCACGCCGGTGGCGCGCAAGCTCGATCGGATACCCATGAGTCACCCCTCTTATTTGATGCCGGAGAAAACGAAGCTGTTGACGATCCGCCGCTCGAACAGCACGAAGGCCACCAGCAGCGGCGCGCTGACGGTCAGGGTCGCGGCGGCGATCAGGCCCCAGTCCGCCGCCCCTTCGGCGCCGCCCACCACGCTCGCCAGGCCGAGGGTCAGCGTGCGGTGGGTCGGTGAGTTGATGACGATGAGCGGCCACAGGAACTCGTTCCAGTGCGCGACCACGCTCACGATCGCGAAGGCGGCGAGCGCCGGCTTCGCCAGCGGCAGCAGGACGTAGCGCAGCACCTGCAGCAGCGAGGCGCCGTCGATCACCGCCGCGTCCTCGAAGTCGCGCGGCAGAGATTTGAAGGTCTGCCGCATCAGGAAGGTGCCGAAGGCGGAGGCGAAGTAGGGCGCCATCACGCCGAGCAAAGAATCGTTGATGCCGAGCGAGATGATCACTCGGAGATTGGGCACGATCAGCACCGGCGGTACGATCATGAGCTGCAGCAGGAAGAGGTAAAAGAGGGCCTCGCGGCCCGGAAATTCCAGCCGGGCGAAGGCGTAGCCCGCGAAGCTGATGGTGACGAGCTGCACCGTGAGCGTGCCGGCGACGACGATGAGCGTGTTGACGTAATAGAGCGGAAAGTCGCCGCTGTCCCAGGCGGCATGGAAATTGTCGAGCGACAGCGGCCAGCTCGGCACCAGCGAGGCGAGATCGAGCGAGCCGTAGGCGTCGGCGCGGAAGGACGCAACGACCATCCAGAGAAACGGCGTCGACCACAGGAGCGCGATACCGGCGGCGATCGCACCAAATATCGCGGCCGCGGGCGAGATCCTAGCTCGCATAGACGCCCCGTCGATCGACGCTGCGGATGCTGAAAGTCGAGACTGTCAGCAGCACCATGAGGGTGACGACAGTGGCCGCCGCGGCCTTGCCGGGGTCATGCACCTCGGTCGCGGTCTGGAATATGTAATAGAGCAGCAGCGTGGTGGCGTCATTGGGGCCGCCACGGGTCATGACGATCACATGATCGACTGTGGTGATCGCCTGCGCGAAGGCGATCACGCCGACGAAGGCGGTGGTCGGAGCCAGCAGCGGCAGCGTCACGTAGCGGAAGCGCTGCCAGGGCCCGGCGCCGTCGAGGATCGCCGCCTCGGTCAGTTCCTCCGGCATCGACTGCAGGGCCGCGAGGTAGAACAGCATGTAATAGCCGGCGTTCTTCCAGACCGTGACCAGCGTCAGCGCCCAGAGCGCGCTGTCGGGATCGCCGAGCCAGTTGATGGAGAAGGGCAGCAGCCGGCCGAGATAGTAGTCGATGAGGCCGAGAGTCGGCAGGAACATGAAAGTCCAGAGCGCCGCCGCCGCGATCAACGGCACCATGGTGGGGAAGAAGAGCAGCGCGCGGATCACCCGGTTGAAGGCGCTGGACTGCTTCAGCAGCAGCGCGAAGGCGAGCGCCAGCACGATCGACGGCACCACGGTTCCGACCGCGTAGAGCAGGTTGTTGATGGCCGCAGCCGCGAATTTCGCATCCGTGAACAGCCGCCCGTAATTGCCGAGCCCGACGAAGGTCGCGGTCTGCTGGCCGAAGTCCCGCGCGAACAACGAGTCGATGAGGACCGAGACTACTGGCCAGTAGGTGAAGAGACCCAGGCAGATCAGTGCCGGCGCCAGCAGAAGCCACGGCTTCAGGACCCGGAGCCGGCCTTCGCCGGCGCGCTCGGCGGCGACCCCTGAGGTTCGGGAGGCAAGGATGTCGGCGGTCACGCCGCTGGATTAACGAAGCTCCGGGACGCCTCCATGTCAGTTCGATGACGATTCTGTTTCAGTCCACAGGCATCGCTCGTGTCCAGGATGCGTCATCGATCCCGGCACGCTCGTGTCATCGCGGAGTCACGGCTGAACGCTACATTGCGCCGCGTCAGCTCGCCTCGGCTACAACGTAGTCAGCAGTTCCGAGTTGAATGTCCCCGCGACTGAAGGCCGCTGCTCCCCCTCGAAGTGCAGCGGCCTTTTTTCGCGGATCTCAGCCGAGCCGGAAGCGGCGCAGGACACGGAAACCGATGGTCGGCGCGGGCTCGACACAGAGTGCGAGATCCTCGATCGCCATGGGCTCGGTCAGGAGATGCCGCAGACGCGGCAGCAGCGCGCCACCGATCTGCGCCTTGAGGTCGGTCGCGAGCGGACCGGTCAGCGTCATATGGAAGCGGAACTCTCCCATCACATAGGGATAGCCCCAACGTGCCAGCAGCGTCTCCTGCGCAGCGCTGAGCCCGGCCCGTCGGCGCTTGGCGAGCTCCACCTCGGTGAGAGGCGCCCGAAAGCTGTCCAGCGCGGCGACACAATCGGCGGCAAGATCGTGCAGCCGCGGAGACCATTCGCTCGGCGTGAAAGCGAGGAACCCGGCGAGAGGGCCGAAGCGTAGGGGCGCCGTCGCGAGCGGCATGCAGCTTGCCGCGAAGGAGCCGACGAGACCGACGAGATCATTTTCCGTGGCACCCTCGGCCAAGCGGAACGGTGCCTTGAGCGTCGCGTGAAACCCGTAGTGGCGCGGCTCCGCGATGGCGGCGGCGTGCAGGTCCGGCGGCAATCCCGCAGTCTCCGGCGTCTCCAATGCCTCGCCGCGCTCGATGTCCCAACCGAGCCAGCGGGCGCCGAACTGCGCCAGCGCTGTCTCGGGCCGCGGCGCGAAATAGAGGGCGTAGCGCGGACCCGCCTCCATGACTCAACCGCGCCAGCACGCCTCGATGTATTTGCGGAAATGAGAGAGGTCCGGCGTCGCGAGCCCTGGCACCTTCGCCACCTCGTCCCACCGGCGCAGCCGAACCGCCTCCGGCGCATGCGGTTGGGCGATGAAGCGCGCCGCGCCATCCTCGTCGAAGCGGCCGCCTTGCAGCTCCAGGCTCCTGACCGAGCCCGGCGAGAGCGTCCGGAAGTACCCGGGCTCGACCGCGCAGAGATATCGCTTGGCATCGACGTGCAGTCGGATCGGCTCCGTCACCGCCTCGCCGAACCAGCGGCGAAGCCACTTGGCACCCCCCACTTGATGGAGATCATCGACGCCGCGCTCAGCCGGATTCTCGCCGAGCTTGTGGACGAGATGCCCGATGTCGTGCAGGAGCGCTGCCGCGATCAGAGCAGGAGGCGCCTGCTCGGCTTCGGCCGAGGCGGCGGATTGCAGGGCATGCTCGAGCTGGGTCACTCGCTCTCCGCCATAGAGTCGGCCACCCTTCCCTTCATAGAGGGCGCAGATTTCATCGACTGGCGTCATTCCAGATCCCTTCTCAGGCTTGCTAGGTGATCCGCGTCCCGGCGCGCCAGACCTGGCGCACGACCGGGAGGGCGCCTGCGCGGCGCACCTGCACGAGATCGGCGCGCTTGCCGACGGCGATCTCGCCGCGATCCTCGAGCCCGAGGGCGCGGGCGGGGGTCGAGCTGATCATCGCAACCGTCTCTGGCAGGTGGATGCCCTGCGCATCATGCAGCAGAAAAGCCGCGTGCAGAAGGCTTGCGGGCACATAATCCGAGGAGAGAATGTCGAGCGTCCCTGCCGCCGCCAGATCACGCGCCGAGACGTTGCCGGAATGGGAGCCGCCGCGCACCACGTTGGGCGCCCCCATGATCACCGCCATGCCGCGCTCATGGGCAATCTCGGCGGCGGCGATCGTGGTCGGAAATTCCGCCATGCTCATGCCGAGGGCGAGCGCCTCCTCCACGTGACCCTCCGTGGCGTCGTCGTGACTGGCGAGCGGCATGCCGCGGCCGCGACAGAGCTCCGCCAACCGGCGCCGGTGCGGATCGGCGTAGAGCTGCTGGTCGGCCTGCCGGCGGTCGATCAGCGCCGTCATCTCCGCGTCGGAATAGCCGAACTTGCCCTGGTAGTAGGTGTAGTACTGCTCGATGCTGGTGAACTGCCGCTGACCGGGCGTGTGATCCATGAGCGAGACGAGACGTACCCGCTCGTCCTCCAACAGCCGCTCGCAGGTGCCGACGACATTCTCGTAGCTGACCTCGCAGCGCAGGTGGATGAAGTGATCGGCGCGCAGCAGGCCGGCGTCGGCGGCGCGTCCGACCGCCAGTGCGGCATCCTGCAGCATGTCGCCGCGCACGGGGCTGTCTCCCCGATCGACGACGGCGAGGGCGTCGAGGACGGTGGTGATGCCGGCGGCGGCGATCTGCGCGTCATGAGCGAGAAGCGCCGCATCCATCGGCCAGCGAACCTTGGGACGCGGCGCCACATGCCGCTCCAGATTGTCGGTGTGGAGCTCCACCAGGCCAGGCAGCAGGTAGTCGCCGTCGAGATCGAGGCCGCCGGTTGCACGCGCCCTACCCTCGCCGACCTCGACGATGTCGCCATCACGACAGACCACATGGCCGCGCAACAGCCGGTCCGGCAGCACCACCATGGCGTTGTCGAGAACGAGCTCCATCGTCATGCCACAACCTCCAGCGCTTTCAGGTCGAGCACCCGATCGGCGACCGCCTCGCGCACCTCCCGATCATGAAAGACGCCGACCACCGTGGTTCCCCGCGCCTTGGCTTCGCGGATCAGCGCCACCACCGCGGCGCGGTTGGTGGCGTCGAGGGAGGCGGTCGGCTCGTCGAGGAGCAGGATCGGCCGCTCGGCCACCAGGCCGCGGGCGATGTTGATACGCTGCTGCTCGCCGCCGGAGAATGTCGCCGGCGGCAGGTCCCAGAGCCGCGCCGGAATATCCAGGCGACCCAGTATTTCGGCGCTTCGCTGCTGCGCTTCGTCAAGAGCCATACCGCGCTCCAGCAACGGCTCCATCACCAGTTCGATCGCGGGTACCCGAGGCACCACGCGGAGGAACTGGCTCACATATCCAAGGGTCGAGCGTCGAAGCGCCATGATTTCGCGCGGCGAGGCGACCGCAAGATCGATGAGAGCGCCGTTTCCTTGGACAAACACCCGACCCGAATCGGGTCGGTAGTTGCCATAGAGACAGCGCAGGACGGTGCTTTTGCCGGCACCGGACGCACCGTGCAGCACGACGCATTCGCCGGCCTCGACGGCGAGGCTGAGATTGCGCAGCACTTGGAGCGCCGTGCCGCCGCGCAGATGCAGCGTGAAACCTTTGCCGACCTGCTCCAAGCGAATCGCTTCCACGGGTCAGGCTCCGATCACCGACGCGACGAGAAGCTGAGTATAGGCGTCATGCGGATCGTCCAGCACCTGATCGGTCAAGCCTTCTTCCACTACCCGCCCCTGCCGCATCACCATGAGACGGTGAGTCAGCAGGCGGGCCACACCTAGATCATGAGTCACGATGATGACCGCAAGGCCGAGATCGCGCGTCAGGCGGCGCAGCAGGTCCAGCAGCCGCGCCTGGACCGAGACGTCGAGGCCGCCGGTGGGCTCATCCAGGAAGACGAGGCGCGGCTTGCTGACCAGGATGCGGGCGATCTGCAGGCGCTGCTGCATGCCGCCGGAGAACAGGCCCGGCAGCTCGTCGATCCGGCTGCGGTCGAGTTCAACGCGGTCGAGCCAGGCCAGCGCTTCCGAGCGGATGTGGCCGTAGTGGCGGACACCCGCCGCCATCAACCGCTCGCCGACATTGCCGCCGGCGCTCACCCGCAGGCGGAGACCGTCGCGGGCATTCTGATGCACGACACCCCACTGCGTCCGCATCAGGAAGCGTCGACGCGCCTCACCCATGCGGTGGACGTCCTCGAGGCCGTTCTCGAGAGTACGAAATTCGACGGTGCCGGTGGTGGGGACGAGCTCGCCGGCAAGACAGCGCAGCAGGGTGGTCTTGCCGGAGCCGGACTCGCCAACGATGCCGAGCACCTCGCCAGGCCAGAGCTCAAGCGAGACGTTCCTGCAGGCGACCAGCCGATCGAAGGCCCTGGTGACGCCCCGTGCCCGGAGCAGCGGCGCGTCAGTCATCGGCGGCGTCCGGTACCTCGGTGCGGCGGGTCTCGCAGTAGTCGCTGTCGGAACAGACGAACATGCGGCCGCCCTGATCATCGGTGATGACCTCATCGAGGAAGCTGTCCACCGCGCCGCAGAGCGCACAGGGCCGATCCCACCGCTCGACGGTGAAGGGATGGTCCTCGAAATCGAGGCTCTTCACCTCCGTATAAGGCGGGATCGCGTAGATGCGTTTCTCGCGGCCGGCGCCGAACAGCAGCAGCGCCGGATTGCGGTCGAGCTTGGGATTGTCGAATTTCGGGATCGGCGACGGGCTTGCCAGGTAGCGTCCATGCACCATGACCGGATAGTCGTAGGACTTGGCGATCCGCCCGTGGGTCGCCACGTCCTCGTAGAGATGCACCTGCATGAGGCCGTAATCGGCGAGCGCATGGAGCTTCAGCGTCTCGCTCTCCCGCGGCTCGAGCCAGCGGAGCGGCTCGGGGATCGGCACCTGGAAGACCATGATCTGGCCTTCGCGGAGCGGTGTCTCAGGGATGCGGTGACGACTCTGGATCACCGTCGCTTCCATGGTATGGGTCGTGGTCCTGACGCCGGCGGTCTTGGCAAAGAGGCGACGGATGTTGACGGCGTTGGTGGTGTCGTCGGCGCCCTGATCGATCACCTTCAAGGTGTCGTCGGCGCCGAGGATCGCCGCCGTCACCTGGATGCCGCCAGTGCCCCAACCATAGGGAAGCGGCATCTCGCGGCTGGCGAAGGGCACCTGATGGCCGGGGACCGCGATCGCCTTCAGGATCGCGCGCCGGATCATCTTCTTGGTCTGCTCGTCGAGATAGGCGAAGTTGAAGGGCTGCGAGGGCAGACCGTTGCCACGCGCGCCCATCACTCCGCCGCCTCCGTCGAGGGCCGGCTCTGCGCCCGCTCCCACTCCGCGCGCATTTCCCGGACCATGGTGAGCTCGGACTGGAAATCGACGTAGTGAGGGAGTTTCAGGTGCTGCACGAAGCCCGAGGCCTCCACATTGTCGCTGTGGGAGAGCACAAACTCCTCGTCCTGGGCCGGGGCTCCGCTCTCCTCGCCAAGCTCGCGCGCCCGCAGCGCGCGGTCGACCAGCGCCATGGCCATGGCCTTGCGTTCGGACCTGCCGAAGACCAATCCATACCCTCGGGTGAACTGCGGTGGCGTCTCCGACGATCCCTTGAACTGGTTCACCATGTCGCATTCGGTGACGGTGATCTCTGCAATCTCGATCGCGAAGCCGAGCTCGGGCGGCACATATTCGACGCTCACCGTTCCCATGCGGATCTCGCCAGCGAAGGGATGCGTGCTGCCGTAGCCGCGCTGGGTCGAGTAGCCGAGGGCAAGCAGGAACCCTTCGTCGCCACGCGCCAGGTTCTGCAATCGAAGCGCGCGAGGAGTCGGGAAACCGAGCGGCGCCTGGGTCAGATCGGGAACGTCATCACTCCGGGCCGCCGGCGGCGGCTCGATCAGCCCCTCCCTGCCGAGGAGATCGGCAACCCTGGGTATCATCGATGCTGCATCGACCGCGGCGGTCTCGACCGGTTCAGCCTGCGCTGCCGTCCCGGCGAGATCGAAATCCAGCAACCGGTGGGTATAGTCGAACGTCGGCCCGAGCACCTGTCCGCCCGGCACGTCCTTGAAGGTGGCGGAGATCCGCCGCTCCATGAGCATCGCCGCGGTATCCATCGGCTGCGCGTCGCCAAGGCGCGGCAGGGTCGTGCGGTAAGCGCGCAACAGGAAGATCGCCTCGATGAGGTCGCCCCGCGCCTGCTTGATCGCCAGCGCCGCCAGGGCGGGGTCGTAGAGCGCCCCCTCGCCCATGACGCGATCGACGGCGAGGGTGAGCTGTTCGCCGATCTGGACAAGGCTCAGCTCCGGAACGGCGGGGTCGCCGCGCCGCTCCTCGGCGACCAGACGCTCGGCGTTGGCGATCGCCCGCTCGCCGCCCTTGACCGCGACGTACATTCAGACCTCCACCCGGACGGTACGCGGCAGCACCGCGATCGCCTCCGGGGCCGCGAAGACCACGTCGACACCGCAGGGATAGAGCTCTGCATTGCGCCGCCATTGTTGCCAGAAGGCGGCCGCGATGCCATCCACCCGCAGCGACATCTGGCTCGCGATGCCCGGACCGGTGAGGCGTACACGCTCGCTATAGGCAAAGCCCGGAACCTGCAGGATGACCGTCGTCGACCGCTCCGGGCACTCCGGCTCGCCGACGGCGAAGCGGCCGAGATCGACTGCATCGGGGGCTCCGACGAGCGCGAAGGCCGCGCCTTCCGGCGCCTCGACGATCGGCGCGCCGCAATGGAAGCGCAGGAACATCCGCACCGGCTCGATGTCGAGGATGGGGTCGAGCCAGAGCGGCGTGCCGTGATCGATCAGGGTGAGCGCGAGCGCGGCGACGCCGGTGCTCAACGGCGGTGGCGGCGCCAGCACCGGCGGCAGCACCACCACGCGCCCCGGATGAGCGAACGCCTCCAACAGCCGACGGAATACCCGCTGCGTGTCATGGACCGGATCTGCGAAGCCCGGGCTCGGGTCGGCGGTGGTCGTCATCGAGCTCATATGCCCGCCTCCCGCGCCACGGTGAAGAAGTCGACCTTGGTGGCGGCTGCACGCGAGACGATGCGCTGGCGTGCGGCCGCTTGCGCCGCTGCGAGCGGCGCGACGATGCCGCGCTCGACGGCTTCGCGATAGGCATCGCCCTGCAGCAGCGCGTCGCAGAGCGCCACCGTCTGCGCATGGCGCGCATCGGTGCCGCCGACATAGCCGTGCCCGACCGTGCCATCCGCCAGCATCACGGAGCAGCGGGTCACCGTCATCTCTCCGAGATTGAAAGGCGCGCCGCTGCCGCTCACCCGTCCCCGCAGCATCACCAGCCCTGTCTCGGGCGCGCGCAGAAGACGGAATGCGGGCGAGAGCCCGAGATCCTGCCAGCAACGCGTCAGCTCCCCCGGCGCGGCCTTGGCCAACACCCCGAGAAGTCGTCGGCGATCTTCCGCGGCAAGCGCCATGGCTCGCCTCAGAGCACCAGGCGGCGAAGCGCCGCGGAAATCCGCTCCGCCGCCATCACCAGTACGAAAGTCACCAGCAACAGCAGGGAGACCTCCCGGTACTGGAACAGGTTCATGGCAGTGAGCAGCTGGAAGCCAAGGCCGCCAGCTCCCACGAAGCCCAGCACCAGGGAGGAGCGCAGGTTCTCGTCGAACCTGTAGAGACCGATTCCGAGCAGCGATGGCGCCACCGACGGCACGACCGCGTGGGTGAAAATCTGCAGCCGCCCGGCGCCGGTGAGGGTGAGCGCCTCCACCGGCCCCATGTCCATGTCCTCGATCACCTCCGAGAACAGCCGCCCGAGCATGCCGATCGAATGCACCGCCACCGCGCAGCCGCCCGGGAACGGGCCGAGGCCGACGGCAGTCACGAACAGCAAAGCCCAGACCAGATCCGGCACAGCACGCGCAAAGGCGATGATCCCGCGCGCGAGATAATAGAGCGGCCGCGCTGGCGTCACGTTGGCGGCGGCAAGCACCGAGAGCGGCAGTGCCATGATGATGCCGGCGACGGTGCCGAAAAGGGCGATATCGATGGTTTCCAGCGCCGGCCACGCCACGGTGCCGATCTTGCTGACATCGGGCGGCGTCGCCCGGCGGATGATGTCCGCCATGCCGTGAATGCCGGTGATGAAGTCCTGCGGCCGGACCTCCACCACGATCAGTGATTGCGCGAAGAGGATCGCGACGCCGAAGACGATCAGGAATTTGAGCGCCCGTGCGCCGGCGCTCTCGCTTGAGAAGCGTGCCGCGGGCCGGGCGACGTCGGCCGTCACCGCCTGCGGCCTCACGCCGCCTTCGCTGCGTAGAGGGTGGAGACCGCGCCGGCCGAGGCCTGGGCCGGCAGATCGAATTGGATGGCGCCATCACGGATGCCGACGATCCGATCGGCATACCGATAAGCCAGCTCCGGCTGATGCAGCACGCAGATAACGGCGAGATTGTCCTCGGTCGCCAGCCGCCGCAGCAGCCGCATGATATCCTCCGCCGCCTCCGGATCGAGACTCGCGACCGGTTCGTCGGCCAGCAGCACGCGCGGCCGCTGCGCCAGCGCGCGGGCGATGGCGCAGCGCTGGGCCTGGCCCCCCGAGAGCGTCCCTGCCCGCTGTTCCGCCTGCGCCTCGAGCGCCACCTCGGCGAGGCAGCGACGGGCGAAATCCAGCTCCTGCCGCGGCAGCAGGCCGAGACGGGTCCGGAGATCGTTGTACCGACCGAGCGCGCCGCAGGCGACGTTAGCCAGCACGCTGCGGCGCTTCACCAGATTGGCATGCTGGGAAATCATCGCCAGCGCGGTGCGCGCGCGACGCAGCGCGCGACCGCTGAGCCTGGTCAGGTCGTTGTCGTTCACCTTGACGGCGCCCTCGGTGGGATCGATCAGGCGGACGATGCAGCGCAGCAGCGTCGATTTGCCGCTGCCATTGCTGCCGAGGACGATGACGAGCTCACCGGCCTCGACCTTCAGGCTCACCTGGCGGAGCGCGACCCTGCCCGTGGGATACCGTTTGGAGAGCTGAGTAACCTCGAGCATGGCCGTCTCCGCCTTGCGATTGCTGGATCAGTCGAGCTTGGCCAGATCGATGTGGAGCGTATCCACGAGATCCCGCACGATGTTGTAGTCGCTGTCCTTGGCCGGCACGAAGCGGGCGCCGCTGGAACCGATGATCTTGAGATCGTTCGGCGACAGCTCCGAGAGATCGAGGGTCTGCAGGATGGTGGTCACGCGGGCCTTGAAGCCCGCCGGCAGGTCGCCGCGCACCGTGATGGGATCGATCGGAATCGGGTCCGACTTCCACAGCGTGATGTAGTCGGTCTCCTTGTAGGAGCCGGCGATCTTCGCGGCTTCGATTTCCTGGCTGTTGAGCTCACCAGCCTCCACCTTGTGATTGCGCAGCGCTTCGAAGGAGGCGCCGTGGCTGCCGGCGTAGAAGCCTTTCACGTCCTTGTCGGGATCGATGTTGTTCTTGCGCATGGCGAAGGCGGGATAGAGGTGGCCTGAGGTGGAGGCCGGGTCCGAGAACGCGAAGGAGTGACCCGGCAGATCCTTCATGCTCGTCACTGGCGAGCCCGGCCAGCTGACGATGCTCGCGGTATAGGTCTCGGCCTTGCCATCCTTGGCACCGAAGGTGGCGACCGCCTCGGCCTTGGCGACCTGATGCGCCAGTACATAACCGAGAGGGCCGAACTCGCCCAGCTCCAGCTTGCCGTTCCGCATCGCCTCGATCTCGGCGTTGTAGTTGGTGGTGATCTGCATCTTCACGTCGCAGCCGAGCTTCTTGGCCAGGAGCTGACCGATATGGTCGTAGATCGGCACCAGCTTCGGCGCCGCCTCGTAAGGCTCGACGCCGAAGCGGACGACGCCGCCGTTCGGGCAATCGTCGGCGGCAGCGGAGGCGGGCAGCGGCGCCACGGCGGCGATGGCGGCGGCGAAAGCCGCTATGGAAATGACGGTTGAACGCGAGCGCATGAGACCTCTCCCCCTTGTTGGCAGTCTGGCGGCAGGCGTCTTCGCGCCGATGACCGCGCGGCCGCACGTTAGCGCTGGCTCGGCGACTCAAATCTTGCATTGCCGTGACGGATCGATGTCGCTTTCGAGTCGCCGCGTGGTTGCCTCACCAGCGGGCGGATCGCCGCCCGCTTTGCGGGTGCTCGGGCCCGCGAGGCTCGACAGACTCGATTTCATGATATGGTCTGGTGCATGCGAGACTTGCCGAAGGGTAGAACAAGCGCTCGCGCCAACCGTGGCGACTGAACCGCCCGGATGAACTAGAGGGAGGGGCGATGACGGCAGTAATGCCGCGACTTTCGGGGGAGCCCGCGGATGGGACTCCAGTTTGATCTCCTGATCGACGCGCTCGCCGCCGGGTTGCTCCTGGGCGGCTTCTATGCGGTGGTGACCGTGGGAGTGTCGATCTCCTTCGGGATGCTGGATATCGTCAACATTGCCCATCCAGCCTTCATCATGCTCGGCTCCTATGCTGCATTCGTGCTGAACAGCAGCTTGGGATTGGATCCGATACTCGGCAGCCTCCTGGTGTTGCCGCTTTTTTATGCATTGGGAGATCTGGTCTATCGGATCTATCACGTCGCGTTCGAGCGGCGGGGCCAGGAGTCCCTGCGCGGGCTGGCCTTCTTCTTCGGCCTGCTGTTCGTGACCGAGGTGGGCTTGGTGCTTGCCTTCGGGGTCGACTACCGCTTTGTCGAGGCGCCCTATATCGGCCCAAGCCTGCATTTCGGCTTTGTCGACCTGCCGCTGCGCATGCTGGTGCCATTCGTGGTGTCGCTGCTGCTGCTTGCCGGGTTGCAGTATTACCTATCCCGCACCTTCATTGGTCGAGCCATCGCCGCGGTTTCCCAGGACGCTGAGGCGCTCCGTCTGATGGCCGCCGATCCCGTCCGCATCAAACGGACGGCCTTCGCCCTCTCGATCGCCACTGCCTCGATTGCCGGCGCGCTCCTGATCGTCATCCAGCCGGTCGAGCCTTCCATGGGCAGGGACTATATCGGGCGGGTCTTCGCGATCTGCGTCCTTGGCGGCATGGGCAGCTTTCCCGGCACGTTGCTGGGCGCGCTGCTGCTGGGAGTGGTCGAAAGCCTCACCGCGACCTTCTACGGACCTTCCTGGTCGCCGGCGGTCGCGTTCGGCTTCCTGCTCCTCACCCTCGCCTTCCGGCCCGCCGGCCTCCTCGGACGATAGCCGCGTGCGATCCCGCTTCTTCTTCTTCGTGGCCCTCGCCGCATGCGCGCTCCTGTTCGAGCTGCTGCGTCTCGCGGAGAACGAATACCTCTTCTTCGCCGGCTACGTGATCCTGCAATACGTGGTGCTCGCCACCGCCTGGAACATCCTCGGCGGCTATACCGGTTACGTGAATTTCGGCAGCGCCGCCTTCTTCGCGCTGGGCGCCTACAGCTCGGTGGCCCTCGGCAAGCTTGTCGCGGTGCCGATTCCAGTGCTGGTCCTCGCGGGCGGCCTCGTCTCCGGTCTCGTCGGTCTCGGCATGGGCTATCTCACGCTCAGGCTGCGCGGCGTGTTCTTTGCCATCGCGACGCTCGCGCTCGCGGTCGTGGTGCAGACCCTGATCACCAATTGGGATTTCGTCGGCGGCTCGCGCGGCGCCTACACCATGCGGCCGATGGTGGTGCCGGTGCTCGGGAGTTATGTGCAATACCTATTCGTGGTGATGCTGGTGCTCTCCGCGGTGGCGGTATCGATCGCCCGCGCCATCGAGCGCTCTCGTCTCGGCTATGGCTTCGCCACCATCAGGGACGACGAGGCCGCAGCGGAAGCCTCGGGAGTGCCGACGCTCCGCCTGAAGCTGGTGGCAACGGCCCTCAGCGGCGCGCTCATGGGTATGGCGGGGGCGCCGCTTCCCTATTATGTGACTTATCTCGATCCTGCCTCCGGCTTCAGCCTCGCCTATGCCGTCAACAGTATCGCCATGCCCTTGGTGGGCGGCATGACCAGCTGGGCCGGGCCGATCATCGGTGCCATTCTGCTCGGCACCATCCAGCAGGCCGCCACTGTCAGCAACCTCTTCGGCGATCATCCCGAGATCAATCTCCTCGTCGTCGGATTGCTGCTGATTGTCTTCGTGATCGCAGCGCCGAACGGCGTCGTGGGACTGCTGCAGCGGCGGGCGCGATGACGACGCCCCTCCTCGACGTCCTCGATCTGGGCAAGCGCTTCGGCGGCTTCGTGGCGCTCGACGCCGTCGCCCTCGCCGTGGACCCCGGCGAGCGGGTCGGTCTCATCGGCCCGAACGGATCCGGCAAGAGCACGCTCGTCAACTGTCTCTGCGGCACGCTCCGCAACGACGGCGGCAGCGTCCGCTTTGCGGGGCAGCCGATTGACGGCTTGCCGGCACATCAGCGAACCCGTCTCGGCATGGCGCGCAGCTTCCAGCTGCCGCGCCCGTTCCGCAGCCTGACAGTCGCCGACAATCTGCGCATTCCCCTGCTCTACACCGTCAACACGCGACCCGGGAAGCACCTCGCTGCGGCGGAGATCGAGAGACGGACCCTCGAGCTTCTGGGCCTCGTCGGTCTCGCCGACAAGGCAACCCGGCTGCCGCGCGACCTGAGCCAGGTGGAGATGCGCAAACTGGAGCTCGCGCGCGCCGTCGCCGCGGAGCCGAAGCTGCTGATCGCCGACGAGGCGATGGCCGGCCTCTCGCATTCGGAGGTCGACGAAATTCTGGCGCTGCTGCGGCGCCTCAACGAGCAGGGCATCAGCATCATCCTGATCGAGCACATCATGCGAGCGGTGATGAGCTTCTCCGAGCGTCTCGTCGTTCTGGTCGCCGGCCGCAAGATTGCCGACGGCGTGCCGGAAGAAGTGATCCGCAACCCCGAGGTGGAGCGCGCCTACCTTGGCGAGTAGCCTCTCGCTCTCAGGCGTGCACGCCGCCTACGGCGCCGTCCGGGTGCTGGAGGATGTGTCGCTCACGGTCGATGCCGGCGAGACGGTGGCGCTCCTCGGCACCAACGGGAATGGCAAGAGCACGCTGATGAAATGTGTGATGGGGATGGTGCGGCCGGGAGCCGGCAGCATCGTCGCCGAGATCGACGGCGAGCGCCACGAGCTCGTCGGCCGCACCACGGAGGAGATCGTCGACCTCGGCATCGCCCTGGTACCCGAGGGCCGCCGCCTCTTCCCGCGTCTCACCGTCGAGGAGAACCTGCTGCTGGGCGCCTTCCGGCCGACGGCGCGGCGCGAGATCAGGCGCAATCTCGATTTCTGCTACGAGACGTTTCCGCGCCTGCGCGAGCGCCGCCAGCAGCTCGCCGGCAGCATGAGCGGCGGCGAGCAGCAGATGCTGGCCTTGGCCCGCGCCCTCATGCTGGCACCGAGGATCCTGCTGGTGGACGAGCCCTCGGTCGGCCTGGCGCCGGTGCTGGTGAGCCGCACCATCGAGACAATCAAGACGCTCAAGGAGAGCTACCAGCTCACCGTGCTGATGGCAGAGCAGAATTTCACCCAGGCGATCCGCATCGCCGACCGTGGCTACGTCATCGTCCACGGCAAGATCGCCTTCGAGGGCCGCTCCGCCGAGGAGCTCAACAACAACGAGCTGATCCGGAAATTCTATCTGGGGCTCTGACCCTGGGTCCGCCGGGGCCGGCCTTTACCCCCGCTCTCGGGGGGCGGATAATGCATGCAGCCTTCCATCCGCCAGAGGGACAGAACAGGAGTGCAGGCATGAAATTCGTGACCTTCCGTCGGGGCGCCAGGACCTCCGCGGGGCTGTTGCTGGACGGCGACCGGGTGCTCGATCTTGGCCAGGGCGTCCCCGGCCTCGACAACGCGACGAGCGTGCTCGACCTCGTGCTGGCCGGCGAGGCCGGGCTCCAGGCCGTGCGGACGGCGGCGGAGCGGCCGAGCCCATCGAGCACCCTTGCGCTCGCCGACGTCAAGCTCCTGGCGCCGATCCCCCATCCGCGCAAGAACGTGTTCTGCGTAGGACGGAACTACCTCGAGCACGTGGCGGAAGGCTATCGTACCCGTGGCACGGAAATGAAAGTGCCGGAATATCCGCAATTCTTCACCAAGCCGGCAACCGCGGTCATCGGGCCCGGCGACGACATCCCCTACGACCCCGAGGTCACCCAGAAGCTCGACTACGAAGTCGAGCTCGGCGTCATCATCGGCAGGCGCGGGAAGAACATTCCGAAGGACCGGGCGCTCTCCCACATCTTCGGCTACACGATCATCAATGACGTCACCGGCCGCGACCTGCAGCGCCGCCACGACCAGTGGTTCAAGGGCAAGGGCCTTGACGGCTCCTGCCCGATGGGTCCGCATGTGGTGCACGCCAGCGTCATCAAGAATCCCCAGATGCTCGACATCAAGCTCCGGGTCAACGGCGAGCAGCGGCAGAGTTCGAACACCAAGATGATGATCTTCGATCTTCCGACCATCATCGAATCGCTCTCTCTCGGCATGACGCTGGAGCCGGGCGACGTCATCGCCACCGGCACGCCCAGCGGCGTCGGATATGCGATGAACCCTCCGGGGCTGCTCAAGGACAGCGACGTGGTGGAAGCCGAGGTCGAGGGCATCGGCGTGCTGAAGAACGCCGTCCGCCAGATCCCCCATAAGATCGAGAGCTGAGCGGTGGGCTCCTCTCCCCAAGGGGTGGAGAGGAGCGCTTCCGGCGCGGGCTTCTCGCACGATGGCGACTGACGACCGCGCGGCGCGCATCGCAGAGCGGCTCTCCGCGGCGCAGCAGCATCTCCGCGCCGGCCGCCTGCGCGAGGCGGAGAAACTCTATCGCGACATCCTGCGCCGCGACAGCGGCCATCCGCAGGCACTCCAGCTGCTCGGCGTCATCGCCGGCCAGAGCGGCCACTTTGCCGAGGCGGCGGACCTCTTCGCCAAGGCGCTGCTGCGGGCTCCCGAAAACGCGGAGCTCCATTACAATCTCGCCGAAGCGCGTCACCGCATCGATGATCCCGCTGGGGCCTGGGAGGCCTTCGCGCGAGCGATCGCGCTTGGCGCGGACTTCATCGAGGCTCGCGAGGGCTGCGCCACGGTGGCGCGGGAAGCCGCCGCGAAGATGGCGGGCGATCCGGACGCCGCGCGCCTATGGCGGCAGCGCGCCGCCGCCGAATTCGACAAGGTGGGCCTCATCTATACGAGGGCGCTCGCCGGAGCCAAGGCCGAAGCCGCGTTCCGGGAGGCGCTCCGCCTCGATCCCGAAAATGCGGCGATCACCTGCCACTATGGCGATCTGCTGGTGCAGATCGGGCGCCTCACCGAGGCCGAGCCGCTCTATCGACGGGCGGTGATGCTCGAGCCCGGCCTCGCGCATGCCCATAACAACCTCGGAAGTCTCCTCAAGGAGATCGGCCAGATCGCGGAAGCCGAGGCCTCGTTCCGGCGCGCCCTCGAGCTCAACCCCCTCTTGCCGGAAGCGCTCTACGCGCTTGGCAGCAACAAGCTGATGGCGCTCAACTACCGTCCCGACGTCAGCGCGGAGGAGGTCTTTCGTGCGCATCGCGACTGGGGCGATGCATTGATCGCGCGACAGAGTGAGCCGGCTCCGGCCTTTGCCAACACGCGTGATCCCGACAGGGTGCTGCGCGTGGGCTACGTCTCGCCTGACTTCCGCCAGCATTCCATCACCTATTTCCTGGACTCACTGCTGGCGCAGCATGACCGCACGGCCGTCGAGGTCTTCGGCTATGCGGAAGTGGCCGACCCTGACGCGGTGAGCGAACGGCTCAAATCCCGCATGCAGCATTGGCGGGTCACCGTAGGCCTCGATGACGCCGCGTTTCGGCGGCAAGTGCGCGAGGATCGTATCGACATCCTGGTGGACCTCGCCGGGCACACCGCCCGCACCCGCATCGCCGCCTTCGCCGTGCGGCCGGCGCCGGCCACCGTCACGTGGCTCGGATATCCCGCGACGACGGGTCTCGCTACCGTCGACTGCCGCTTCACCGACGCGATCGCCGATCCGCCAGGCTTGGCCGACCGGCTTCACACCGAGACACTGGTTCGGCTTCCCGAGGGCTTCCTCTGCTACAACCCGC
The DNA here is from genome assembly GCA_035507155.1 of Allostellaceae bacterium. Lineage (GTDB taxonomy): Bacteria > Pseudomonadota > Alphaproteobacteria > ATCC43930 > CGMCC-115725 > DASZHJ01. The sequence continues at coordinate 18,461 of DATJOK010000186.1, forward strand.
CCACCGATGCGCCAGCGGTCAGCCCGACACCGGCGCTTGCCAAGGGCGCCGTCACTTTCGGCTCCTTCAACAACCTTGCCAAAGTGACGCCAGAGGTGATCGCGACCTGGGCACGCCTCCTGCAGTCGGTGCCGGGCTCGCGCCTGCTGCTCAAGGGCTGGATCTTCGCCGACGCGGCGCTGCGGAAACGCATGATCGAGCGCTTCGCCGCGCTCGGCGTCGCGGCCGAGCGGATCGATCTCCGCCCGATGATCCCCGGCGTCGCCCAACACCTCCGCCTCTATCGCGACGTCGATATCGGCCTCGACCCCTTCCCTTACAACGGCACCACCACCACCTGTGAGGCGTTCTGGATGGGCGTGCCTGTCGTGACGCTGGTGGGCGACCGCCATGCGGCGCGGGTGGGGCTGAGCCTGCTGAGCCGCATCGGCCTCGCCCATCTCGCCTCTCCCGATATGGACTCCTACGTGGCTACGGCGGCCGCACTGGCGCGCGACATCACCGCCCTCAACGAGCTGAGGCTCGGCCTCCGGGAAAGAATGCGGAAATCGCCGCTGATGGATGCGCCGCGCTTCGCCCGCGACGTCGAGACCGCCTATCGCACGATGTGGCGCGCCTGGTGCGCACGCCACATCGCTGGATAGGTCAGGCGGATTTCTTCAGGTTGGTGCCGCGGTCGCGCTCGACCTGCTCGGCGATCCAGGCATAGGTCTTCTCGAGGCCTTTCATCAGGGGCTGACTCGGCTCCCAGCCGAGCTTCTCCTTGATGAGCCGGTTGTCGGAGTTGCGGCCGCGCACGCCGAGCGGGCCCGGGATGTGCTTGATGGTGAGCTTCTTGCCGGCGACCTTCATGATCATCTCGGCGAGCTGGTTGATGGTCACCATCTCCTCGGACCCGATGTTGACTGGGCCGGTGAATCCCGAGCGCGTCAGGCGCAGCACGCCCTCCAGGCACTCGTCGATGAAGAGGAAGGAGCGCGTCTGCTTGCCGTCGCCCCAGATCTCGATCTCGCCTCCGTTGGAGGCCGTGGCGATCTTGCGGCAGAGCGCCGCCGGTGCCTTCTCCTTGCCGTCCTTCCAGGTGCCGAGCGGGCCGAAGATGTTGTGGAAGCGCGCAACCCGCGCCTCCATTCCCTTGGTCCGGTTATAGGCAAGGTAGAGGCGCTCGCTGAACAGCTTCTCCCAGCCGTACTCGCTGTCGGGGTTGGCGGGATAAGCGGAATCCTCCGCGGTCTTAGGATTCTCCGGATCCCGCTGATTGTGCTCGGGATACATGCAGGCGGAGGAGGAATAGAAGACCCGCTTAATGTTCCGCTTGTAGCAGGTTTCGACCATGTTGAGGTTGATCAGCGCCGAGTTCTGCATGATCTCGGCGTCATTGTTGCCGACGAAGATGTAGCCGGCGCCCCCCATGTCAGCGGCGAGCTGATAGACTTCGTCGAAGCGGCGGTCGACCACGCGATCGCAGACCCCTTGGTCGCGGAGATCGCCGATCACGAAATCGTCGGCGTCGGTCGCGGAGAAGGGCGGGAATTTGAGATCGACGCCGCGCACCCAGAAGCCTTCGCGCTTGAGGCGGGTCACGAGATGATTGCCGATGAATCCACCGGCGCCACAGACGAGTGCTGCCTTCACCTTTACTTCCCCCATGTTCGCTGGGTCCGACCGCCCCGCCCTGCCGGTTGCCACCGGAGGCCGAGGGCGGTCCTTATACCACAATCCGAGCCGCCGTGCGGGGCGCCGGGGATGCGGTAAAAGGGCGCTATATATAAGAGACTGCGGGCCCTACCGTTAAGTCGCCGTTAAGGACGATGGCCACCCGGCAGGGGTGACGAAAGTAGGGGGATGGCCTGGCCGGACCGGACGCACCCCCGAACGGCAGTCTTTGCGCTTCCCTGCCGATCTGGCAGCGTAGCGTGCGAGGCCCATCACCCCGAGGCAACGACGATGACGAACCTTATCGAGCTCCGGATCGGAGAGCGCGCGCCCTTTGCCGGGGGACACCCCTTCGGCGCGGTCGGCCCCTATGAGCGGCTGTCGGGCCGGGCCCATTTCGCGCTCGACCCCAGGGCCTCGGCCCAGCAGGGCATCACCGATCTCGACAAGGCGCCGGTCGACGCCGAAGGCCGGGTGCGTTTCGCCGCCGACATCCTGATTCTGAAGCCTCGCGACATGAGCCTCGGCAACCGCCGCCTTTTCCTCGACTACGGCAATCGCGGGAACAAGCGTGCGCTGCAGTTCTTCAACGACGCACCGGCCAGCAACGATCCCAGGACCCTCGAGGAGGCGGGCAACGGTTTCCTGATGCGCCGCGGCTATGCGATCGCCTGGATCGCCTGGGAGGGTGATCTGCTGCCAGGAGACGGAAGGATGCTGCTCGACCTTCCGGTCGCCACCGACAAAGGCAAGCCGCTCACCGGGCCGGTTCGGGTCGAGTACATCGCCGATCAGCCCGGCGTCACCACGCTGCCACTCTCGAGCCGGGTCTCGACCCGGAGTCATCCCACGGTCTCGCTCGACACCCGCGAGGCGCGGCTCACCCGCCGCCGCTATCCCGAGGATGCTCGCGAGCCGATCGGGCCCGACCAATGGTGCTTCGCGCGCGTCGAGAGCGGGCTCGGCCTCGACAATCAAGGCGCCGAGCGGGCCCTCGTCCCCTCCGATATTCACATCCATCTGCCGGCCGGATTCGAGCCCGGCTGGATCTACGAGCTTGTCTACACCGGCTGCGACCCGCTGGTGCTGGGACTGGGCCACGTCGCCGTGCGCGACTTCGCGAGCTTCCTCAAATACGGCGAGCGCGACGCTGCCGGCACACCCAATCCGCTGCGCGAGGGCGCTACCGGCATCGAGAAGGCCTATGCCTGGGGCCGCTCTCAGACCGGCCGCTGCATCCGGGATTTCGTCTATCTGGGATTCAACGCCGACCATAAGGGCCGGCGCGTCTTCGACGGCGTTCTGCCCCATGTGGCGGGCGCCGGCCGCATGTGGATGAACCACCGCTTCGCCAGCGCGGTGACGCCGGCCGGCCAGCAATACGAGGATCATCACAATGCCGCCGACCGCTTCCCCTTCTCCTATGCCCTCTCCACCGATCATCTCACCGGCAAGCGAGACGCGATTCTGAAACAGCCGGAGACCGACCCGCTGGTCATGCGCAGCCAGACCGCGACGGAATACTGGCAGCGCCGCGGCTCGCTGGTGCACACGGACACTCGCGGCAACGATCTCGAGCAGCCGGAAAACGTCCGCGTCTACCTTTGGGCAAGCTCGCAGCATTTCGCCGATCCCAATCTCAAGAAACCCGGCCGCGGTATCTGCCAGAACGTGATCAACGTGGTGGCGACCTCCATGCTGTTCCGCGCCATGCTGGATGCGCTCGATCGCTGGGCGAGCGACGGCACGCCGCCGCCGCCGAGCCGCATTCCCCGGCGCGCCGACGGCACGCTGGTGGCGATGTCGGAGTGGCGCGAACGCTTCCCGCGCATTCCCGGCGTGATGGTGCCGAGTGGCCCCAGCGAGCTGCCGCTCCTTGATTTCGGCCCCGAGTTCGAGCGCGGCATTCTCGCCACGGAACCCCCGGACGTGGTGCCCGGCAAGAGCTACGCGGTGCTGGTGCCGGTGGTGGACGCTGACGGCAACGAGGTCGCCGGCATCCACGTCCCCATGGTGGCGGCGCCGCTCGCCACCTACACCGGTTGGAACCTGCGCGCCCGCGGCTTCGGCCATGGCGCCATGCACACCTTCGTCGGCAGCACCCTCCCCTTTGCCGCCACGGAGACCGAGCGGCGGATGACCGGCGATCCTCGCCCCTCGATCCGCGAGCGCTACGGCGACCGCGCGGGATACGTGGCGAAGATCAAAGCGGCAGCCGAGCGGCTCATCGCCGATGGCCTGATGCTGGAAGAGGATCTGGATCGCGTCGTGTCGGCCGTCCGCGACTGGGCCCGGCCGCGGCACGACATTGCATTGGATTAGGCGGCGCGAATCTTCGCCAGGAACTGATCGACCTCGGCGCGAAGGCTTTCCGCCTGATGGCCGAGCTCGGTCGAGGCCGTGAGGACCTGAGCAGCCGCCGAGCCGGCTTCGCGCGCCGCCTCGTTGACCCCAGCGATGTCGCGCGAGACCTCGCTCGTCCCGAGCGCCGCTTCCCGCGTGCTGCGCGTGATCTCCTTGGTGGCGGCCTGCTGCTGGTCGATAGCGCTGGCGATGGCGGTCGAAATCTCGCTGATGCGGCCGATGGTGCCGTCGATACCGGTGATCGCCTGTACCGCGTCGCCAGTCGAAGTCTGGATCGCCTTGATCTGAGCCGAGATATCCTCGGTGGCCTTGGCGGTCTGGCTCGCCAGCGCCTTGACCTCCGACGCCACCACCGCGAAGCCCTTGCCAGCATCGCCGGCACGTGCTGCCTCGATCGTCGCGTTGAGCGCCAGCAGGTTGGTCTGCGCGGCGATGTCCTGGATCAGCTGCACCACCTCGCCGATCTTCTGCGCCGCATCGGAGAGACCCTGCACGGTGGCATTGGTGCGCGCTGCACCCTCGACCGCCTCCGCGCCGATCCGGGCGGATTCCGTCACCTGCCGATTGATCTCAGCGACCGACGCCGCCATTTCCTCGGTAGCTGACGCCGCGGTCTCCACGTTGGCGGAGGCCTGCTGCGACGCGTTGGCGACGGCGCTCACCTGGCGCGTCGCTTCGGCCGCCGATTTCGACATTGCTTCCGCGGTGGCGCGCATCTCGCCGGAGGAAGTGGTCAGCGCCTGCAGCAGCCGCCCCACCGACTGATCGAAGGCGCCGATGTGCCGCTCGATCGTCTCGCGGCGCTTTTCGCGCCGCTCCTGCGCCGCCTGCTGCTCTCCCGCGAGGCGATCCGCTTCGACCATGCTGTGCCTGAAGATCTCGACGGCTTTCGCCATCTCGCCGAGCTCGTCCTTGTTGTCACGCGCCGGAATCTCGACTGCCTTGTCGCCGGCGGCAAGACGGCTCATCGCAGCGGTCATGCCTGCGAGTGGTCCGGTGATGCCACGCGCGATGATGATCGCGAAGAGAGCGCCGAGGCCGAGGCCAGCGACGGCGAGCACGACCTGCAGCACGAGCGTGGTGGTGATCCGTCGGTCGGTCCCCGCTTTGGTGCTGTCCATGTCCGCGGTGAGCGAGTTCCGCACGGCCTCGCCGAGCTCGCCAACCTTCTCGAGCTTCACCTGCATGACGTCGTTGTAGAGCTTGTCGGCGGAAAGCAGCCTGGCGGAGAAATCGTCGAAGCTTTTGGAATAGGCCTGCAGCGCCGCGCTCACGGGAGCCATGGTCGGCTTGATCTTGTCCGCTGCCGGCAACCGGCCGAGCGCCGTGAGGATGAGCGTCGCCTTGCCAACGGCAAGCTTGAAGCCGATCGGCCCTTTGGGATCCCTGGTGGCGAGGAACTGCCAGTTGGCGGCGCGCACGCCGAGAATGGCTGCCTCCACGTCCTGCGTCCGACCCTCGAGATCCTGGTCCAGGGTGCCGCGCGCGGCGGCGGTGAGCTGGTCGACCGCCTTGCCGAGGGCCTCGCCGCCGTCGAGCAGCTTGGCCTTGTCGGCCTTGAGCTGCTTGCCGTTCTGCACCAGCTGGGCGAAATCCTGGCGGACCGAGTTGATCGCTTCCGAGGCCGCGGCCAGGGTACGGCGCTGCTCCTCGGAGGTGGCATGCTTGGCCGCTTCGTCCAGCAGGCTGGTGGCACGGGTGCTGGCGGCATCGAAATTCTGCGCCGCGGCATCGTCGCCATCGACCTGATATTTCAGGCCAAGACGCCGCAAGGAGTCGGCAAGGCGGTCGACTTCGAGGCTCCGGGCGGCATTGTCGGAGACGCCGATCAGGCGGCTGAATTGAGCGCCGACGCCCATCAGCTGCGAAACGCTCAGGATGGCGAGCACCGCCGCCAGCGCGATCACCGCGCCGAAGCCGACATAGATCCGGGTGTTGATGCGGATTTCGCCGAAGCGCATGACAGCCTCCCTGCTGTGACGCGACACCGCCTATTGAGCGGGCGAAAAATAATCGAATAAGTATTAAAGGGTGATTTAAGCACTAGCCGGCTGGAGCATCTCGATCGCCGGCGAGGATCGCCGGCTCCGCTAGCTCAGGGGCCGCGAAAATCGTGGCCGTTCAGGGCGATATCCCGGTTGAACCCCTCAGAGACCCGGTCATCGCCGCCGGAGGCAAGGCAAAGCGTCACGTTGATGGCCGCCAGGATCGCGCGGTCGATCTGCTTGGGCGCGGTGCCGTAGCGCCGGATGGCATGGAGGGCGCGGAAAACCAATTGTGCCATGGTTCCGCTCCCTTCGCCTCTATGCGCCGCCCAAGGTGAGGATGGTCAGAAGCGCGGTGCCCCAGGCGACGGCGATCAGCAGTACCACCGTGCGCTCGCCGATGCTCCACCGCCTCCAGTCCGCCTTGAGATCCCGGAGAGCGCGGACTTTGCGAGCGGTGACCGAACGCGAAGGAAGCCTGATCTGCCAGTTTGGCCGATCCAGCGACGTAAGTTCTATTGCCATCTGCCTCTCCGCCTCGCGAGCCATTCCCGGTCTCGACAGAGCGGTAAATAGGGGGCGGCGGCACCTCGGAAATCCGGATCAACCCGTAGGCGGATCCCCGTAGGCGTTTCTACCTATCCCGCCTTGAGGTCTTGCGGGGCCGCGAGATCGGGGGAAGGAAGTGCGCGTCAGGGCAACGCACCCGACAGAGCCGCGCCCTCGCCGGCGACCGGCTCCGCGGGAGAAGCACCGCCCCTCTTCCCCTCGATCATCTCCCGCATAAGCTCGCGCACCGCAAGCTGCGCGCGCGATAGAGGGCGGCGGCGCGAATAGCAGAGATAGAGCGTGCGCGACAAGGGCGGATCGACGATGCGCCGGTGCGCCACCATTCCCGCCGCGGCCGCGCGCCTGAAAGCGCCGAGCGGATGGATCGTGCAGCCCAGATTGGCGATC
>DATJOK010000187.1:0-43251 GCA_035507155.1 Allostellaceae bacterium
GCCGGCCGGATGGCGGTGGGCGCCGCCGCCTGCTTCCTGCACGGGCTGCTGCCCTTCCTCTGCCTCAAGACCGGCTCCGGCATCATCCGCGAGCTCTACGGCCGCATGGTGACCCATCGCGTCCGGCCCGGCGCGCTCCGGCCGATGGATTCCCTGGAGAGCGCGGCGCTCTGATCTGACGCGCCGGTCTCCCCTTCCAAAGCATCGCCTCCCGTCGCTACAGTCCTGCTGACCCTGCCTGTCGCGGGGTAGGTCTGTTCGTTTCGTCGCATTTTCGATGCCGAACCGGTGTCCCCTTCGGCGGAAAATGCTCGAGGAGGAGCCTGGGATGACAAAGCCGCTCTGGCAGCCGAGCGCGGCGCAAATTGCCGCCGCCAACCTCTCGCGCTTCATGCCGGAGGCCGCCAGGCGCTGGAACCGCGCCCTGCCGGATTTCGCCGCGCTCTATCGCTGGTCGGTGGAGGAGCCGCAGGAGTTCTGGGTCTCCCTCTGGGACTTCGCGGGCGTCATCGCCGAGACGCGCGGCGAGCGGGTGCTGGTGGACGGCAGCAAGATGCCGGGCGCCCAGTTCTTCCCCGACGCCCGGCTCAATTTCGCCGAGAACCTGCTGCGCCAGCGCGACGGCAGCGACGCCATCGTGTTCTGGGGCGAGGACAAGGTGAAGCGGCGCTTCACCCGTGCCCAGCTCCACGACGCCGTCTCGCAGATGGCGCAGGCCCTCAAGGCCGATGGTGTCGCCGCCGGCGATCGCGTCGCGGGATATCTCCCCAACATGGCGGAGACGGTGATCGCCATGCTGGCGGCCACCAGCATCGGCGCGGTCTGGTCCTCCTGCTCGCCGGATTTCGGCGTCAAGGGCGTGGTCGACCGCTTCAGCCAGATCGAGCCCAAGGTACTCGTCCTCGCGGAGGGCTACTTCTACAACGGCAAGAGCTTCGACTGCCTGGAGAAGGCGCGCGAGATCCTGCAGCAGCTCCCCAGTGTCAGGCGGGTGGTGGTGGTGCCCTATACGCGCGAGAAGCCCGATCTTGCCGGGATCCGCGATGCCACGATGCTGAGCGATTATCTGGCGCCGCACCGCCCGGGTCCGATCGCCTTCGCGCGGCTGCCGTTCAATCATCCGCTCTACATCATGTACTCGTCGGGCACGACGGGCGTGCCGAAATGCATCGTGCACGGCGCCGGCGGCACGCTGCTGCAGCATCTGAAGGAGCATCGCCTGCACTCGGACGTGCGAGCGGGCGACCGCGTCTTCTATTTCACCACCTGCGGCTGGATGATGTGGAACTGGCTGGTCTCGGGCTTGGCATCCGATGCGACGCTGCTGCTCTATGACGGCTCGCCCTTCCATCCCAGCGGCAACATCCTCTTCGATTACGCCGATGCCGAGGGGATGACGCTCTTCGGCACCTCGGCGAAATACATCGACGCCTGCCACAAGGCCAATCTCGAGCCGAGGAAGACCCACAAGCTCGCGACCGTCCGGGTGATGACCTCGACCGGCTCGCCGCTGGCGCCGGAGGGCTTCGACTACGTCTACGAGAAGGTGAAGCCGGATCTCTGCCTCTCCTCGATCTCCGGTGGCACCGACATCGTCTCCTGCTTCGTGCTCGGCAATCCGATCGGCCCGGTCTGGCGCGGCGAGATCCAGACCCGCGGGCTCGGCCTCGCGGTGGATGTTTTCGATGATGCCGGCAAGCCGGCAGCCATCGGCGAGAAGGGCGAGCTCGTCTGCACCAGGCCGTTTCCCTGCATGCCGATCGGGTTCTGGAACGATCCCCAGGGGCAGCGCTATCACGACGCCTATTTCGCGCGCTTCCCGAACATCTGGTGCCACGGCGACTACGCGGCGATGACCGAGCATGGCGGCATGATCATCTACGGCCGCTCCGACACCGTGCTGAAGCCGGGCGGCGTCCGCATCGGCACCGCGGAGATCTACCGCCAGGTGGAGCAGGTTCCCGAGGTGCTGGAGGCGATCGTCATCGGCCAGGATTGGGACAACGACGTGCGCGTGGTGCTGTTCGTCAAGCTGCGCGAGGGGCTGGTGCTGGAGGATGCGCTGGTGCAGAAGATCCGCCAGAAGATCCGCGACAACGCGACGCCGCGCCACGTGCCGGCCAAGGTGATCCAGGTCGCCGACATCCCGCGCACCAAGAGCGGCAAGATCGTCGAGCTCGCGGTGCGCGACGTCGTGCACGGCCGCAGCATCAAGAACGTCGAGGCGCTCGCCAATCCCGAGGCGCTCGCCCTCTACAAGAACCTGCCGCAGCTCAAGGCTTAAGGGGCGCCCGCACCGCCGCCTGGCACCCCCGATGGTTTCCCTCGCGCCGATCAACACCCGCTTCGCCGCGCTGCCGCCGATCACGCGCTCGGCGTTCTGGGTCATCACCGCCGGCTTCTGCGCCACCATCATGAACGTGGTGGTGCGCGAGGCAGCGAAGGAGCTCCATTCCTTCGAGATCACCTTCTTCCGCTGCCTCTTCGGCTTCCTGGTGATGATCCCCTGGATCGTCAAGGTGGGGTTCGGCGCGCTCAAGACCAGCAAGATCGGCTTCTACACCATGCGCGGCATGGTGAGCCTCGTCTCGATGCTGACCTGGTTCTACGGCATCACCCTGGTGCCGCTCTCCACCGCGACCGCGCTCAACTTCACCGCGCCGCTGTTCTCGACCCTGGGCGCCGCGCTCATCCTGCGCGAGACCGTGCGCATCCGCCGCTGGGCGGCGCTCGCCGTGGGCTTCGTCGGCACGCTGGTGGTGCTGCGCCCGACGTCCGAGGGCCTCGATCCCAACGCCTTCTACATCCTCGCCTCGGCGCTCACCGGCGGCATGAACGTGGTGACGGTGAAGTTCCTCGCCCGCACGGAATCACCGAACGCGATCGTCACGTATCTGATGCTCTACGTGACGCCGCTCTCGCTCATCCCGGCGCTTTTCGTCTGGCAGTGGCCCTCGCTGACGGCGCTCGCCTGGCTCATCCTGCTGGGAGCGCTCGGCACCGCCTCGCATCTCTCGGTGGTGCGCGGATATCGCGCCGTCGATGCCAGCGCCTGCGCGCCCTTCGAGTTCCTGCGCCTCCCCTTCGCGGCCTTCCTCGGCTACGCGATCTTCCACGAGGTGACCGATCTCTGGACCTGGGTCGGCGCCATCACCATTGCCGCTTCCTCGATCTACGTGGCGCATCGCGAGGCGAAGCTGGCGCGGCTCCGGGCGCGGGCGCCATCGCCCGCCATCAGCGCCCGCGAGCCGCTGCCGCGGGCGTGAGCGGGGGCGCGCGGATTTTGTCGCATTTCCGGCGGCGAACCGGTATCCACTTCGCTGCGAAAGGCTTCAGGAGGTCTCGATGAAACTCAGCGGTCAGAGCGCCCTGGTGACGGGCGGCGCCTCGGGGCTCGGCGCCGCGACGGCGCGCGCGCTGGCGAAGGCCGGCGCCAAGGTGGCGGTGCTCGACGTCAATCTCGAGGCGGCGAAGGGGGTGGCGCAGGAGATCGGTGGCCTCGCCGTCGCTTGCGACGTCTCCGATGCGAAGAGCGCCGAGGTGGCGGTCGCCGCCGCGCGGAGCGCCCATGGCGCGGCGCGCGTCCTCATCAACTGCGCCGGCATCGGCCCGGCGCAGCGCATCGTCGGCCGCGACGGGCCGATGCCGCTCGAGGCCTTCAAGCGCGTCATCGACATCAACCTCGTCGGCAGCTTCAACCTGATGCGACTCGCCGCCGCCGATATGACCGGGCTTTCTGCTCTCGAGGACGGCGAGCGCGGTGTCATCGTCTCCACCGCCTCGGTCGCCGCCTATGAGGGCCAGATCGGCCAGGCCGCCTATTCCGCCTCCAAGGGCGGCATCGTCGCCCTCACCATGCCGGCGGCGCGCGAGTTCGCCCGCAGCGGCATCCGCGTCAATGCCATCGCGCCCGGCCTCTTCGCGACGCCGCTGCTGCTCGGCATGCCGCAGCCGGTGCAGGACGGCCTGGCGCAGAGCGTTCCCTTTCCCTCCCGCTTCGGCAAGCCGGAGGAATACGCGGCGCTGGTGCTGCACATCATCGACAACGCCATGCTGAACGGCGAGGTAATCCGCCTTGACGGCGCGCTGCGCATGCAGCCGAAGTAGCGGAATCCGGAAAACTAGTGCACGCCGCGGCCACGGTCGCGGCGGGGCGCCAGCTCGTCGATGGCGCGGGCGAGCTGGATATCGAGATCGGAGACGCCGTCGAGATCGTGGGTTGCGAGGATGATTTCCACCCGGTTATAGACATTGAACCATTCCGGGTGATGTCCCATCTTCTCCGCGATGAGCGCCACCTCGGTCATGAAGGCCCAGGCCTCGCGGAAGGAGCCGAAGTGAAACGTCTTGCGGATGGCGTCCCGGTCCTCGACCTCGGACCAGCCGGCGAGCTGCTTGATCGCCGCCGTCCGCTGTGTGCCGTGCAGCCGTGCCGCCATGACGCTCCTCCGCCGCTCCACCTGCCGAGAGAATTGGCGCGGCGACGCGGAAAGATCAAGGCGAGCCGGCGCAGGTCATGAGCGATGCGATGAAGCACGGGGTCCCGCCGTCGCTCGCCGATATCGAGGCGCTGGCGGAGCGCGCGCTCACCACCATCCCGGCGCCGCTGCAGCGCCACCTCGGCCGCGTCATCATCCGCGTCGACGAGTTTCCCGACGAGGAGGTGGAAGTGGAGATGGGGCTCGAGAGCCCCTTCGACATTCTCGGCCTCTATCGCGGCGTGGCGCTGCCGCTGAAGAGCGTCGCCGATGTCAGGCCCGACACCGACATGATCTTCCTCTATCGCCGGCCGATCCTCGATTACTGGTGCGAGACCGGCGAGGACCTCTATCGCGTCGTGCGCCACGTGCTGATCCACGAGATCGGCCACCACTTCGGCTTCTCCGACGCGGACATGGAGCGGCTCGAGGCGGAAGAGTAGCCGGGCCGCTCAAAGCAGCTTGCGCACGCGCCGGCGCAGCTCCGGCAGCAGCTCCTCGGCGAACCAGGGATTGCGCTTGAGCCAGGCGGTGTTGCGCCAGCTCGGATGCGGCAGCGGCAGGTAGCGCGGCAGGTAGTCGCGCCACGCCCGCACCGTCTCGGTCATCGTCGGCCTGGTGCGCCCTTCGAGATAATGATCGATGGCGTAGGAGCCCACCAGCAGGATGAGCTCCAGATGCGGCAGGTGCTGCAGCAGCGGCGGCAGCCATTGGGGCGCGCATTCCGGCCTGGGCGGCAGGTCGCCGCCCTTGGCGTCGCGGCCGGGATAGCAGAACCCCATCGGCGCGATGGCGATGCGGCTCTCGTCGTAGAAGGTCTTGCGGCCGATATCGAGCCACTCGCGGAGCCGGTCGCCGCTGCGGTCGTTGAACGAGAGCCCGGTCATGTGGACGCGGGTGCCGGGCGCCTGGCTCAGGATCAGGAGCCGCGCCGAGGCGTGGCCGCGCAGCACCGGCCGCGGCCCCAGCGGCAGATGCTTGGCGCAGATCGTGCAGGCGCGGATCTCGGTGGTGAGCGCGTCGAGGCGCGCCTGCTCCTCGGCGGTGCCGGCCATGGTGTCAGGACCGGCGCGCCAGGAGTTCGCGCACATAGGCGGGGACGATCTCGCTCGCCGGGCCGTAGCGCCGCTCGGCGAATTGCGTCGCCCCTTCCGAGGGCTCGAGATTGAGCTCGACGGTCTCGGCGCCGGCGACCTGCCGTGCCTCGGCGACGAAGCCGGCGGCGGGGTAGACGTTGCCGGAAGTACCGATCGAGATGAAGAGGCCGCAGCCGGCGATGGCGTCGTAGATCCGCTCCATCTCCAGCGGCATCTCGCCGAACCACACCACATGCGGCCGGAGGAAGCCCTCCTTGCCGCAGGTGCCGCAGGGCAGAAAGATGTCGAGGTCGCCGCTCTCGATGGTGATGGCGCCGCAATTGCCGCAGCGCGTCTTCAGAAGCTCGCCGTGCATGTGGATGAGATGGCGGCTGCCGGCGCGCTCATGCAGGTCATCGATGTTCTGCGTCACCAGCAGCAGCTCGCCGGACCAGCTCCGCTCAAGCTCGGCGAGCGCCCGGTGCGCCGCGTTCGGCTGCACATTGGGATTGCGCAGGCCGTGTCGGCGCGCGTTGTAGAAGGCATGGACGCGCGCCGGGTCGCGGGCGAAGGCCTCCGGCGTCGCCACATCCTCGAGCCGGACCTTCGCCCAGATGCCGTCGGCGTCGCGGAAGGTGTCGAGGCCGGACTCCTTCGAGATGCCGGCGCCGGTCAAGATCACGATGGCGGGCGGGCGGGCCACGGGCTCAGAGACCCACGTGGTCGAGCCAGTCCGAGAGCACGCGCGGTCCGCGCTGCTCCAGCCGCGGCGCCTTGCGGCGCGCCTGGCGGCGCAGCATCGCCACGTCGACGCCGCGCGCGTCGGCGATCTCCACCGCATGGCCGATCAGCCAGTGCTCGAAGCCGCCCGCCGTCACCTCGACGTGGAACTGGAGCGCCAGCGCCGTGTCGCCGAATGCAAAGGCCTGGTTGGCGTAGTTCTCGTTGGAGGCCAGCAGGGTCGCGCCGTCAGGCAGGTCGAAGGTGTCGCCATGCCAGTGCAGCACCTCCGTCCGCGCCAGCGCCGCCAGCGGCGAGGCGCGCCCTTCCTTGCTGAGGCTGAGCGCGCCCCAGGAAAGCTCTTTGCGCCTCCCCTTGTAGACGCGGGCGCCCAGCGTGCGCGCCATCAGCTGCGCGCCGAGGCAGATGCCGAGCACCGGCCGGTTCGACTTGATCCGGTGCGCGATCAGCCGCAGCTCGTGCTTGAGGAACGGATAGTGGGCGGTCTCGTAGACGCCGACCGGGCCGCCGAGCACGATCACCAGATCGGCATCCATCAGGTCGCGCGCCTCCAGGTCGTCGAGGCCGGCTTCCCGGTAGCCCACGATGAAGCCGCGCTGGCGCAGCACCGGGGCGAAACTGCCGAGGTCCTCGAACGCGACGTGCCGGATGGCGAGCGCCGTGGCGGTCTTCATGGCGCCTTCTTAGCGAAGGCGCCCCCTCCTGAGAAGAGCGCTGGTTTTAGAGCACGCCCAGCATCTCGCCCACGAGGGGGTGGCGGACGATGTCGCGCTCGCTCAAGCGCACCACCGCCACGTCGGGGAGCGCCTCCAGGCGATGGGCGATATCGGCCAGTCCGGAGAGGCCTTCCAGCAGGTCGGTCTGGTCGGGATCGCCGGTCACCACCATGGTCGAGTGCCAGCCAAGCCGCGTCAGCACCATCTTGATCTGGGCATAGGTGCAGTTCTGTGCCTCGTCCACCACAACGAAGGCGTTGTTGAGGGTGCGGCCGCGCATATAGGCGATGGGGGCGATCTCGATCGCCCCCTCGCTCATCAGCTGGCGCACCCGCTTGCCGCCCAGCCGCTCGTTGAGGGCGTCGTAGAGGGGCCGCAGGTAGGGCGCCAGCTTGTCGATGAGATCGCCCGGCAGGAAGCCCAGATTCTCGCCGGCCTCCACCGCCGGCCGGGTCAGCACGATGCGGCCGACGCGGCCCGCCTCCAGCGCCGCCACCGCCGCGGTGACCGCGAGATAAGTCTTGCCGGTGCCCGCCGGCCCCAGCGCCAGGGTGAGGTGATGGGTGTCGATCGCGTTCACCAGCTCGCGCTGGGTATCGCTCTGCGGCCGCACCGTCCGCACATAGCTCTGCTCGCGGCCCGGCTCGCGCTCGCCCGCAAGCGGATGCCAGTTCGAGCGGAACAGCGGCTCGACGCTGGCCTCTTGCAGGCGGGCATGGGCGATGTCGCGCGAACGCTTGGCCATGTGCTGATGTCCTCCTGGGATGTGGGATAGGGGGATGTGGGACAGGGTGACGCCGACAAAAAACGCCTCCCGGCGGGCCGGGAGGCGTGATGACCGGAAAGCCTGGTTACGGTGCGCAAGCCGGGTTGGATCTCCTGTGGATCCAGCGGAAGAAGCGAGGATCGGGCGCGACTCGTCACTAAGCAAAACGATAGCGCGCGCCCAATCTGCTGTCACCAGATTTTGCGTTTTATTACCGATTGCTTACCAAATCTTGTTAAGTCCGGGTCACAGCTTCCGTTCGGAAGGGACGCGCCAGCAAGCCTTCCATCGCCGCGTCGATGCCGGCGCCCAGATGCAGGACCGCCTCCACCGCGAAGGTGATCGGCATCTCGATGCCGAGCCGGCGGGCGAGCGCGGCGGCGGCGCGGGAGGAGGTCACCCCCTCGGCCACCGAGCGGCGGCTCGCGAGGATGTCGGCGAGGCTCTGGCCCTGCCCCAGCGCCACGCCGAGGGAGTGGTTGCGCGACTGCGCGCCGGTGCAGGTGAGGGTGAGATCGCCGAGGCCCGAGAGTCCCATCAGCGTCTCGGCGCGGCCGCCCTTGGCGATGGCGAGCCGCGCCATCTCCGCGAGGCCGCGGGTGATGAGGGCGGCGCGCGCGTTGTCGCCGAGCTTGCGTCCCTCGACGATGCCGCAGGCGATGGCGATCACGTTCTTGATTGCGCCGCCGATCTCGGCGCCCACCACGTCGTCGCTGAGATAAGGGCGGAAGCCGCGGCTGCCGAGACTCTGCACCAGCCGCTGGCCGAGCGTCGCATCGGAGGTCGCGAGCGTGATCGCGGTCGGCAGGTCGCGCGCCACTTCGGCGGCGAAAGTGGGGCCGGAGAGCACCGCCATCGGCGAGCGCGGCAGCACCGCTGCTGCCACCTCGCTGAGGAGCGCGCCGGTGCCCTCCTCGATGCCCTTGGCGCAGAGCACCACCGGCGTCATTCCCGCGTGGGGCGCGAGCGCGCCGGCGACCGTGCGCAGGAACTGCGTCGGCACCGCCAGCAGCAGCAGATCGCAACCCGCGATCTCCGCGAGGTCGCCGGTGGCGCGGATCGCCGCATCGAGCGCGATGCCGGGCAGGAAGAGGCGGTTCTCGTGGCTGGCGTTGATCGCCGCCACCACCTCCGCCTCGCGCGCCCAGAGCAGCGGCTGGCGACCGGCGCGCAGCGCCACCAGCGCCAGCGCCGTCCCCCAGGCACCGCCGCCGACGATGCCGATGCGCTCGCTGCCGGACTCCTGCGCCACGCCGCGCTCCCTTGCAGATCGAGTGTTCGATGAAGCACGGCGCCGCCCGCGGCGCAAGGGTGCGGGCTACTGGATCCGGCGGATCACGCGGTCCCAGGTGCTGCCCCAGAGGATCCAGACCGGCCGGTCGACAATGAAGGCGCGGGGGATCGGCCCGATCGCAGTGGAGCGGCTGTCGAGGGAGTCGTCGCGCCCGTCGCCCAGCACGAAGTAGTGATCCGCGGGCACCGTGATCTCCTGGGTGTTCTCCGCTGCCGCGTGGGTGTCCTGGATCTGGACGCGGTAGCGCGGTCCGCGCGGCAGGCTCTCGGCGAAGGTGCTGACATGCCGCGGCGGACCGTTGGTGGTGTCGCCGATCTCGCTCTGCAGCCATTGCTGCTCGACCGGCGTGCCGTTGATGACCGGATGGCCGTCCTTGATCTGCACGCGGTCGCCCGGCAGCCCGACGATCCGGCCGAGCCAATACCCGTCCTCGCCGTGCACCGGCGCCAGCACCGCCAGGTTGCCGCGCTGTGGCTCGCTGCTGCAGTAATAGCGCCGGCGCGCCCAGATCCATTCGCCCGGGCGGATCGTCGGCGCCATCGATGCGCCTTCGATGTGATAAAGCGACGAGAATACCGCCGGCGTCTCGGCATCGCAGGCGCCGTGATCCGCCACCTTCCAGAGCGCGGTGCCGAAGCCCACCATGGCGACGAGCGCAACCGCCGTCCCGAAGCCGGTCCAGCGCTGCTGCCGCTGGCGCGCGGCTCTTGCCTCGGGGCCCTCGCTCATGCGGTGTTGCTCATGCTTTGATGCCGGCGCCGGTGGCGCGCGGCGCGGTGGGATCGAGCGGCCAGCGCGGGCGCGGCGCGAAGTCGAGCGCATCCTCGAGGCCGGCGCGCAGCCGCTCGAGCCCGGCCCAGGCGATCATCGCGCCGTTGTCGGTGCAGAGCGCCGGCGGCGGCGCTGCGAAGGGAATCCCATGCTCCGATGCCAGCGTCGTCAGCGCAGCTCTGAGCGTGCGGTTGGCGGCGACGCCGCCGGCCACCACCAGCGGACCGCTCCCGTGCTGCCGGCGAAACTCGGCGATCGCATGGGCGGTGCGGTCGACGAGGCAGTCGCCGATCGCCGCCTGCAGCCCCGCGGCGAGATCGGCGACGTCCTGGCGCGAGAGCGCCGTGGTGCCGCCCAGCGCCGCCACCGTCTCGCGCAGCGCCGTCTTCAGGCCGGAGAACGAGAAGTTGCAGCCGGGCCGCCCCTTGAGCGGCCGCGGCAACGGAAAGCGCTGTGCGTCGCCGTCCTGCGCCGCACTCTCGATCGCGGGGCCGCCGGGGAATCCGAGGCCCAGCAGCTTCGCACCCTTGTCGAAGCATTCGCCGGCGGCGTCGTCGACGGTGGTGCCGAGCCGGCGATAGCGGCCGACGCCCTCCACCGCCAGCAGCTGGCAGTGGCCGCCGGAAACCAGCAGCAACAGATAGGGAAACGGCACGTCGTCGGTGAGCCGCGCGGTGAGCGCATGGCCCTCCAGATGATTGACCGCCAGGAACGGCAGTTTGCGGGCAAGCGCGATCGCCTTGGCGAACATCACCCCCACCATCACGCCGCCGATGAGGCCGGGTCCGCCGGTGACGGCGATGCCGTCGAGCGCCGCGAAGCCGATGCCCGCCTCCGCGAGCGCGCCGCGGGCGAGCCGGTCGAGATGGGCGAGGTGCGAGCGGGCGGCGATCTCCGGCACGATGCCGCCGAAGGGGCGATGCTCGGCGAGCTGCGACAGCACCAGGCTCGCGCGGATGCGCGGGCGGTCCTCGCCCACCACCGCTGCGGCGGTCTCGTCGCAGCTTGTCTCGATGCCCAGGATCAGCATGGCGCGGGACCATAGCGGCCGGCGGCGCCTGCGGCAATCGCGCGGCCCGCGCACCCTTCCCTTGCGCCGCGCGACCCCCTAATAGGAAGCGATGACGAGCCCCCGTCTCCGCATCGGCACCCGCGGCAGCCCCCTGGCGCTGATCCAGGCGCGCGAGCTCAGGTCGAGGCTGGTCGCCGCCCACGCGGAGCTGGCGGCGCCGGACGCGATCGAGATCACGGTGATCCGCACCACCGGCGACCGCGTCACCGACCGCACGCTGGCGGCGATCGGTGGCAAGGGCCTCTTCACCAAAGAGATCGAGGAGGCGCTCCTCGCCGGCACCATCGATCTCGCCGTCCATTCCCTCAAGGACATGGCGACGGTGCTGCCGCCCGGCCTCGCCATCGCCTGCCACCTGCCGCGCGCCGATCCGCGCGACGCCTTCGTCGCGCGCGGTCACCGGCGCTTCCGCGACCTGCCGCAGGGCGCGGTGCTCGGATCCTCGGCGCTCCGCCGTCAGGCGCAGATCCTGCGCGCGCGGCCGGATCTCCGCGTGGTGCCGATCCGCGGCAATGTAGAGACGCGGCTCCGCAAGATGGAGGAGGGTCGCGTCGAGGGGACGCTGCTCGCGGTCGCCGGGCTGAAGCGGCTCGGCCTCGAGCACGTGATCCAGGAGATCCTGCCCGAGGATCTCATGCTGCCGGCGCCGGCCCAGGGCATCATCGCGGTGGAGACGCGGGCCGCCGACGCGCGCGTGCGGAGCTACCTCGCGCCGATCGACGATGCCGCCGCCGCCATCGCCGCGACGGCGGAGCGCGCGCTGCTGGCGGCGCTCGACGGTTCCTGCCGCACGCCGATCGCCGCGCTCGCGACGATCGCTGACGACGGCAGTCTGCATCTCCGCGCCCGCATCATCCGTCCCGACGGTACCCAGTGCCACGAGGCATCGCGCGCCGGCGTGGTCGGCGATGCGGCGCTGCTTGGCCGCGAGGCGGGCGCGCAGCTTCGCGCCGAGGCCGGTCCCGGCTTCTTCGATCTGCCGGTGCCGGAGGGAACGCCGGTGTGAAGCTCCTCATCACGCGACCGGGGTCCGCGGCGGCGGCGCTGGCCGCGCGGCTTGCCGCGCTCGGTCATGAGACGGTGATCGAGCCGCTGCTGACGATCGTGCCGGAGCCCGACGCGGCGGCGCATCTTGCCGCGGCGCTCGCCGGCGCGCAGGCGGTGCTGTTCACCAGCGCCAACGGCGTCGAGGTTTTCGCCGCCGCCACGCCGCGCCGCGATCTCCGGGTCTTCGCGGTCGGCGATGCGACCGCACGGGCGGCGCGCGCGGCGGGGTTTGCTGAGGTAGAGAGTGCCGGCGGCGACGTCACCGATCTCGCCGCGCTGGTGCGCGCGCGGCTCAAGCCCGAGGACGGCGCGCTGGTGCATGGCCGCGGCAAGGATGCCGCCGGCGATCTCGCGGGGACGCTGGGCGCCGCCGGCTTCACCGTGCGGCCGGTCGCGCTCTATCGCGCCGAGGCCGCCAGCGAATTGGCGCCGGAGGCAGCCAGCGCGATTCGCGACCGCCGACTCGATGCGGCGCTCTTTTTCTCTCCCCGCACCGCGAGCAGCTTTGTTAGGCTCGCCGCCGCCGCCGGGCTGCAGCAGGCCTGCGCCGGCATGACGGCACTGGCGCTGAGCCCCGCGGTGGAGGCGGCGCTCAGGCCGCTGGCGTGGCGCCGGGTGGTGGTCGCCGCGGAGCCCACCGAGGCGGCGCTGCTGGAAGCACTCGACCGTCTGGCGAGCGAGACGGAGAGCGCAGCGGGGAAGCGGGGCGATGAACGCATGAGCGAGCGCGGCGTCGAGATCGAGGGCACCGTCATCAAACCAGCGAACGCCACCGGCGCCGCCCATGACGGCGCCGCAAGCCAGTCCTCCGCCGCCACCCCGCCGCGCGCCGGCATCGGGCGCACGCCGCGCTCGCGCCGACTGCTGGCGGCGCTGGTGCTGCTCTGCGTCTTCCTGGTCGCGGCGCTGGCGAGCGCGCCGTACTGGACGCCGCGCTTCGTCGGCGGCAACGGCAGCAGCAGCGGCGCCGAGGTGACGGCGCTCAAGGCGAAGATCGACGCGCTGCAGGCGGAGCTCGCCGGCGCCGCGGAAACCCGCCAGCATCTTGCCGATGCCGAGAAGCGCCTCGCCGATCTCGAGGCGCGCAGCAAATCGGCGCCGGCGCCCGCCGAATCGCCGGGCGCGGCGCAGCAGGCGCAGCTCATGAGCCAGCTCTCCGATCGGCTGGCGAGCCTCGAGCAGCGCATCGCGAGCCTCGGCAGCGGCGCTCCCGCCGAGATCGTGAAGTCGATGCAGACCGAGATCCAGGCGATCGATCATCGCCTCGACGAGCAGTCGCAGATGCTGGCAAAGCTGCAGCAGAGCGCCGCGCAGACACCCGACCGCACCGACGCGGCGCTGCTGCTGGCGGTAGAGCAGCTCCATCAGGCGGTCTTGACGTCCAGGCCCTACGAGGCCGAGCTCGCGAGCGTCGCGACGCTGGCGCGCCAGCGGCCGGAGCTCGCCGCGGCGCTGCGGCCGCTCGAGGCGCATGCGAAGCAGGGCCTGCCGAGCGTTGCGGTTCTCGGCGCGCGGCTGGAGCAGCTGGCGCCGACGCTGCTCAATCCCGCCGCCGGCGCCGCCGATGGCGACTGGCGCTCCGCGGTCTGGGCGAAGCTCCGGGGTCTCGTCAGCGTGCGCCGCGTGGGGCCGCGCGCGGCGGCGGCGGGCGACACCACCGAGGCGACGCTCGCCGAGGCGGAGGCGGCGCTCAAAGGCGGCGATCTCTCCGGCGCCGTGGCGGCGATGAAGAAGCTCGCCGGCGCCGCGGCAGAGGGCGCCGAGCCCTGGCTCGCCGATGCCGAGGCGCGGCTCCAGGTGGAAGCCGCCGTCGCATCGCTCGACACCATGCTCGCCGGCCGCTTCCTCGGCGATCAGGCCACCCCCGGATCGAAGCCGTGAGACGGCTCCTCGTCGGCATCCTCGCCATCGCGGCGGTGGTCGCGGCGGCGGTGTTCCTCGCCGACCGGCCCGGCACCGTCTCGCTGGTGTGGGACGGCTGGCGCGTCGACACCAGCGTCGCGGTGCTGGTGGTCGGGCTCCTCGTGCTGCTGACGGTGATCGCGCTGCTGTGGCGGCTGCTGGGCGGGATCCTCGGCGCGCCCGGCGCCTGGCTCCGCGCGCGGCGCGAGCGGCGGCGGCGCGAGGGCTATCGCGCGCTGACCCAGGGCATGGTGGCGGTCGCCGCCGGCGAGGCGGAGGAGGCGCGCCGACTCGCGCGCCGCGCCGATGCGCTGCTGGCCGAGCCGCCGCTCACCCTGCTGCTGCAGGCGCAGGCGGCGCAGCTCAGCGGCGACGAGCGCGCCGCGGAGAGCTATTTCTCCGCCATGCTGGAGCGGCCGGAGACCGAGTTCCTCGGCATCCGCGGCCTGCTGACCCAGGCGCTCAGGGCGGGCGACGATTTCAAGGCGCTGGGGCTTGCCGAGCGTGCGCGGCGGCTCAAACCGAAGACCGGCTGGGCGCTCGCCAGCCTCGCCGAGCTGCAGGCGCGCGCCGGGCGCTGGAAGGAGGCGCAGGCGACGCTGGCGCAGGCGGTGCGCCGCAAGGCGCTGCCGGTGCCGGAAGGCCGGCGCATGGAGGCGGCGCTGCTGCTGCAGGAGAGCCATGCCGCGGCCGGCAGCGGCGACGCGCGCGGCGCGCTGGCGCTGGCGGAGCGGGCGCAGCACGCCGATCCCGGCTTCGCGCCGGCGGCGGCCTGGCACGCGACCCTGCTGCGCGATGCCGGCCGGCTGCGCCCGGCGGCGCGTAACTTGGAAACGGCCTGGCGCCAGGCACCGGAGCCGGCCCTCGCCGAGGTCTATCGCACGCTCGCCACCGGCGAGACGCCGCTCGAGCAGATGCAGCGGCTGCAGCGCCTGGCAGACACCAATCCCGACCATCTGGAGACCCATCTGATGCTGGCGGCGGCGGCACTCCGGGCGCGGCTCTGGGGCGAGGCGCGTCGGCACCTGGCGCGCGCCGGCATCGCCGAGGACGCGGAGGGCGCGCCGGCGCCGGCCCGCGCCTCCCGCCTGATGGCGGAGGTCGAGGAGAGCGAGCGCGGCGACGGCGCGCTCGCCCGGCGCTGGCTCGCCCGCGCCGCCACCGGCCTCGATGCCACCTATGTCTGCGACCGCTGTGGCACCGAGAGCCTGCGCTGGGTCGCCCATTGTCCGACCTGCCGCGCCTTTGCCAGCTTCGAGTGGCGGCTGCCGGCGCGGGCGGCGCGGCCGCCGCTCGCCGGACCGGCGCTTCAGGGGCTCATGCCGCCCCCTGCGAGCAGCGCGCCGGCCTCTCCCCTGTCGATAGCGACGGGCAACTCGGCTGTCGCCCGACCGACATAAGGTTGACACAAAATCAAAGTCTTGCGAGGCGCCTGCGGCAAACTTGCGGTTGCAGAGCGGGCTCCCGGACCCCTAGACTTGGCCGCTCGCTCAGAGGTTGCCTGAGGTTTTCTCGATGCGTCCCATCCTGCTCGCGCTGCTTCCGTTGGTCCTGATCTCCTGCGCTACGCAGAGCGGGCACACCTGGAATGCGATCGACGGCAACGGCGTGCCGCTGGCGCAGGGGCGGGCCCAATGCATCGATACGGCGCAGCGGACCACCGCGGATGTCCGCAGCATCAAGGAGCGGATGACCGACAACTTCCAGGTCTTCACCACCTGCATGGCGCAGCGGGGCTATTGACCTCCGGGGATGGCGCGCCGCCGGCCGCTCGGTTGACGGCGACAGCGGCAGGGCGGTAAGTTCCGCCGCCATTCCGGGGGCCCCGATAGCTCAGCGGTAGAGCAACCGCTTCGTAAGCGGTAGGCCGTTGGTTCAAATCCGACTCGGGGCACCACTTTTCGTCTTTCGCACCGCGCCGCCCAAGGCACCTTCGCGGGATCGCGCAGCGGTCCGCGGGCTGGAATTCCAGACCAGCCGGCTCGCGCAGCCGGCGGTCGAGCATCGTCCACCATCGCGCCGGCTGATTGGCCGGATCATCGAGCCTGTGTTACTGGTTGAGCGCTCAAGCCCAGTCGCGACAACGTCGACGTTATCCACGCGTGTTCTGCAGGGAAGGGGGACACCATGGGAATGTTCATGCTGCAAGACGACATTTACATCGGCATTCTTTTGCAGCAGCTGAATCTACGCTTCGGCCCCGAGAGCGACCAGATCGGGGAGATGGTGGAGCTGCAGAGGAAGTTCACCGTCTTCTCGCCGAAGCACTCCTTCGCGGATTCGGTCCTGCTGCTCGGCCTGGCCGGCAATTGGAGCGCCGCCATCAAGAACAAGTGGTACCAATTGCTCGACTCCTACAGGAAGGTGCCGTCCGACCGCAAAGCCCAGACCGGTGACCAGCGGATCGTCGCGGTGCTGATGGAGGACCTGGCCTCGAAGCCTCCGTCGCCGGTTCATTTCACTGCCCACGACTCGCGGAAGAATCCGCGGGTGACGGTGCGGCTGAAGAGCAGCCCGATCTTCTACATAACGAGCAATTTCATAACGATCTCGCTGCCGATGAAGCCGCGTTCCTGACCCTCGCCGACGGTGGCGGCGCGGGACAAAGGACAGGATCGCGGCTGCACGGGCGAGCGCGAGCCGTCGCTCGAGGCGCTCTATGCGGCGGTCGAGGCCTACTATTCCCTGAAGATTGCGCTCCACGGCGCGACGCACCGTGGAGTCGATTGGGAGTCCGATGCGGCGCAGGCGCTTCGCTTCGCCCAGCTGCTGCGGCTCTGTGATTTCGCCCGTGCGTTCTCGTTGAACGACATCGGCTGCGGATACGGCGCGCTGCTCGGCTTCCTGGCGACGGCCCATGCCGGGGCGGAGGTCGACTACCTCGGCGTCGATCTGTCACCCGCCATGGTCCGGCAGGCGCAGGAGATGTGGCGAAGCCGGAGCCCGGCGCGCTTTGCCGTCGACAAGCGCGGGCCGCGGGTCGCCGACTATTCGATCGCGAGCGGGATCTTCAACGTCAAGCTGGATCAGCCGATCCCGCTCTGGGAGCGTTTCATTGCGTCGACGCTCGCGGACATGCATCGGTCGAGCCGAAAGGGCTTCGCCGTCAATTTCCTCCTGGCGGAGGGCACCGGTCCGGCATCACCGCCGCAGCTTTATCGGACGCGACCAGAGCCCTGGATCAGCCACTGTGAGGACGTGCTCGGCGCATCGGCGGAACTCCTCGGCGGCTACGGTTTGAGCGAGTTCACGCTGCTGATCCGGCGATAGCGCATTCTCCGGGTCGGATCACGCGCCGGCGGTCAGCAGGTCAGCGTCAGGATGCGCGCTCTCTCGCCTGCCAGACGCTGCTCGTAAATGAGCGCGCCCGATGCGGCGATCAGGTCGCCCGCGCGGCGGAACAGATCCTCTGCCTCGTCCCGCCGCGTGGCGCCGTGGGCGGCCAGCAGGGCCGCGCCGCCGGTGATGCAGGCACGGCATTCCGGCAGCCGGGCGCTTCGCTGGCGAGCGATCGCGATCGCCTCCTTCGAGGCCGAGATCGCTCTCGCATGATCGCCCGCCAGATAATAACAGTCGGCGAGGCTGGCCAGCATCTCCGGCTCGTTTTCCCGCGCCGCCTTCGCGCTCTGGGTGAGGTCCAGGCCCTCGCGGAAGTCGGCCGCCGCGCCGTCGTAATCCTGCATCAGATATCTGACCGCGCCGCGTCCGGCGAGCGCATAGGCCCGAAGATAGGGGCTGTTGCTGCGGTCGGCGATTTCCGCCACGCGCCAGGCATGCCGCTCGGCAAGCGCCGCCTCGCCACGACAGGCGGCAAGCTCGACGTAACCCATATGCGGAATGATCTGGACCGTCGGATCGACCAGTGACGGCTCGATTGACAGCATCCTGTCGAGGCATTCCTCCGCCTCGGAAAAGCGGCCGAGCCGGACCAGGATGCGCCCGCGGAGGCTCATCGTCCAATGCTCCACGCTGTAGCCGAGAAATTGCTGGTCGAATTTGTCGATGCCGGAAATCGCCGCTAAGGCGGCATCGTTGGCGGCAAGCGCCTGGTGGAGCAATCCGGCCCATGCGTAGGCCTGGCTGAGCGAGGCATTCAGGGTCGCCACTCGACCGACCGACCTCGCCGCGTCGAGCAGCGACAAGGCATCCTTGACGCGCTCGACATAGATGTCTGCCGGCCCGCCGGTCGCCAGCGTGATCCGGCCATCCAGGAACAACAGCAGCGGGATCATCGTGTCGTCGGTCTCTCTTGCCCAGGCGAGCGCCTCCTCGACGAAGGGCTTGGCCTCCTCGGCGCTCATCCCCTCGCGCCAGCCGAGCCAGGCGATCTGGGCGCTCGCCATGATCCGCAGGTTGTTGTTCGATTGGGAGTGCTCCTGGTCCCGCATCAGCAGGCGCACTTTCTGCCAGTGCCGGATCGCCTGCGCAGAATTGGTCGAGCCGACCCAGAGGGCCGCGCGCCGCGCATAGTGCGCGGCGTCGAGCGTCTGTCCGGCGGCGTCGAAGTGGTAGGCGAGCAGGGCGGCGAATTCGTCCAGTCGATCCCCGTAGTGCCGCTCCATCACCCGGGCAACCGACGCGTGGAGCGTGCTGCGCCGCGCCCTGAGCTGCGAGGCATAGGCCACCTCCTGGATCAGCGGGTGGCGAAACGTGTACTGGCGGCCCTCGGCCACCAGTTGCATCTTCAGCAGGTCGGCCTCGCACAGGCGATCGAGGGTGGCGGAAATGCTGCCGGCCGAAGCCTGGACGACCGTTTCGAGGACGGTAAGCGGGAACTCCTTGCCGATGACCGAGCCGATCTGCAGGAGCGATTTCTCGACATCGCCGAGGCGGTCGATGCGCGCTCCGATGACCGCCTGCAGCGTCGGCGGGAGCGCATCCTCGCGGTCCTTCCATCCAAGCCGGTAGTCGCCGGCATCGCCGATGAGCGAGGAGTTCTCCACCAGCGAGCGCACGAGCTCCTCGGCGAAGAAGGCATTGCCGCCGCTTCGCTCGACGACGCACCGGCGCAGATCGCTCAGCTCCGTCGCGCTGCCGATCAGCTCCTCGACCAGGGCGCTGGTATCGACGGGACTGAGCTCCGCCAGGGACAGTTGCTGGAAATAGGGCAGATCCATCCAGGTTTCGGCGTAGGACGGACGATAGTTGAGGACAAGCATCGTTCGCGTGCCGGCGGCCGCATCGACCAGCGTCGCGACGAAGTCCTTGCTGGCCTCGTCCAGCCAGTGCAGATCCTCGATGACGATGACCGCCGTCCTGGCACCATTCTGTCTGACGAGGTGTCGCACGATATCGAGCAGGCGAGCGCGTCGCGCCTTGGGTGAAAGCTGAAGCGGCTGCCCCGCTTCGACGGGGATGCCGAGAAACTCGCACAAGAGCGGCAGATCCGCTTCGAAGGTCGGGCCGATCCTCGCCAAGCGCTCGGCGACCCGGTCCCGCGAGACGCCGGCGCTGTCGGTTGGCAGGATGCCGAAGAAGAGGCGCAGCAGCTCCAGCACCGGCTGCAGCGGAGTGGCGTGCCCATAGGGCAGGGCGCGCGCCTCGAAGACCGGAATGAGACGGCCGCGGCACCACTCGGCGAACTCGTAGCAGAGCCGGCTCTTGCCGGTTCCGGGATCGCCGGAGATGCCGACCACGGAGGTCTCGCCGTCCTCGGTGCGCTGCAGCGCGCGCCGGAGCTCGGCGAATTCCCGCTCCCGTCCCCGGAACGTGGTCAGGTTGGTGCCACGGAACTGCTGGCTCGCCACTGCCGGCTTCAGGGCGAGAAGCGCATAGACCTCGATCGGCTCGGCAAAGCCCTTGAGGGCGTGCTTGCCGAGCGGGCGCACGTCGCAGTAGGGGCGGACGAGGCGATAGCAGTCGTCCGTGATGCAGACGTTTCCGGGGTCGGCGATGCTCTGCAGACGGCTCGCAAGATGAATGGTCGCGCCGTGGGCGGCTCTCCCCTTCAGGAGCTCGGCGACCTGAATGTCGGAGACGATATCGCCGGAGTGCAGCCCGACCCGCAGCAGCAGGGCGCCCTCGCGCAACGGAAACGCGTCCTGAATGGCGAGCGCGCTCTCGCAGGCCAGGAGCGCATGACCCTCCTGGGCATGGGGCGCGCCGAACAACGCCATGATGCCGTCGCCGAGGGTGCGCACGACGGTGCCCTCGAAGCGCTCCACGATGTCGCACATCGTCGCCACCGCCGGGCGCAGCCGCTCCATCGCCTGCTCGGGATCGAGGCCCGCGATCAGCTCGGTCGAGCCGACGATGTCGGCGAAGAGCACGGTGGCATGCTTGCGCTCGGCCCGGATGCGCGTCGGGCTCTCCGCGACCGACAGCGACTCCTGATTGTGGTCAAGAGACAAGCCGCAGAATCCGCAAAAGTGTGCCGCCGGCGAGTTCTGCCGGCCGCATCTCGGGCAGGGTCCGGCAAGCCGCGCGCCGCAACGCTCGCAGTGGCGGTTTTCGGCGGAGTTGTCCGAGTTGCAGGCGGGACAGCGCATCGAGGCAACCACCCTCCAGGGCCGCCGGATAGTGCCATGATTATAGGTTCGCTGGAGTGGCGTATGCCATAGCCGCAGCCTCCAGCGGGGCCGGCAGAGGGCCGGTGGCGCGCCTCGCCAGCGGCGTCGCCCTCGCCTAATCTGCGCCCCGGAGGTTCCCCCGATGACCCGTCCTCGCGTTGCCGTGCTCGGCATCTTCGCCGCCGATGTGGTGAGCCGGGTGGAGCGGCTGCCGCTCTGGCACGAGACGCTGTTGGGGCTGGGGGCGAGTCTCGGCCCGGGCGGCAAGGGGTCGAACCAGGCGGTCGCCGCGGCGCGGCTCGGCGCCGAGGTGAGCTTCATCGCCAAGATCGGCGCGGATCCCTTCGGCGCTCTCGCCCGCGATCTCTACGCCGCCGAGGGCATCGACACCGCGCATCTCCATGTCGATCCCGAGGCGCCCACCGGCGTCGCGCTGATCCTCGTCGGTCAGGAGGGCGACAACGCGATCGTGGTCAATCCTGGCGCCGCCGCGCGCCTCACGGCGGCGGAGCTCGATGCCACCGCGCCCGCGATCCGCCGCGCCGGGGCTTTCCTCACCCAGCTCGAGCTGCCGGTGCCGCTCGCCGCCCACGCCATCGCCGCGGCGCGTCGCGCGGGGGTGCCGGTGATCTTCAATCCGGCGCCGGCGGTTCCTTTCGACCGCGCGCTGCTTGCTGCCGTCGATGTGCTGACGCCGAACGAGACCGAAGCGGCGGCGCTGGCGGGATTTCCCATTGTCGATATCGAGAGCGCGCGTCGCGCCGCGAGCGCGCTGCGCGGCGAGGGCGTCGCCACCGTCATCATAACTCTGGGCGAGCGCGGCGCCTTTCTCCTCGATGCGGAGGGCGAGGCGGATGTGCCGGCCGTTCCGGTGCCGCGCGTCGTCGACAGCACGGGCGCCGGCGATGCCTTCAACGGCGCGCTGGCGGTGGCGCTCGCCGAGCGACGGTCGATGCGGCAGGCGGTGGAATTCGCGAGCGCGGCGGCGGCGCTCTCGGTGCAGTCCGCCGGCGCCGCGCCCTCGATGCCGGCGCGTGTCGCGGTGGAAGCGCTGCTGAAGCGAGCGAGCGGAGGCGGCCGCTAGAGGATGTTCTGGTGCACCAGGAACATGGCGATCACCACCACCCAGGCGACGACGGTGAGGCCGAGGATGATGCGCATGCGATTGAGCTGCCAGCCCTCGTCCTCGTCGTCCTCGTCGTCGATCTGATCGTGGATGCGCTCGAGGCGGCGCTGCTTGCGCGCGGCCTCGACTTCCTGCCAGGCACGCATCAGCCGGGCGCTCGCCTCGGCATTGTGCTCGTCCACCGGCGACTGGCGGAACACGGTCTGCTCGACGAAGGTGACGTCCTTGGTCCGGTTGTGCTCCTGGGCGATCACCCGGAGCACGCGAACGCCGACCGAGACCCGGCTGTTCTCGAGGATCGACTTCGCCTCGATGATCGCGCCTTCCTTGTCGTCGCAGACGACCGAGAGCTCCCAGCGGCTGCCGGTGTATTTGTGCACCTCGTAGAAGCGCCCGACCACCGTGAGATCGCTCGCCGGACGGGGACGCACGGCGCCCGCCACCGGCGGCACGCCGGCGCCGATGCTATTGATGGCGCTGCTGGCGCCCGGACCCACGCCGGCGCCGGCGGTCGCCGCAGCGGCGGCAGCCGCCGGCCGTCTCGGCAGCGGTCGCGTCAGGTTCTCGGTATCCGCCAAGCTGTCCATTCCGGTCCCAAGCGGCGTGGTAAAGATACTCGCCAACACTGTTCGAAAATCCTTAAGAGATTGTTTTAAATCGGATTTGAGCCAAGGCCTGGAGATTGCTTCGGGCTTTGCGCGGGCTTCCGCCTGCATTGACAGCAACTTGGCTCGCGCGGGACCATCGCGTTGCCTCCTTGGAAGGAACCACATGACCACCTCTTACGAGCCGCAATCGCGCGCCAGCTTCGCCGCTCTCGCCGTGCGGGCATTCCCGGATCTGCCGCCGGAAGAGCTCGCGGAGCTCGAGCGCGCCTGGAACCATGTCGCCCGCTGGGTGGCGCGGCTGCCGCGCGATCTGCCGATGGCGGCCGAGCCCGCCCATATCTTCAAGGCGCCGGAGCGCGCGCCGTGAGCCGCCACTGGACCATCGCCGAGGCAAGCGCCGCGCTCGCCAAGGGCGAGGTTTCCCCGGTGGAGCTGGTGGATGGCTGCCTCCAGCGCATCGAAGCGCTGGACGGCACGCTCCACAGCTACGTGCTGGCCTTGCCGGAGGCCGCGCGGGCGGCCGCGAGGCAGGCGGAGCAGGCGCTCCGGCGCGGCGAGCGCAAGGGCCCGCTGCACGGCATTCCGATCGCTCTCAAGGACATCTACGAGACCGCGGGCATCCGCACCACCGGCCACTCGCGCATCCGGCTTGATCACGTGCCGGCGGCCGATGCCACCACCACGCGCAAGCTCGCCGAGGCCGGCACCATCCTGCTGGGCAAGCTCGCCACCCATGAATTCGCCATGGGCGGCCCCTCCTTCGATCTGCCCTTTCCGCCGGCGCGCAATCCCTGGAACCCCGCCTGCTTCACCGGCGGCTCCTCCAGCGGCTCCGGCGCGGCGGTGGCGGCGGGTCTCGCGCTCGGCACCCTCGGCAGCGACACCGGCGGCTCGATCCGTCAGCCGAGCGCCTTCTGCGGCCTCGCCGGCATCAAGCCGAGCTACGGCCGGGTGAGCCGCGCCGGCGTCTTCCCGCTCTCCTTCACCCTCGACCATTGCGGGCCGATGGCCTGGACCGCGCGCGATTGCGCGCTGCTGCTGCAGGCGATCGCCGGCGCCGATCCCGCCGATCCCGCCGCGGTCGACCGGCCGGTGCCGGATTACGTGGCGGCGCTCGGCGGCGATCTCAGGGGGATGCGCATCGGCGTGGTGCGCGGCTTCTACGAGGCTGATCCCATGCTGCACCCGGAGGTGCGCTCCGCCTTCGACGCGTCGCTCAAGACGCTCGGCGATCTCGGCGCCGCGGTCGAGGAGGTGCGGCTCTCGCCGCTCGAGGACTATCACGCCGCCTGCACGGTGATCCTGCTGGCGGAGGCCTTCGCCATCCACGAAGAGACGCTGAAGAGCCGCTGGCGCGATTACGGCGCCTATTTCCGCCGCCGCGTCATGCCGGGCGCGCTGATCTCGGCGAGCGACTACGTGCAGGCGACGCGGCTGCGGCGGCGCCTGGCGCTGGAGATGGATGCGGCGCTCGCCGAGCATGCGGTGCTGGCGTTTCCCACCAGCCTCATCCCGTCGCCGCCGATCGAGGAGGTGCCGGGCCTCGCCTTCCTGGAGCGCGCCTCCCTCACCACCCCCGCCAATGTCAGCGGTCATCCGGCGCTCAGCGTCTGCTGCGGCTTCACCGCGGCGGGCCTCCCGATCGGCCTGCAGCTCATCGGCCGCCGCTTCGACGAGGCGACGCTGCTCAAGGTAGGCGACGCCTACGAGCGCGCGACACCCTGGCGCGAGCGCCGGCCGCAGCTCTGACACGACATCGACAGGCTTTGCCGATCCGGTCCCGCGCCATCAACCGATGATCGGGGATCGAGCCCGCAACGGTCGCGCGGCGCCGGCGTTAAGAGATCGTCTTGACGGAGGATCTCATGGCCGAACAGATCGCGATCGCTCTTTTCCGAAGCTTCGGAACCGCCGAGGACGCGCGCAATCGGTTCCTCTCGGATGGCGTCGATGGGCGGGATCTCCTGCTCCGTCGCCTGGCCAAGGACACCGTGGTGCCGCCGGAGGAGAGCCAGGAAGCCATCGTGTCTTTCCCGGATTGGCTGTTCGGCAACGACCTGCCGACGCGATACGGCGTTCATGTGGGCAACGGCGAGACCATCCTTTGCGTTCGGGTCGCAAGCGAGGACGCCGCGGCGGCTGCGCGGGACACGCTGCGCCAGTACGGGCCGTTGCAGATCGAGTGCATCGATGCCGCGATGCCCGCCGCGCAAAGGCTCGATGGGCCATAGCGCGCCACGGGCGATGCTGCGAGCGGGACCGGTGGCGCCGCGGCATCGTTCGTTAAATCTCCGATACGTCGCAACGGATGGGCGGCGGACGGCTTTCCGAGACAGGTGACCCGTTCAAGATGCAAGGAGCATTCGATGACGACAAAGATAGCTTTTGCAGGATTGTGCTCGGTGCTGATGCTTGCCGCTCCGGCGGCTTACGCTGCCCAGACCACCACTCAGAGCACGACCCAAATGCCGCAAGACAGCAGCAAGCGCGCGGCCGATCACATGATCACCCGGTCCGTGGCCGTGGTGCAGCGCGCCAAGTCGGATGCGCATTTCGCCGACCTGCTCAAGCGGTCGAAGGGCGTGGTGATCCTGCCTAACCTGGTGAAGGGCGCATTGGTCGTCGGCGGATCCGGCGGCCAGGGTGTGCTGCTCGCGCATCGCGACGGGCGGTGGAGCGATCCGGCCTTCATCTCGGTCGGCTCGGTCTCCATCGGCGCGCAGGCGGGAGCCAAGGCGGGGCCCGTGCTCGTCGTGCTGATGACCGACAAGGCGCTCGACGATTTCACCCAGGGCAACAACTTCTCCCTGAATGCGAACGCCGGCCTTACGGTCGTCAACTACTCGGCCGCGACTCAGGGCGGTTTCGGCAAGGATGACGTCGTCGTGTGGTCGGGTGCCGCCGGTGGCTTCGCCGGCGCCAGCATCAGCGGGTCCGACTTCACGTCGAACCGGACCGCGGATGCAAGCTTCTACGGCAAGGAGATGTCCACGAACGACATCATCAAGGGCAATCCGCACCAGAATCGGGCGACCAAGCTGCGGGAAGCGCTGCCGTCGTAATGCGGGCAGAGCGGCGTTCGAGGCCGGTCCGGACCCTTGAGGGGACTCCGGATCCGGCCGGCGCTGCGTTTTCGCAGGCGGAAGCCGATCGCGGCTCAAGGCGATGACGGGTCGTCCAACACGTCCTCGACATAGAGCGCCTTGACCGTAGGGATCAGCACCGCGATCAGCGGCATCGCCACCACGATCCCCAATATCCCCGCCAGCACGCCCATGATCAGCTGGCTCGCGAGCGCCAGCGCCGGCGGCACGTGGGACGCGCGGCGCTGCACCAGGGGAACGAGGATATAGCCTTCGAGGATGTGGATGGCGAGATAGAGGATCGCCACGTAGAGCACGTTCCAGGGGCCATGAGTGACGCCCAGCAGCAGAGCCGGAACCGCGGCGCTGACCGCGCCCAGATACGGCACCAGAGCGAGACCTCCCGCCAGGAGACCGAGCGCGATCGGGACCGGCATTCCCAGCGTCCAGAGGCCGATGGCGGTTGCCGTGCCGATGACGGTCATGGAGAACAGGCGGCCCAGCAGCCAGGACCAGATGACATCGGTGCAGATCGAG
This sequence comes from Allostellaceae bacterium, assembly GCA_035507155.1. Lineage (GTDB taxonomy): Bacteria > Pseudomonadota > Alphaproteobacteria > ATCC43930 > CGMCC-115725 > DASZHJ01. Next base: position 25,727 of record DATJOK010000187.1, read on the forward strand.
AACAGCCTCCCGATGCGCTCTCGCCGCCGCGGCGGAACGAGATGCAGCAGGCCCGCGCGATAGAGGGGCGGCTCGATCGCCAGGTAGATGCCGAAGAAGATCACGACGACGATGGCGCCGAGGGTACCGACGGTGCTCGAGAAGATGCCGAGGAGCTCGTCGACGTTCCCGGTGAGCCGCGCGGTGTCGAGGCTTTCCGTCAGTCGCTCCGATATGAAATGCGGCAGTTTCGCCGGCAGCTTGGCGAAGTCGCTGCTCAGCAGCCGCGAAAGCTGGTCGAACTGGCCGAGGACGGATTGCGCGAAGAGCCAGCACGAGCCGGCGATCAGCAGGGAGAGAAGGAGCAGAACCAGGACGAGCGACAGGCCGTAGCTCAGCCCGCTGCGCCGTGCGAGGACGCCGCTGAACCTCGAAAGGAAGACCGCCAGCAGAACGCCGGCGAAGATCAGCAGATCGACGAAAAGGGTTTTCCAGATGAAGACCGCAGCGAACAGCAGGATCGCAACGGTCTTGAGGACGTGGGCGGTCGAGAGGCTGGGTGACACCATGTCCGCGCTCTCGTTGTATTCGGATCCCTGCGTCCCGAGCCGCGGCGTTGTCCAGGGAGTCATCTCGTTCGAGCAACGCCCCGCGGTCGGGAACGGTTCCTTGGCCGCCCCGCGGCGGGCGGCGGCCCTCGAATTCGCCGCCCGCCGCGCAACCGTTGCGGGATCGGCGGGTTTCAAACGGGGGAGAGGAAGGTTCGAGTGGCGATAGGCTGCCCCGACTGTGGCACGGTCCAGGAAATCCCCCAGTTGCCGCTGCGCGGCAAGGCGAGCTGTCGGACCTGTCACGCCGATCTCGAGAAGACCAGCGGCCGCAGCATCACCGCAGGGTTTGCCTGCTCATTCGCCACCTTGCTCCTTCTGATACCGGCCAATGTCCTGCCGCTCATCCGCGTGGATCTTCTCGGTATGCATGCCAGTAACGTCATTGCCGCGGGGATCGCGAGGCTCTGGGACGCCGGATGGATCTTTCTCGCCGGGATCTCCGCCGTCTGCGTGATCATCCTGCCGTTCATCCGCTTCGGCCTGCTTTCCGCGGTGCTCGGCGCGTTGCGCATCGGCCGTCGTCCGCAGTGGCTCGGCCCGGTCTACCGCTGGTCCCTCTGGCTCGATCCCTGGGCGATGACGGACGTGTTCCTGCTGGCCTTCTTTATCGGCTATTACCGGCTCGCCAACATCAGCCAGGCGAACATCTCGCTGGAGCCGGGCGGCGAGTGCTTCATTGCCGCCGCGCTGCTGACCATGGTCTCCCGCGCGGCGATCGACCGGCGCTCGATCTGGCGGGCGATCGGGCCGGAGGCGGCGCTCTCTCCAGAGGTGCCGGCGCTCTCCTGCACCACCTGCGATCTCATCCAGCCGATGGAAGCGGAAGGAGATGCCTGCCCGCGCTGCGGCGCCCGGCTCCGCGCGCGGAAGCTCGATGCGATGCCGCGCACGGCGGCGTTGCTGATCGCGTCTTTCATCCTGTTCTTCCCGGCGAACATCTATCCGATGAACGTCTCCACCCAGCTCGGCACGCAGCAGAGCTACACGATCTTCTCCGGCATCCGCGAGCTGTTCCTGCACGGTCTCTGGCCGCTGGGCGCCCTGGTCTTCTGCACCAGCATCCTCATACCGATCGGCAAGATTTTCGCGGTCGGCTGGTGCGTGCTCGGAGTCTGGCGCCGCTGGGGCGGCCACCTGATCGGGCGCACCACCGTCTTCCGGCTGGTGGCGGAGCTCGGTCGATGGTCGAAGACAGACCCCTTCACCATCGTCTTCTTCGTTCCGCTGATAAATTTCGGCGGGCTCGGCTCCGCCGGCGCCGGCTGGGGCGCGACCGCCTTTCTCGCCATGACGACCCTGACCATGTTCGCGTCGATCAGCTTCGATCCGCGGCTGATGTGGGATGTGGCGCCGCCGGAATCCGCCGGCTCATGAGCGAGAGTCGCGAATCGCAGGTGCGGCGGACGCAGGCGGCGGTGCGGCGCGGCTGGTGGCCGGGATGGATCTGGGCGATCCCGCTTGCGGCGCTCCTGGTGGTCGGCGGCCTCGGCGTGCGTTGGCTCTTCAATCAGGGAGAGGACGTCACCATCACGTTCGATGCGGTACACGGACTCAAGGCGCAGAACAGCAACGTGCTCTATCGCGGCATGAAGATCGGCACCGTGACGGACCTGTCCCTGGCGAAGGACGGCAAGTCGGTCATCGTGAGCGCCAACATCGACGATGCCGCGTCGAAATTCCTGCGCTCGGGAACTCGGTTCTGGCTGAGCGGCGCCAAGCCGAGCCTCTCCAACCTGAGCTCGCTGACCGCGCTGCTGGGCGGCCCTACGATCGTGATGGATCCCGGGCCCGGCAAGCGGCAGACGCACTTCGTCGGCCTGGCGCGGAAGCCCCTGGTTCCCCCCGGGGACGAGCAGCCAGTGCCCTTCTCGGTCTCCTTGCCGGGCGCCGTCGGCGGGCTTTCCGTCGGCGACCCGGTGAAGCTCAGGGGATTCGTCGTTGGCGAGGTGACCGCGGTCGGCTTTCACATCGATCCGCAGACCGGCGCGATGGCGACGCCGGTGACGCTGGCGCTCTACCCCGCGCTCTTCCACCTGAAAAACGCGGAAGCGGGCAATGACGGTCTCACGGCGGTGGTGGGCCGCCTGGTGAAATCGGGCCTGCGCGCCAGTCTCGAGCGGAATCCGCCCCTGCTGGGCGCCTATCAGGTCAGCCTCGAGGTGAAGTCCGACGCATCGCCCGCCGAGCTGACGGTGGTGGACGGCATGCGGCAAATTCCCGCCGCTTCCGGCGGCGGCCTCGGCGACCTGATGACCAGGGTCGGCAGGATCCCGATCGACAAGATCGCGCAGAACCTGCTCCAGGTGGCCCAGCACGCGAACGCGCTCGTCGCCTCGCCGCAGCTCGCCGACGCCGAGACGCAACTCGACGCCGCCCTGAAGCAGCTGCGCTCCGTGGCGGATAGCGCTGGGCCCAAGGTCACGCGCCTGGTGGCCAGCCTCCGGGTGGCGGCCGAACATCTCGATGGCGTCGCGAGATCCGCGAATGCGGTGCTGGGCGGCATACCGGAGGAGAACAGCGCGCGCAGCGCCGTGCAGGAAATCACCCGCGCCGCGCGCTCGGTGCGCGAGCTCGCCGATTATCTCGATCGCCATCCGGAGGCCCTGATCCAGGGGCGATCGGGCCAATGAGCGCGCGACGGTGCATTGTTCTGCTGCTGACGGCGACGCTGGCGGGCTGCGGGTCCAGCCCGAAAACGCACTACTTCACCCTGGCGGCAGAGCCCGGTGCGGCTGCGGCGAAGCCCTCGATCGGCTACCCGGTCGCGGTGGCGGCGGTCCGGCTGCCGGCGGCCCTCGACCGCCGCGAGATGGTGCGCCAGTCGGGCGCCACCACGGTCGATGTCTCCGATCAGGACCTGTGGGTGGCGCCGCTGGGGGCGCTGTCGCGCCGGGTGCTGTCGGACGATCTGGCGGCGCGTCTGGCGCCGGGCTCGATCGTTCTGCCGGATGCGCCGCAGCCCCCGCACACGCGCCGGATCGTCGTGGTGCTCGATCGCTTCGGGCCGGGCGGGGCTGGCGAGGCTGTGCTCAAGGGCAGCTGGTCGCTGCTCGAGGACAAGACCGGAAAACCGGTGCTGCAGCGCGAGGTCGCGCTCGATACGGCGGCGCTCCCCGGCGGTGAGGGGCAGGCAACCGCGATGAGCCATCTTCTGGGACAGCTCGCCGCTGAGATGGCGGCGGTGCTCTCCGAGGCGGGACAGCCGGCCGGCGCCAGCAGTTCCGGCGGTCGGGGATAGGGCGCGCGGCGGGCGGCGTGGATCCGCGCGTTCGGGGCCGTTGTGAGCGAGCCGCAACATGTCAGTCGAAATCGCATTGATCCTCCTCTTCATCGTGGCGATGACGGTCGCCATCGTCGTCCGCCACTTGCGGCTTCCCTATACGGTCGGACTGGTGCTCGCGGGCCTGCTCCTCGGCTGGATCCGCGCGTTTCCGGCGCCGCACCTCAACCAAGCCCTGCTTTTCGCGGTGTTCCTGCCGGGGCTGATCTTCGAAGCCGCCTTCCACCTCAATTTCCGCGAGTTCTGGCGCAACCGGATCACGATCAGCGCGCTCGCCTTTCCCGGCGTCTTCGCCGCGATCCTGCTGACCGCTCTGACGCTGGCGCCGCTGGCAAACGCGCTGGGCTTCTTGCCCGGCTTCACCTGGCGTCACGCCCTGGTTTTCGGTGCCCTGATCTCGGCGACCGATCCGGTTGCCGTCCTGTCGCTGTTCCGCAGCCTCGGCATCCCGCGCCGGCTGTCGCTTCTGCTGGAAGGCGAGAGTCTGCTGAACGACGGCACCGGCATCGTCTTCTTCACCCTGAGCCTTTCGCTGCTTACTGGGACCGCGGTGACCGCGAGGGCGATCTCGATCGAGTTCATGACTGTGGTGGGCATGGGGCTCGCCATCGGCGCCGCCGTCGGACTCGCGGTCTCCATGGTGGTGCGACAGGTCGACGATCCCATGATCGAGATCAGCCTCACCACGATCGCGGCCTATGGCTCCTTCGCGGCGGCGGATCACCTCCACTATTCCGGCGTCATCGCGACCGTCGCGAGCGGTATGCTGTGCGGCAATTATGGCGCGCGGACAGGCATGTCCGCCTCGACCCGCGTCGCCGTCGAGGCGTTTTGGGAGTATGTCGCGTTCGCGCTCAACTCGGTCGTCTTCCTGCTGATCGGCATCGAGGTGCCGATCGGCAGGCTGCTGAGCGCGTGGCCGTCGATCATCGTCGCCTACCTCATCGTGACGCTCGCGAGGGCTTTCGTCATTCACGCGGTATGGCGGCTCGTGAGCCTGACGCGGGAGCGTTTCCCCGCGATCTGGAGCCTCGTGCTCACCTGGGGCGGGCTCCGCGGCGCGCTGCCGATGGTTCTGGCGCTAGCACTTCCGCCAGACTTCCCGTTTCGCGACCAGATCATCAGCACCACCTTCGGCGTCGTCACGCTCAGCATTCTCGGCCACGGCCTGACGATGCCCCCGCTGCTCCGATGGCTCGGCATCGTCCGGGGCGGGAAGGAGCGGAGCGCCTATGATCTTCTGCGAGGCGAGCTGCAGATCGCAAGCGCCGGTCTCGATGAGATCGAGTCCTTACGCCACCTGCATGCGATTGCGCCGGCATCGCTCGATCGGCTCCGGCAGGAGTACGAAAAGAGGCTGCAGGACGTGCGCGACAAGCTGTCGGAAGTCGCTACCGAGGGGAGCCGGCAGCCCGAGCGGGATCTGCCGCAGGCTCGGCATCGTCTTCTCGTCGCCGAGAAGGATCGTGCTCTCGAGGCCTATCGACGCGGACTGATCGCGCCGGCGATTCATGACCGGCTCCTCGCGGATATCGATGCGCGCATCCTCGAGCTTGAAACCAAGGGTGAGCCCGCCGACGAGGCGCAGGTCAAAAGCTAAGCCGCCTTCGCATCGGCCGGGCATTTCGCCCGTCGAGCGCGGACATGGCCGGGACCGGCCCGGCCATGCCGATGCGAGAGCGGGCGCCTCAGAACTTGTAGCGCCAGCCGAGCGAGAGATTGTGGCTGCCGAACTCCGAGCTCACGTCGGTTCCGTTGGTGGCGCGAAAGCTAGGGTCGGTGGTGCCGAAATAGCGATAGTCCACGAAGATCGTGTTGCGCGGATCGAGCTCGTAGCCGATGCCGCCGCCGCCCTGATAGGCGAAGACGACATCGTCGTCGTCCACCAGCTTGGCGCCGGCCTGGGTCAGATGATCGAGGGAGACGTCGGCGAAGCCGATGCCGCCACCGATATAAGGCTTCCAGCCGCGGCCGAGCGGGAATTCGTAGTAGGCATTCGCCATGAACGAAGTCGCGTTGGAATTGCCGCCGCCTTGCAGCGTCGGGCCCTTGGTCACCAGGCCAACCTCGGCCCGGCGATATCCCACCTCGCCCTCGACGCGGATGTTGCTGGTGATATAGCGGCCGACCGCGCCGCTGACGTTGAAGCCGGTGTCGGGATGGGTGGTGAAGTTGAGACCCGAGCCGTTGGTATCCTGATCGTTGAGAAAGCTGGCACCGGCCATGCCGCTCACATACCAGTTGCCGTCGTCCCAGTTCTGCCAGGTCAGATCGGCGGCGGATGCCGCCGAAGCGGAGAGCAACAAGGTGGAAACACTCAGCAACGAAGCTACACGAAACCGCATAATTCACCTCTGATGTGCACACACGAGAACAAGCACCTCGACGCCGCGAGGCGCGGACGCCGCGGTCTCATATAAGCGGCGCATGCCGCAATCGTGACTGTCGCGGCCGTGTCAAATTGCATAAAGCTCTGGCGGTTGCGCGGCGATGTTGCCGCGCCGCCACGATTGCGCATTCCGCGCCGCGCGATAGAGTCGGGAAGGCGCGCCGTTTCCGCCGCCGATGCGAGGCATGCCATGGCCAGCTACAACCTCCACGTCAACGGGCGCGCCCGGCGCGTCGAGAGCTGGGATCCCGATCAGCCGCTGCTCTACGTGCTGCGCAACGCGCTCGATCTCAAAGGCGTGAAGTTCGGCTGCGGCCTCGCGCAGTGCGGCGCCTGCACGGTGCTGGTCGATGGCGAGCCGGTGCGCTCCTGCATCACGCCGCTGAGCACGGTCGCGGGACGGTCGGTGACCACGCTGGAAGGGCTGGGCTCGCCGCAGCATCCCGATCCCGTGCAAGCCGCGTTCATCGCCGAGCAGGCGGCGCAATGCGGCTACTGCACCAACGGCATGGTGATGGCGACGAAGGCGCTGCTGCGGCAGAACCCGCGTCCGACCGCGGCGCAGGTGAAGGAGGCGCTCGCCGACAATCTCTGCCGCTGCGGCACCCACACGCGCATTCTGCGCGCGGTGATGCGGGCCGCCGGCGCGGCGTGAGGAGGGAGCCATGACGATCGCTCTCGAGCTCAGCCGCCGCGCTCTCCTGCGCGCCGGCGGCGCGGTGGTGGTGAGCTTCGGATTAGCGCGTTCGGCGCGCGCTCAGACCGCGGGGCCGCTCGCCCGCGATCTCGGCAAGACCGTGGACGCCCGCGAGGTGGACGGTTTCCTTGCCGTGCACCAGGACGGCGGCGTCACCGTCTACAGCGGCAAGGTCGATCTCGGCACCGGACTGCGCATCGCGATGCGCCAGATGGTGGCGGAGGAGCTCGGCATTCCCGTGGCGCGCATCGCGCTGGTCGAGGGCGACACGGCGCTCACCCCCGATCAGGGGCCGACCGCCGGCAGCACCGGCATCGCCAAGGGCGGCGTGCAGATCCGCCAGGCGGCGGCGACGGCGCGCCTGGCGCTCGTCCGCCTCGCGGCGGAACGGCTCAAGGTGCCGGCGGACGCGCTGCTGGTGGAGAACGGCGCCGTCCGGGCGAAATCCGGCGGCAAGGGTTTGGGTTTCGGCGCGTTGATCGGCGGGCGCCGCTTCGCCCTCAAGCTCGATGCCGCGGCGCCGCTGCGCGATCCCGGCACCTACACCGTCGTCGGCAAGCCGCTGCCGCGGCCGGACGTGCCGGCGAAGGTCACTGGCCGTCACCTCTACGTGCACGACTTCAAGCTGGCGCGCATGCTGCACGGCCGCGTCGTGCATCCGCCGGCGGTGGGCGCCACGCTGCAGTCGGTGGACGAGGCGTCGATCAAGGGCATTCCCGGCGTGCTGATCGTGCGCGAGCAGAGCTTCCTCGGCGTCGTCGCCGAGGACGAGTGGGCGGCGGTGCGCGCGGCGCGCGAGCTGAAGGCGAGCTGGAGCGCCGGCACCGGACTCCCCGGCAACGACGGGCTCGTCGGCGCGATCCGCCAGGCGCCGGCGAGCGACGAGGCGCTGCTGAGCCGCGGCGATGCGCCGAGCGCACTCGCGGAGGCCGCCGGCAAGGCGATGCGCGCCACCTATTTCTGGCCGCCCCAGAGCCACGCCTCGCTCGGGCCGTCCTGCGCGGTGGCCGACGTCCGCAGCGATGGCGCCACGATCTGGACCGCGTCGCAGGCGACGCACAAGTACCGCCCGCATTTCGCCCGCTTCCTCGGCCTGGCGGCGGAGAAGGTGCGCCTCGTCTATCTCGACGGCGCCGGCTGCTACGGCATGAACGGCCACGAGGATGCCGCCGCCGACGCGGCGCTGCTGTCGCGCGCGGTGGGCCGGCCGGTGCGTGTCCAATGGATGCGCGAGGACGAGCACGGCTGGGACCCCAAGGGCCCGCCGCAGCTGCTCGAGCTGCAGGCGAGCCTCGACGGCAACGGCCGCATCGCCGCCTGGCAGGCGGAGATGTGGATCCCGCAGGCGACCAAGGGTCTGCCCAATATACCGCTGCTGTCGCCGGCGGCCGCAGGCCTGCCGCAGCCGCAGGGGCTCGCCACCGGGCTCATCACCCAGGACGCCGATCCCGCCTATCAGGTGCCGCATGTGCGGGTGGTGGCGCACTGGCTCAAGGATACGCCGCTCCGGCCGTCCAACATCCGCGCGCCCGGCAAGATCGGCAACACGTTCGCCGTCGAGAGCTTCGTCGACGAGCTCGCCGCCGCCGCCGGGGCCGATCCGCTCGCCTTCCGCCTGCAGGCGCTCGAGGATCCCCGCGGCGTCGAGGTGCTGAAGCGGGTCGCCCAGCGCATGCAGTGGGAGGCGCGGCCGGCGAACAGCCAGCCCGGCAGCGGCGCCATCGCGCGCGGGCGCGGCATCGCCTATACCCACTACAAGCACGCGGAGAACTACGTCGCCATCGGCATGGCGGTGACGGTCGATCGCGGCTCCGGCGCGGTCAGGGTCGAGCGCGTCGTCTGCGCCCACGACTGCGGCCTCGTCATCAATCCCGACGCGCTCGGCAATCAGATCGAGGGCGGCATCGTGCAGACCCTGAGCCGCGCGCTCCATGAGGAGGTGACCTTCGACCGGACCCGCGTCACCAGCCTCGACTGGGCGAGCTATCCGATCCTCAGATTCCCCGATCTGCCGGAGGTGCTGGTGGATCTGGTCGACCGGCCGGAGCTGCCGCCGATGGGCGGCGGCGAGGCGGCGACCGCGCCGGTGGGCGCGGCGCTCGCCAACGCGATCTTCGACGCGGTCGGTGCGCGGCTACGGCAAGCACCGATGACGCCCGCCCGCGTCAAGGCGGCGATGGCGCACGCCTGAGGTCAGATATGCCGCGCCAGCGTGGTGCGGCTCATGAAGATCATCGCGATCGTCGCCACCACCGCCGGCGCCGCGGCGGCGAGGAAGAGCTGGTGCGGGTCCCAGCGCTGCTGCAGCAGCACGCCGCCGATGTAAGGCCCGACGATCGAGCCGAGCCGGCCGATGCCGAGACCCCAGCTGACCCCGGTGGAGCGCATGGGGGTGGGGTAGAGATGGGCGGCGAGCGCGTTGATGCCGAACTGCGCCCCCACCACCGTGAGGCCGGCCAGGAAGATGGTGGCGACGAGCAGCGGCAGCGAGGCGCCGGCGAGCGAGATGGCGGCGATCGCCAGCGCGCCGGCGGCGAAGGAGCCGATGATGAGCCGATAGGGCTCGCCGCGATCGGTGAGCCAGCCGATGCCGACGCCGCCCAGCGCGCCGCCGGTGTTGAAGAGCGCCGCGGTCCAGATCGAATGCTCGGCGGAGAGGCCGACCTGGCCCAGGATCAGCGGCAGCCAGCTCACGAAGAAATAGATGATCAGCAGGTTCATGAAGAAGGCGGTCCAGAGCAGCAGCGTGCCGGCGGCGCGGCCCTCCCGGAAGAGATGCTTCACCGGCACGCCGTCCAGCGCCTTCTCGCGAACCAGGAAGCGCGGGTCGTCGTCGAGGCGCGGATCCGGCCGGATGCGCTCCAGGATGTTGGCGACGCGCGCCGTCGACCGGTCACGGGCCACCAGGAAGCGCACGGATTCCGGCAGCAGCGTCGCCGCCACCGGCAGCAGGATGAGCGGCAAGAGCCCGCCGAAATAGAAGACGCCCGGCCAGCCGAAGCCGCGCATCAGGGGCACGCTCACCAGCCCGGCGATCACGTTGCCGACGGGGAAGCCCACGAACATAGCGGTGATGAGCGTGCTGCGCAGCCGGTGCGGCGCATATTCGGCGGTGAGCGCGATGGTGTTGGGCATGGCGCCGCCGAGGCCGAGCCCGGTGAGGAAGCGCAGCAGGATGAGCTGCGGCACGGTCTCGGCAAGCGCGCTCAGGAGCGTGAAGAGGCCGAAGCCGGCGACCGAGGCCAGCATCACCGTCTTGCGGCCGACGCGGTCGGCGAGCGGGCCGCCCAGCAGGGCGCCGAGCGTCAGGCCGAAGAGGCCGGCGGCGAACACCCATTTGAAGCTGGCGCCGATGGCGCTGCCGGCGATGCCCCAGCCGTGGGCGATCGCCGGCACCACATAGCCGATGAGCTGGGCGTCGAAGCCGTCGAGCATCGCCACCAGGCCGCAGATCACCATCAGCGTGACCTGGAAGCCGCTGACGGCGGAGTCGTCGATGAATTCCGCCACGTCGACGGGCTGGCGTGCCGCCATCCGCTCCTCCCTGGATCCCCGCGCCTTGCCGGCGCCGTGTCGGACGCCAGTCTAGAGCAGGATCCCGCCGCCGCCCATCACATCCGCATCAGCGGCAGGCCTCAGGCGCGGGCGCGGAGCACGTTCACCAGGAACAGCACCATCGACAGCAGCACCAAGAGCGCGCCGATGATGGCGAGGGTGGGATTCTGCTGCAGGATCGAGATGGCGATGCCGATCGGGAACAGCACCGCGGCGACGAGAGCGATCCAGAAATGCACCGTCGCCCAGCCGTCGGCCTTGGCGATGCCGCTGCGGTAGGCGAGGCCGAACAGCAGCAGGCTCACCCAGCCCACCAGGTTGAGATGGGCATGCGCCGGCGCCAGATCGAACTGCTCCGTAATGCCCATATGCAGGCCCAGCAGCATGCCGATGATGCCCAGCACGATGCCGCTGACGACGAATGACCGCTCGATTCCCCGCATAACCGATGTCCTCCCCCGGGATGCCGATGCCTCTCATCCCAGATTCGCGCCGCGGGCTCAAGCCCCGCCGTCACCCTAGTAGCGGCCGATGAGCGGCGTGCCGCTGCGGCTCAGCGGGATGTTGCCGACCAGGAGCCGGCTGATGGCGCCGCTCTCGTCGGCGAGCGGCAGCACCAGCCGGTGCCAGGCCTTGGTGCGCACCACATGGGAGGGGCCGTGCTCGGTGAAGAGCGGCTCGCGGCGGCGCAGCACGGCGCGATAGGCGGCGAGGTAGAAGGCCGGAATATGCGGCGAGGCGCGGTGGTCGCTGAGCAGCCGGCCGGTCATGTCGAAGCCGGAGGCGGCGGCGAGCGCGCTGCCGAACAGGCGATAGCGGAAATCGCGCCCGCCCTCGACCACATCCACCAGGATGATGAATCCCAGCGCCGGTCGCAGGTTGACGGCGTCGATCTCGTGCGCCAGCGGCATCTCGCGATCGGCGGCGAGCTCCAGCCAGTGCTCGCGCAGGAAGCGCAGCGGCCTGTGGACGAGATGCCGGGGCTCCGGCCGCCAGATCACCTCGGGGCCGGTGGCCTCGACGGCGGCGAAGACGGCGCGGATCGCCCGCACGTCGCCGGCCGCGACCGCATCGGTCCAGGCATCGACGGTGCGGGCGTCGATCGCGGAAGGCGTGGGTGCGCGGCGGTCGTCGTCACTGGCAGGCATGCGCCATTTGAGTATGGCGCGGGTTAATAAGCTGCTTTCGCCGGTGCGGCGGCGTTAACCCTGTGCCGGCGGCGCGCCGGCGCGCCAGTCCGCCGCCACCGCCTCCATGGTGCGGAACTCGGCGCCGTGCTCGCGCAGCTTCTGGATCAGCTGCTCCAGCATCAGCATGCGATGGCCGCGGCCGATCACGAAGGGATGGCAGGTATAGGTGAGGACGCCCCAGTCGAGGATGCGCGTCATGTAGTCGAAATCGCCGAGCCAGTTCTCCAGCACGCCGCTCGCCCGCTGCAGCCCGGGCGCCAGCGTGGTGGGCATCCGCATATATTCGAAATGCGGATAGTCGTCGGTGGACCAGCTGATCGGCATCTCCACCAGCTCGGTCTCGCGGCCGAGGATCGCCGGCCGCTCCAGCTCGATGACGTCGCCCTGGCGTGCGCGGTAGGGCAGGTAGTCGTGCCCCATCATGCTGCTGTCGTAGAGGAAGCCGTGCTTCAGCAGGAGCTCGATGGTGTGCGGGCTCAGGTCCCAGGAGGGCGAGCGATATCCCCGCGCGCTCTTGCCGGTGATCATCCGGATCGCCTCGTTGCCGCGCACCAGGTTCCACTCCTCCTGCTCGCGGGAGAGCGTCGCCGGCGGCTGGTGCGTCCAGCCATGGTGGGCGATCTCGTGCCCGGCCTCGGCCACCGCGCGGCAGGCATCGGGATAGGTCTCGATGGTGTGGCCGGGGATGAACCAGGTGGCGGGGATCTCGTAGCGCCGCAGCAGCTCCAGGAGGCGGGAGGACGCCACCACGCCGAACTCGCCGCGCGAGATCGGCGTCGGCGTGGTGAGGCCGCGGGCGATGAAACCCGACATGGCATCGAAATCGAAGGTGAGGCAGACGATGTGCTTGGCCATGCGCGGTGCTCCCGGGACAGAGGGCGCAAGTCTAGCGGAGGCGCGAAACCGGCGGAAGCGATGTCGCTCTTCCAGCATGGGGAGCGACCCTCTACCTTGGGCGTCCCATGAAGCTCTGGGCGATCAGCGATCTCCACATCGGCAGCGACGTCAACCGGCGCGCCGTCGCCGCGATGGCGGCGCATCCCGAGGATTGGCTGATCCTCGCCGGCGATGTCGGCGATCATCAGGACGATCTCGCCTTCGCCTTCGCGACGCTGGGGCGGCGCTTCGCGAAGTTGATCTGGGTCCCCGGCAATCACGAGCTCTGGACCGAGCGGCATCCGAAAGCGCCCGCCGGCGTCCAGCGCTACGAGGAGCTGGTGGCGCTGGCGCGCGACCACGACGTGCTGACGCCGGAGGACCCTTACGTGGAGTGGCCAGGCCAAGGGCCGCCGACGGTGCTGGCGCCGATGACGCTGCTCTACGACTACAGCATCCGCCCGCCGGAGGTTGCGCGCGAGGGCGTCGTCGCCTGGGCGGCGGAGGCCGGCATCTATGCCAGCGACGAGCGTCGCCTCGGCGCCGCGCCTTACGCCGACATCGCCGACTGGTGTCGCGCCCGGGTCGAGATGACCGCGCGCCGCCTCGCCGCGGTTCCCGCCGAAGCGGCGACCGTTCTGATCAACCACTACCCGCTCCGCGCCGAGGACGTGGTGCTGCCGCGCAAGCCGCGCTTTGCGCCCTGGTGCGGCACCCGGGCCACCGCCGACTGGCACCGGCGCTTCCGGGCCCGTGCCGTCGTCTACGGCCACCTGCACGTGCGCTCGAGCCGCTTCGTCGAGGGCGTGCATTTCCAGGAAGTGTCCCTGGGCTATCCCCGGCATTGGGACCCCGAGCGCGGCGCCGACGCCTATCTTCGCCGGGTGCTCTGAGCGGAGATCCGACGTTGTGCGGCGCGCAACGAGAAGATCAAGGTTTTCGGCCCCGCGCGCGTGCGGCGCACAAGATTAACCCCTCAAGATTGACATGGCGCCGCGGCCTATTTTTGCGCCACACTCTTGGTGTGCAGAACCGCCCACGCTAGATGACTTAGATGGGGCGTCGTGCGCCGTCCGCCGGCGTCCCCGTGGAGGTACGCGATGGGAGAGCGCCCAAAGCCGGTCCAGGAGCCGGCCGTTAACGATCTGCTCAGCGAAGAAATCACGCGGCTGCTGATGCGCGCCGATCACGTCGAGCGGTACCAGGTCGAGGCGCTGGTGGAGCGGCTCGGCGTCGATCGCGAGGCGTCGAAGCGGCGGCAGAAGGGGGTGGACCCATGAACGTGGAATCGATCCTGAAAGTGAAGGGCGATGCCGTCATCACCATTCCGCCGACGGCCACCCTTGCCGAGGCGGTGGATCTGCTGGCGCGCCGGCGCATCGGCGCGCTGGTGGTGAGCGCCGACGGCGCGGTGCCCCAGGGCATCCTCTCCGAGCGCGACATCGTGCGCGGCCTCGGCGCCGAGGGCGCGAGCCTGCTCGACCGCCAGGTCGAGACGGCGATGACGCGGACCGTGGTCACCTGCTCGCCCGGCGATCAGATCGCCGACCTGATGGCGCTGATGACCGAGCGACGCATCCGTCACGTGCCGGTGCTGCGCAACGGGCGGCTCGCCGGCCTCGTCAGCATCGGCGACGTGGTGAAGAGCCGGGTCGACGAGATCGAGTACGAGGCGAGCTCGCTCAAGACCTACATCGCGGGCGTGCCCTGAACGCGTGCTTTCCGGGGGGCTGAGAGAAGGGCGCCGCAGGGCGCCCTTCTCGTTTGCGCGCGCCGTGGTTAAGCTGCTCTCATCCCAGCAAGAGGAACGAGGGCATGAGCATCGAGCAACGTCTTAAGGAGCTCAACATCACGCTCGCCAAGGTGGGCGCGCCGATGGGGAGCTACGTGCACGCCAAACGCGTCGGCAATCTTCTCTATCTCTCGGGCAAGGGCCCGCACTATCCCGACGGCAAGATGCCCAAGGGCAAGCTCGGCGCCGGCATGTCGGTGGAGGAGGGCTACAAGCACGCCCGCCAGGTCGGGCTGGTGCTGATCGCGGCGATGAAGGAGGCGCTCGGCGGCGAGCTCGACCGCGTCGCCGACATCGTCAAGGTGCTGGGCATGGTGAACGCCGCGCCCGATTTCGAGGAGCATCCGAAGGTGATCAACGGCTGCTCCGATCTCTTCGTCGAGGTGTTCGGCGAGCACGGCCGCCATGCCCGCTCGGCGGTGGGCATGAGCTCGCTTCCCGCCGGCATCCCGGTGGAGATCGAGGTGATCGTCGCGGTGAAGTGATGGCGGGCGAGGCGGCCCGGCGGCTGCAGGCGCTCGGCCTCGTCCTGCCGCCGCGGCGGCCGCCCACCGCGCACTATGCCCATGCGCGGCGCGTCGGCGATCTCCTCTACGTCTCCGGCCAGGATCCGGAATTCCCCGACGGCAGCACCGGCCGCGGCCGGCTCGGCGCCGGCATGAGCGTGGAGGAAGGCTATCTCCAGGCGCGGCAGGTCGGGCTCACGCTGCTCGCCGCGATGCAGGAGGCGCTCGGCGATCTCGACCGCATCGCAGAGGTGGTGAAGGTGCTCGGCATGGTTAACGCCACGCCCGACTTCACCGAGCATCCGCGCGTCATCGACGGCTGCTCCGATCTCTTCGTCGCGGTCTTCGGCGAGCGCGGCCGGCACGCGCGCTCGGCGGTCGGCATGAGCTCGCTCCCGGATGGCATTCCCGTCGAGATCGAGGCGGTCGTCACGGTGACGCCCGAGGGCTGAGCGCCACCGTCGGCTCGGCGCGGCGCCAAAAATGTCCCATGCGCTGCTGTGGAATGCGGCGTAGCGTCGAAGCCCAGGCGTGCCGGCCGCGGCCGGCGCCAGCCAACACGACATCGGCAGCGAGGGACAATGAGCGACGGGCTCGCGGAACGGGTTTCCAGGCTTTCGGCGGAGATCGGCGCGCGCGCCGCCGCCCTCTCCGACTCGCTGATGCGCGACCTTGTCTTCGCCGAGGCGCGGCGCGAGCTGATCGAGCATTTCACCGCGCAGAGCTATCCCGCCGACGAGGCGGCGCGGCTCGCCGAGCGGGTGATCGACGCCGCGCGCGGCCGGGTCTCCGACCTCACCGCGACGGTGCGGCTGGGCCAGCTCTGGGAAGTCTACTCCGTCGGCGCCGACCGCTGGGTCGCCGGCACCGTCACCGACATCGACGGCGACTACGTGACGCTCCGCGCCCAGGGCCAGCAGTGGCAGCGCTGCCACGTCGACGACATGCGCGACGGCCATAACTACCGCCTGCTCTCGGACCTGCGCGCGGTCCGCTGAGAGACGGCGCTTCCGTCTTCCCATGCGATGAATCCGGCGGCCGTCTCGAACGGCAGCCGACGT
Organism: Allostellaceae bacterium; assembly: GCA_035507155.1. Taxonomy (GTDB): domain Bacteria; phylum Pseudomonadota; class Alphaproteobacteria; order ATCC43930; family CGMCC-115725; genus DASZHJ01. The sequence continues at coordinate 41,663 of DATJOK010000187.1, forward strand.
GATTTCATCGTGCTGATCGGTAACGCGCAGAACCGGGGAATGGTGGAGCCGAGGGGGATCGAACCCCTGACCTTCGCATTGCCAAACCCTGCGCACCGCCAAGGACTTGCTTGACGCGACCCGAGCCGGGTCGAGGTCGTGTGTAACAGCGATGCGTAACGGTGCCAAGGCTCAATAGCCGCGGCTCTTGCGTCCCGATTCAACCGGGCAGGTCTCGCCCCTCGCTAATGCGAGAACTAAAATCCCTAGCAACGTTGTCGAGGCGCTAAGCGAGATCTCATCGATATTCAAAATTCAGGCGGCAAAAAAATTCTTAGAGTCCAGCGAAGCGGCATGCCCTGACGTATTTAGGGATGTTTGATGTCGGGATGTGAAGGCGAAGTCGTGTCGCCTTCAGCGGGTCGGTCTGGTCCCGGATGCTTGATGTTGAGAGCAGGCAGGATGCCCGCCTGAACGCCGCCCTGTGTCTTTTTATCCGAGAGACGGCAGGCTTACCGGACTTCCTCCATACAGAGTGTCACCGCTATGGAGCCGTCTGGCAGATAATAGGTGGTGAATCCGTTCGTCGACGTAGCCGTCGTTGGCTGAGACATGGCTACTCTCCCTGGCGGAATCTGATTTTGAAAGGACTAGGTTCGTACCGTCGGCACGCGCTAGCACCCGCTGCCAGCGACCGGGTTTGGCAGTGACGCAGGCAGAGGAATAGACAGTTCCTTCCACAACGCATCATTTGCGTTGCAGTACTTCGCCGACGTAGTGAATTCCCCCTCCAGCAAGAAATGTGCTGGAGGCAATTCCCCGACATGGAGCGCAAATACCATGATGCGCGCGGGAACAGCAGAACCTGAGCCATCAAGACTCGTCTCAGTTCCCGAAAGGTCTCGCTTTGCAGTTACTAAGATCGTGGCAGATCGACCATCCACTAAACCTCTGAAGAACCGAACGACCTTCACGGCATCGACGCCCGTCAGTGGAGAGTCGGAAATGAATTCATCGCCGAAACTACTATTTGGGTCAGAACGAATTGGGATGATTACCCATTGCCCCGGAAAGCCGCTATCTCCCTTCACAGTCGAGACATAGGTGGCGTGACCAGCGGTACCTGTATGCTCGATCTCGAAAACGAATATCTTACCATTGAGCTTGACAGTAGCCTTTCCTACCCCGTCGATGGCTCGAAATTCGACTTCGTTCGCGCCGACATGCAAATGAACCTCTGACAGCTTCGCAAGCCGCTCTCTTATTGCTACTTCGCTTTTTGTTGCTGCGAAGGAGTGGTTGAACAGCGCTCCCTGTAGGAGCCCACATAGAACTAGCCAAAGTGCCAGTCGGCGCAAGCCAGTGAATGTGTCAGCACCGCGAACGCTTGTTGAATTTAGCGTTTTCATGTGTCGCCTCTTTTCAGATCGAGGTTTCTATCTTTCTCTCATCGCCTCTTGCCTATAGCGCAGGATGGGTGACAGCAGATACTCGATCACCCTGCGTGACCCGGTCTTGATCTCCACGGTAACCGCCATGCCAGGCGTCAAGTTCACTAGTTTGTCCTCCACCTGCATCTGCGCTCGATCTAGGGAGACGCGAGCCGCATA
>DATJOK010000188.1:0-6201 GCA_035507155.1 Allostellaceae bacterium
GCGGGCTCCAGGATCAGGAGACCGTCGTCGTCGAGAAAGAAGGTGTGCTCGCCGAACACCCGGCTCAGCTGGGAGATCGCCGGATGGTTCTCGGGAATCGCCTCGACCGGCAGCTGGCTCAAGGTCTGGTCGACGAGATCGGCGGTGAGCTTCATCGGATAGGCTCCGTAATAGAGAGGGTGACGAAAGGCCGCCGCCGGTCCCTCGGCGAGGGACCGGCGCTTCGGGGATCGCGGCCCTAGCTCGGATGCTCGCTGTAGCGGCCGGTGCGCGCATCCACCATCAGCAGGACCGGCTTGCCGTTCCGCTGCGCCTGCAGCTGGTACTGGTCGCCGTCATGCTTGACGGTGCGGATGTTGGAATAGCCCTGCGCCTGCAGCGCCGACTGGATCTCCTGCTCGCTGAGCGGCACCACCGCGGTGGGCGTGCCGGTGCCGGCGGGCGCGTTGGGGGCCGGCGGCGCGGTCTGGGAAAACGCCGGCGCGGCGACAGCGAGCGCGATCGGAAACGCCGCCGCGGCGGCAAGCATGCTCCTCCTCATCGAGACCTCCTCCTGGGATGACGGGGCTCCTGCCCGCCGCAGATCCCCCGCGGCGGACACGATCCCACAACTCCCGGAACTAGGCCCTGTTCCGCCGGCTTCCCACGCGGCTCATGTGGCATCGGTGTGAGGCAGCGACGGCGCTCGCATCGCCGATTGTCTTGGACTGCGCCAAGGCGCGCAGCGCGCGCACTCAGAGCCGCCAGAACGGCTTCCTCAGCTCGCGCAGCACATCGAGCCGATTGAGCCTGATGTCGCCGAGCTCCCGCTCGCTCATCGCCGCGAGCTGGCGCCGCTCGCGCTGGCGATCGCGCCAGAGCCGGAGGGGGACGAGAAGCCGCTTGCGCAGGGGATCAGGGCGCAGCCGCAGATCCGACAGCGCTTCGCTCAGGATTGCCATGGGCAGGCCTCCCTCAATCGACGAGATGGAGCGGGGTCGTCACCCGCAAGCCTCGCCCTTCGACGAGGGGAGGCAGCGAGAGCCGCGGCGGCGATGCCGCAACCCGGCGCCACCAGGCGCGCAAGGCGGCGGCAAGGCGCCGCGATCGATCGCGGCGCGGCGGCATCTCCGCGTACCAGTGGCGGGCGTACCAGGCGGGATTGGGCTGAAAGGGGATCATCTCGGTCCTCCACCCGCGCGGGGAAACGGCGGGCTTCGACAGTGGAAATAGGCCCTCCGGTCTGGCCGATTAATCGCGGATGGAGTAATCTCATCTATCACTGGATTCGATAGGTATGGCATGGCCGACCTGAGGAGCCTGGCGATCTTCGTGAAGGTGGGGGAGCGGCGGAGCTTCATCGGCGCCGCGCGCGAGCTCGGCATCAGCCAGTCCGGCGTCAGCAACGCGGTGAGCCGGCTCGAGGATCGCCTGGGCGTGCGCCTCCTCGCCCGCACCACGCGGCAGGTCCATCTCACCGAGGACGGCGCCGCCTATTTCGAGCGCTGCCGGCAGATCCTGAGCGATCTCGACGAGGCGGAGCTGGTGCTGCGCAAGGCGCGGCAAGTGCCGGTGGGAAAGCTCCGCATCGACATGCCGGTGGCGTTCGGCCGGCTCAAGGTGGTGCCGCTCCTCGGCGCCTTCCAGGCGCGCTACCCCGAGGTGGAGCTCGCCCTCACCTTCACCGATCGCTACATCGACCTGGTGGAGGAGGGCATCGACATCGCCGTGCGCTTCGGCGCGCTCAGGGATTCGACGCTGATCGCCCGCCGCCTCACCGAGACGCGCTTCCATGTCGTGGGCGCGCCCGCCTATCTCGCCCGCGCCGGGCGGCCGCGCAGCATCGAGGACCTGCAGCGCCACCCCTGCCTGGTGCTGGCGCAGCGGGAGACACGGCCGCGCGACTGGCGGTTCCGGCGCGGCGGCGAGGACATCGCGCTGGCGCCGGCGACACGGATGACTTTCAGCGACGGCTCGGCGATCTGCACCGCCGCCATCGCCGGCTACGGCCTCGCGCAGATGCACGACTACTACTCCGATGCGCCGATCGCCGCCGGCGAGCTCGAGCCGGTGCTGGAGCGGCTGCGCCCGCCGCCCGAGCCGATCTCGCTGGTCTATCCGCAGACGCGCCACCTCACGCCCAAGGTGCGCGCCTTCATCGACTTCATGATCGAGCGCTTCCGGTGAGCGGCATCACACCCCCGCTCGGGCGCCCGATTTAGGATCGAGCCATGTTCCGACTTTCGGACATCCTCGCGCGGTTTCGCCTGCCGCCCCCGCCGCTGATCGATCGCGGCTTCGGGCTCATCTACGAGCCCGATCGCAACCTCACCTGGCTCAAGGACGCGAACTACGCGATGACCGCCGGCCGCTCGCCGGACGGCCAGCTCACCTGGGACGCCGCCACGGCGTGGGTGGGCGGCCTCGCCTATTACGGCATTCGCGGCTGGCGCCTGCCCTCGGCGCTCAATCACGACGGCAGCGGCCCTTATGTCGGCACCAACTGCTTCGTCGGCGAGCTCGGCCATTTCTTCACCGTGGCGCAGGGCTACCCCGACCCCGACCGCCTGCCGCAAGCGACGAACTTCGACACCTTCGCGATCTACTGGACCAGCACCGAGGCGCCGCCCGACCTCGCCTATGCCTATGAGCTCGTCGAGTTCCGCCAGGGCACGCTGCAGAAGGATCCCTTCACCGTCGATCCCAACACGCCCATGCCGCCGCCCCCCGGTCCGGTGCTGACCTGGCCGGTGCATGACGGCGACGTCGGCGCCGAGATCACCGGCCGCTGGCTTCACCTGCTGTTCTCGAGGGTCGCGCGCCTGCTCGGTCGGTGACCGCTCAGAGCTCCTTCGTCATGAAGACGCGGCTGGTGCCGGGCGGCTCGCAGGGGATCTCGCCGAAAGTGCGCCAGCCGTTCCGCGCGTAGAAGCCCGGCGCCTGGAAGCTGATGGTGTAGAGGACGGCGCGCCGGCAGCCGCGGCGGCGCGCCTCCTCCTCCGCCATCGCCAGCATGCGGCTGCCGATGCCGGCGCCGCGCAGCCGCCGGTCGAGGTGGATCGTGTCGACGAAGAGAAGGCCGAAGGAGGTGCGGCCGAGGATGCCGCCCACCACCGCGCCGCTCAGGGGATCGCGCGCCACCACCGTCAGCGGCTTGGCATCCACATATCCCGCGGTCTCGGCGTTGAAGCGCGCGAGCCCGGCCTGGATCGCTTCGGCGTCGGCGGGATCGGCCGCCGCGCCCAGGGTGAGGGTCGGCTCGCTCACCCCTTGACCACCAGCTTCCGCGGCACGCTCGCCAGGCACTCGGCGCCTTTCTCGGTGATGAGGATGCTCTCGGTGATCTCGAAGCCCATGTCCTCGAGCCAGAGCCCGGTCATGAAATGGAAGGTCATGTTGGGCTTGAGCTCGCTCTTGTCGCCGGGACGCAGGCTCATGGTGCGCTCGCCCCAGTCCGGCGGATAGGAGAGGCCGATCGAATAGCCGGTGCGGTTGTCCTTGACGATGCCGTACTTCCTGAGGACGGCGAAGAAGCCGTTGGCGATGTCCTCGCAGCGGTTCCCCGGCTTCGCCGCGGCGAGCCCCGCCTCCATCCCTTCCAGCACCGCCTTCTCGGCGTCGAGGAAGGCCTGCGTCGGCTTCCCGAGGAACACCGTGCGCGACAGCGGGCAGTGGTAGCGCTTGTAGCAGCCGGCGATCTCGAAGAAGGTGCCCTCGCCCGATTTCATCGGCCGGTCGTCCCAGGTGAGATGCGGCGCCGCGGCATCGGCGCCCGAGGGCAGCAGCGGCACGATCGCCGGATAGTCGCCGCCGAACTCCGCCGTGCCGCGGGTGCCGGCGTCGTAGATCTCGGCGACGAGATCGCATTTGCGCAGGCCCGGCTCGACCGTCTCGGCGATGCGGCCGTGCATCGCCTCGACGAGCCGCGCCGCCTTGCGCATGTAGCCGATCTCGGTCGGGCTCTTCACCGCCCGCTGCCAGTTGACGAGGCCGGTCGCATCGGCAAAGCGGGCGTTCGGCAGGTTGCGCGTCAACGAGGCGTAGGCCGCCGCCGAGAACCAGTAATTGTCCATCTCGACGCCGATCCGGAGCCGGCCCCAGCCGCGATCGTCGATCAGCTTCGCCAGCAGATCCATCGGATGCCGCTCGGTCGACTGCACGTAGTGATCGGGATAGCCCACGATGTTGTCATGGGCGAGATAGGCGGTGCGCTTGGCGCCGGCGGCGTCCTGGCCGCGGCCGTACCAGACCGGCTCGCCCTCGGGCGGCACCACCACTGCCTGGTGCACGTAGAACGACCACCCGTCATAGCCGGTGAGCCAGGCCATGTTGGAGGGATCGCTGACGATCAGCGCCTCCACCCCCTGCTTCGCCATGGCAGCGCGCGTCTTGGCGAGACGCTCGGCGAATTCCGCGCGGGTGAAGTTGAGAACAGGTGCGATCATGCTGACCTCCGCGAGACGTGAGCAGCGGAGGGTGACGCCAGGCCCGCGCAGGAGCAAGAGGGATCGGTCAGTCAGCGGCGGCGATCGGCGCCCACAGGCGGTTCGTCTCGCCCAGCAGCCAATCGCGGAAGCGCGCGATGCGCGGCCGCCCGGCGGACCAGGGCCGGCACAGCAGGTAATAGGCGTAGGCGGTGGGCGCGGCGTAGGGATAGGCCGGCAGCAGCCGGCCGGATGCCAGCTCCTCGGCGATCAGGCTGGTCCGCGCCAGCGCCACGCCCAAGCCCAGGAGAGCGGCGTCGATCGCCAGATCCGCCTGGTTGAATCCGAGGCCCGGCGGCAGCGCGATGGCGCCGGCGCCCAGATGGGTGAGCCAGCTTCGCCAGTCGGATTTGCTGTGATCGCTCTCCGTCGGCGTGTCGTAGATCAGCGGCAGGGCGATCAGGTCCTCGACGGTCTCGATCACCGGATGGCGCGCGAGCAGGTTCGGGCTCGCCACCGGCTGCACGCTGTCCGGCATCAGGTATGTCGCCGCGAGCCCCGGATACTTGCCGTGGCCGAAGCGGATCGCGACGTCGGGGCCGCTCAGATTGAGATCGACCGCCTGTCCGTCCGCCAGCACCTGCACGTCGATCTCCGGATGGAGCGCGCGGAAGCGCGGCAGGCGCGGCATCAGCCAGAGGCGCGCGAAAGACGGCAGCACGCTCACCGTGAGAGCGCCGGTCTCCGACTGCACGTCGAACTCGGCGAGCGCGTTGGCGATGCGATCGAGACCCGGACGGATGCCGCGGAACAGACGCTCGCCCCAGGGCGTGAGCTCGAGGCTGCGGGTCAGGCGGCGGAACAGCGGAACGTGGAGGTCGTGCTCCAGCGACTTGATGCGCTGGCTGACGGCGCCTTGCGTCACATGGAGCTCCTCCGCCGCCTCGGTGAAGCTGAGCCGGCGCGCCGCCGCCTCGAAGGCGCGCAGCGAATCGAGCGGCGGCTGTCGGCGGAGCGAGCTCGCCTTTGCGGAGACGGCGGCGGGGCGATCGCGGCGCATGCGGGCCTTTCGCAATTGGCCGGCGACCCTAGGCGGATTCGCGCGCCACGACATGTGACGCGCGTCACATCACGAAGCCGGGATCGTCCCCATCGTTCTCATGCATCGCCCGAGGAAAAGTCGTTTGTCGCGGGCGCGGCAAAGCGAGAGCTTACGCCGGCACAAAAAATTCTCGGGGACCACAATTCATGTCGACCACCTTCAGCAACGAGCGGACGCACGATACCACTCTGCCGCGGCGCCGCGAGGCGGGTGGCCGGAGCGCGCTGCTCGCGCCGTTCCGGGCAGCCGCGCGGTTCTGGCAACTTTGGAAGGAGGCGCTCGAGAAGTGCCGCGACGTACGCGGGCTCACCGCCCTCGACGACCGCACTCTCGGCGATATCGGCGTGACGCGGAGCGAGCTCGGCTGGCGCGCCGCGCAGCCGTTCTGGAAGCAGCCGGAGAGCCTCGACGAGGCGCCGAAGCCGTCGCCCGGCCCGGTCATTCCGATCGCGCCCACCCGCCGCCGATCGGGGGTTCCGCGCCGCCGCTGAGGGTCTAGACTGCCGCCGGGACATCCTGCCCAGGACCCGGAGGCACCATGCAGCTCGGCGTGACATTGCCCTTGACCGACATCGGCGGCGATCCCGCGACCGTGCGCGACTTCGCGCAGGCGGCGGAGGACATGGGCTTCGCTTTCCTCGGCGCGCCGGATCACGTGCTCGGCGTCAACGTGGCGAGCCGGCCCGACTGGGGCGA
>DATJOK010000189.1:0-15749 GCA_035507155.1 Allostellaceae bacterium
AGGTGCTTGGGCGCCAAGCCATGGCCCGGCCGGATCGAGCGCACCTTGGCGGCGGTGAGCGTCTCCCCGGCGGCAATGTCGGCCACCGCATAGATCGAGCGGCGGAGGTGCACGTTTCCGGCCTCGCTCGACTTGCCGCCATAGCGCACCGCGCCGAGCGCGGCCTGGGCGTCCCGGCAGGCACTGCAGAGGATCTTGAGCTCGTCGGGCTCGAGGGAGAAGCCGCTGTCGGGCCCGCCATCGGCGCGCCGGATGGTCACATGCTTCTCGACGATGGCGGCGCCGAGCGCCACCGCCGCCACTGCGACGCCGGTGCCGAGCGTGTGGTCCGAGAGCCCCACCACCGTGCCGAAGGCCGCTGCCAGATGCGGGATGGTGTGAAGATTGGCGTCTGCCGCCGGCGTCGGGTAGCCGCTGACGCAATAGAGCAGGGCGAGGTTCTTGCAGCCGCCACGCCGGGCCGCCGCCACCGCCTCGCCGATCTCGCCGAGATTGGCCATGCCGGTGGAGATGATCAGAGGCTTGCCGGTAGATGCGGCGCGCTCGATCAGCGGCAGGTCGATCGCCTCGAAGGAGGCGATCTTGTAGGCGGGGGTGCCGAGCCTCTCCAGAAGCTCGATCGAGGTCTCGTCGAAGACGCTGCTGAAGACCGCGAGGCCGAGTTTGCGCCCATAGGCGAACAGCGGCTCGTGCCACTCCCAGGGCATGTGCGCTTCCTGGTAGAGCTGGTGCAGCGTACGCCCGCGCCAGGGCCCGTCCTCGAGGCGGAATCCGGGGCCGTCGTGGTCGATCGTGATGGTGTCGGGCGTGTAGGTCTGCAGCTTGATCGCGTCGGCGCCGGCGGCCTTGGCCGCGTCCATGATCGCGAAGGCGCGCTTGATGTCGCCGTTATGATTGGCCGAGAGCTCGGCGATCATATAGGGCGGCTCCTCGCCGCCGATCCGGCGGCCGGCGATGGCGAAAGCGGGGCTCATTGGATCACCTCAACGGCAGCTGGCTCAGCATTCTGGTCCACGGGCCCCTGATCGCCGACCCAGTCGAAGCGGCGGGTATCGATCGGCTGGAAGCCGGCGCGCTGGAAGAGGCGCCGCGATGCCGCATTGGCGGGATCGACCTCGGCGTGGAGGATGGCGCCCCGGAACAGGCGCTGTCCCAGGCGGAGCGCGGCGGCGGCGATGCCGAAACCGTGTCGGCCGGGATTGAGCAGGATCGAGATCTCGTAGATCGGCGTCGTGTCGAGCCGGTCGAAGCGGAGCACGCCCGCCGGCTCGCCGTCATGGAGAATGAGCGTGAGGATGCGCTCCGGCCGGGCGAGCGAGGCTTCCATCCAGGCCACATGCTCCGCCCGGCTCGGCAGCTCCGGGCAGCGCGCAAAGCGGCGCACCTCGGGCATCGACTGCCAGGCGAGCATGCGATCGGTGTCGCTGCGTTCCGCGAGCCGAAGGCGCACGGGGCGGCCGTCATGCGCTCGCTCCGGCGCCAGCAGCGCCAGCTGCACCCGCCAGCCGCCGCGGCCGTCGCAGAGCGCCATCGCCTGGCTCGAGAGCGAGCGCCGCAGCGGCTCGTCGGCGAGAAGCCGCTCGAGCGCCTGGGCGATGTCGGTGGTGGTCGCGCCGGCGCCTTCCGGCACTACGAGAGCGGCGCCGCGCTGCTGCAGAAGCGCGGCCGTCGGCGCCTGGTTGTCGACCACCGGCAGCGCGATCGCGGGGAGGCCGAGGCAGCAGCGCTCCCAGCTGCTGCTGCCGGCAGCGCCCACGCCGATATCCGCCTCGGTCAGCAGCGCGGCCATGTCTTCGACGTCGCTGTGCAGGCGGACCTGCAGGGCGTCGCTTTCCGCCAGGGTTCGCACCGTCTCGAGATGCGGCGCCGCGCGGCCGAGGACGACATCCACCTCCGCCTCGGACGCCACCTGCAGCACCGCCGAGAGCGCGCGGCTGGTGAGGTCCGCGGCGTCGATGCCGCCGATCGAGATGACGATGCGCCGCGGCTCGCCCGCCGCCAGCCGCCGCGCGGCGGCGCGCTGCCGCGCCGCCAGGAACTGGCCGCGCAGCGGGGCGTAGTCCGGGCCGAGCAGCAGCGCGCAATCCACCGGCACCAGGCCGCGATAGTCGGTGCTGCCGGGCTCGCGGGCGGCGTCCAGCAGGGCGGCACAGTCATGCGGCCGGTCGGCGAGGTCGTCGAGGACGAGGATCTGCCGTGCCCAGCGCCGGCAGGCCGCCTCGAAGCGGCGGTCGCGGCCATAGTGATCGACGACCAGCAGATCGCAGGCGCCGACGCGACGGCGGAGCTCGTCCGCCTCCGCCACCGGGTCCGCGGCGGCGAGCGTGATTCGCTGGTGGCGCTCGATCGGGGACGGGCTGGCGGCAAGACTGTCGCCGCTCTGGGCGAGGAGGGTCCGCCAGCCGGCCGCCCGCAGGCATTCCGCCAGCGCCAGCGAGCGCACCACATGGCCGGTGCCGATCGCCCGGCTCGCATCGGCGCGCAAGACCGCGAGCGGCGCGCTCATCGCTGCCGCCTCATCGAATTGATCTCGCCGAGCTCGGGGTGGCGCTCGATTACCGCGACCACCTCGCGCCAGGAGGGCATCGCCGGCGGCGCCGGCAGATAGCGAAAGAGCGCGCGGAAGAAGTCGAGATCCTCAGAATAGTCCAGGGTCCAGCGCCACGTCGCGAGCGCGCCGCCGGGACCCTCGACCGAGGCCTTGCGAAGGCCGGGGTGGTTGCGGATCCAGGGCGTCACGTGCTCGCGCTCGCCGGGCTGTGCGGCCGACGCCGCCGCGGCCTCGAGCGCCTCCCGCGTGAAGGCCTCGCAGTCGAGGCCATGGGGAAATCCGTGCACCAGGTTGTTGGCGGCGTAATCCGCCTTCTCCTCCGCGCGCCGACGCAGCACCGCGCCGCAAAGCTCGGGATCGATCAGCGGGCAGTCGCTGGTGACGCGCATGACGATATCGGCGTTGACGGCGCGCGCCGCGCCGGCATAGCGCGCCAGCACATCGGTCTCGGAGCCGCGGAACAGCATGGCGTCGTAGTGCCTGGCGATCTCTGCGATGGGCGCGCTCTCGATGCCGTCGACGGTGGCGCAGACCACGCGGTCGACGCCGGGGATCGCCGCGCAGCGCCTGAGCACGTGGCCGAGGACCGGCTCTCCCGCCAGATCCTTCAGGACCTTGGCGGGCAATCGGGTGGAGGTGACCCGCGCCTGGACGATGCAGGCGGTGGTCATGACGCGTGGCGGCGCACCATGGCGGAGCGGCCGGAGAGCCGCCGCTCGAGGGCCGCTGCCACGCGCTCGACGTCGGTGGCGGCGAGGCCGACATAGAGCGGCAGCGACAGGGTGCGGCGGTAATAGGCATCGGCGCCGGGAAGCGTCGCGTCGCCATAGCGCCGGCGGTAGTAGGGCTGGCGCGGAACTGGGATGTAATGCACCTGGGTGCGGATGCCCTCGCTCTCGAGGTCCCGCATCAGCGCGCCGCGGGTGATGCCGGCGGCGTCGAACTCGATCAGCACGGTGTAGAGATGCCAGCCGGGCAGCGTGTCGGGACGCTGAGCCGCGCGGCGCAGCAGGGGCGCGAGGCCGGCAAGCCGGGCGTCGTACTGCGCGGCAAGCGCTCGGCGCGCGGCGACGAACTGATCGAGCTTCTTGAGCTGGCTCAGGCCCAGGGCGCAGTTGATGTCGCTCAGGCGATAGTTGAGCCCGAGCTCCACCATCTCATAGTACCAGGGATTGACCACCGCCTGCTCGAAAGCCTCGACACGGTCCTCGAACTGGGTCTCGTCGCGCACGATGCCGTGGCTGCGGAGCCGCCGGAGCCGCTCGGCGAGCGCATCGCTCTGGGTGGTGACCGCGCCGCCCTCGCCGGCGGCGATGGTCTTCACCGGATGGAAGGAGAAGATCGCCATGTCGCTGTGGGCGCAGGATCCCACCGGGATCCGGGTGCCGTTCGGCTTCAGCTCGACGGTGCCGATGGCATGACAGGCGTCCTCGACGATGGCGAGGCCACGGGCGCGGGCGACCTCGGCGATCGCGGCCATGTCGCAGCATTGCCCGGCGAGATGCACCGGGAGAACGACGCGGGGCCTGAGGCTGCGGCGCTCGGCCTCGGCGATCGCCGCGGCGAGATGCGCCGCCTCCATGAGGCCGGTATCGGGGTTGACGTCGGTGAAGACGATCTCGGCGCCGACCAGCCGCGCGGCGTTGGCGGTGGCGACGAAGGTGATCGCCGGAACGATCGCGGCGTCGCCGGGCCCGAGATCGAGGGCGAGACAGGCGAGGTGGAGGCCGGCGGTGGCGCTGTTGCAGCTTACCGCATGGCCGGCGCCGACCCGCTCGGCGAGCGCGCCCTCGAACATGCGGACCGCGGGGCCGGTGGTGAGCCAGTCGCCGCAGAGCACCGCCCGCACCGCCGCAAGGTCGTCCTCGTCGATGGCGTGGCGGCCGTAGGGGAGGATCGGCTGCGGCGCCGAGCTCATAGGGCAGGGTCCTCGAGAAGCCGCTTGAGGCCGGCCTCATCGAGCCAGTCGTCGTTGGTGTCGCTGGCGAAGCGGAAGCCCTCCGGCACCGTGCCGGCGCCGGAGAGGAGATAGGGGTCGCGCTGCCACCAGCGGAAGGCGGGCTCGATGACGTAGCGGTCGGCAAGCTCGAGGGTCAGGCGGCTGTCGTCCTCGGTGATCATCACCTCGTGCAGCTTCTCGCCCGGCCGGATGCCCACCACGCGGGTCGGCAGGTTGGGCGCCATCGAGCGCGCGAGGTCGGTCATGCGCATGCTCGGGATCTTGGGCACGAAGATCTCGCCGCCCTGCATCATGCGCATCGAGGTCAGCACGAAATGCACGCCCTGCTGCAGCGTGATCCAGAAGCGGGTCATCCGCTCGTCGGTGATCGGCAGGTGGTCGGCGCCCTCGGCGACCAGCTTGCGGAACAGCGGAATGACGCTGCCGCGCGAGCCCACCACGTTGCCGTAGCGCACCACGGCGAAGCGGGTGCCGACGGAGCCGCTGAGGTTGTTCGCGGAGATGAAGATCTTGTCGGAGGCGAGCTTGCTCGCGCCATAGAGATTGATCGGATTCGCCGCCTTGTCGGTGGAGAGCGCCAGCACTTTCCGGACACCGTTGCGCAGCGCCGCGCGCACGACATTCTCCGCGCCCGAGACGTTGGTGCGGATGCACTCGAAGGGATTGTATTCCGCCGCCGGCACATGCTTCAGCGCCGCGGCATGCACGATGAAGTCGACCTCGCGGGTCGCCATCTCCAGGCGCTCGCTGTCGCGAACATCGCCGATGAAGAAGCGCAGCGTCTCGCCGGGAAGGCCGGAGAGCTGCTGCTGCATCTCGTACTGCTTGAACTCGTCTCGCGAGAACACGATCAGCCGGCGCGCGCGGCCGTGCCGGAGCATCGTCTCGATGAAGCGGCGCCCGAAGGAGCCGGTACCGCCGGTGATCAGGATGGAGGCGTCGTCGAATTCCCGGAACGCCTCCTGCAATCCGCTCGAGAAGCTTTGCACGCCGTCGGCACCGTTCCGCCCGCCGGGACGCGGCTTGGCGGGGCGACGGTCGAGGAGGGAGACGGAGGGACTCAATGGCATGGACGGGCCTCGAACGGATGCTGAAGGGGACGACCCGGCGGCAGGCGCCGGCTACAGTGTGTGCGGGGGCTGGTTAATTTAGCGTTTCGCCACCCCGTCAAACCCCGTCAAAACTTGAGGTAATTCGTCAGGCTGAGGTTCGACAGCGCGCTGATCGTGCTGTAGGACGCCTGCAGGTTCGTCTCGGCCTGGTTCAGCTTGGTGATCGCGGTGGCGGGGTCGACGGTCTCGATGTTCTGAATGCTGGTTTGGGTCAGATTGAGCGCGTTGGTGTGCGCGGTCTGGAGATTGTTGAGCTGCGCCGACTGGAAGGAGAGCTTGCCCGTGATCGCCTGCAATTCGGTGATGCTCTGGCCGACGAGCGTGGTCGCGGCGGTCACGTTGGCGACGTCGGTGGGATTCGACTGACTTGGCGAGCCCGCCGGCAGATTGGCGAGGAAGTTGAGCGCGCGGATCGCGTTCTCGAAGGCGGGGTTGTCCGCGCTGACGCCGTACTGGATGGTGGTCGCCGTGTCCACCTTCGCCTGGGCGAGGTTGTCGTCGCCGGTGTAATAGCCGTTTGGCGGCGGGCCGGAGACGCTGGTCGTGAGCGTGCCGGGATTGGGCAGACCGGTCGTATCCACCGGCGGCGTGTTGATATTGCTGCCGGCGAAGATGTAGCGATTGCCGTCCTGGCTGTTCAGGAGGTCGCTGATCTCCGTCAGGATCTGCTTCGCCTGCGACTGTATGTCGTCGGGTACGGTGCCGTAGGCGCCGTTGGGAAGATTCTCCGCGAATTGCTGCACCACCGTCTCGACGCTGGAGACGACGGTCGTGTACTCGGTAATCCGCTGCTGCACCGTCGTGATGGTGTTGAGGAAGCTCTGGCGCTGCGCCACCGAGCTCTGCAGGTTGGTGAGCTGGCCCGCCTGGCCATTGAGCCCGGAATAGTCCTGGCTGACGAGGCCGGTATTGACCTGCGTCTGGTATTTGTTGGCGAGATCCTGCAGCTGCTTGATCGTCTGCAGCGTCGCGTTGGCGTTGACGAGAGTGCCGATCGTGCTCATGGGAATGCCCCTCCTCGTCACATCTTGATGAGCGTGTCGAGCATGCTCTGCACCGCCGAGAGCACCTGGGCGGAGGCCTGATACATGTTCTGGAAGACGGTGAGCTGCGCCATCTCCTGGTCGATGTTGACGCCGCTCACATCGGCGGCGCGCGCTGCCAGCTGCTGCTGCAGCGTGCTCTGGAAGGTCGAGTTGTCGGACGCCGAGGAGGTGGCGCTGGCCACTTGGCCGATGATCTGCGACGAGTAGTCGCTGAGCGTCGTGTTGGTAGCGGTGCCCAAATTTCCCGCGGCGGCAAAGCTCTGGACGGCGGTGATGGCGTTCGAGAGCGTCTGCGAGATGCTCGGATCCGGGTTGCCGCTGGTGCCGTCGAGGAGGCTCGGAGTGGCCGCCACGGTCGGATTGACGGCGATGGTGGCGGCGTTGTCCTGCGGGGCTGGCCCCGCCGGATTGACGCCGCTGAAGAGGTGGAACGGCAGGTTGGGGGTGGAGCCAGTGAAGGTCTCGCCGCCGACGGTGGCGGTGACGCTGACGTTGAGATTGCTGCCCGCCGTATCGGTGAAGACGATGTTGTTGCCATTGACGCTTGCCGTCACCGTGCCGGCGCCGATCGCGGTGTTGATGGCGTTCACCACGTCGCTGATGGTGGGATTGGCGGGCAGTGCGGCGGTGGTGACCGCCGCGCCGCCGTTGATCGAGACGGAGAAGGTGTCGCCGGCGGCGGGCGGCGTGCCGCCCACGGTCACCAGCTGCGTTGAGCTCGTCACCTGCGCCGAATTGTAGAGATTGACCGAGAACTGATTGAGCTCCGCCGTCAGGTTAGGCAGCTGCGTGTCGCGGAGATTGAGGAGGTTCCCGATCGCTCCGGTGGTGATGTCGCCGGTGATGTCGGTTCCGTTGAGGGTTACCTTGGAGAGCGGCGTCTGGGCAGTGACCGCGCCGGATTGCGTATAGCTGAGCTGCTGCGCGCTGGTTCCGTCCACCAGCACCTGGCCCGTGCTGGTGAAGACGACCATGGTGTCGTTCGAGCGCACGAGGGCGTTGACGCCCATCAGCTTGGAGATCTGGTCGAGCGCCTGATCGCGCTGGTCCTCCAGCGCCGCTGTCGGCTCGCCGGCGGCGCGCTCGTGGGTGATCTGCTGGTTGTAGTTGGCGATCTGCTGCAGCGCCGTGTTGACGGCGGAGACGTCGTTCGAGATGTCGCCGTCGGCGCTGGCGCGGATGGTCTGGATACCGGAGGACAGGCTGTTGAGCTGGCTCGCCAGGTTGCCGGCGGTCGCTACGACGTTCTGCTGCGAGATCTGGTCGTCGGGCGTGGTGCTGAGCGTCTGCAGCGCGGAGGTAAAATTGCCGTAGGTGTCGCTGAGCGAGCTGCCGTCGTTCACCTGGCCGAAGAGGTTCTGGATCTCCTGGAAATAGGTGTTGGCGACGCTCGCGCCGTTCGCCGCGGTGTCCTGGTTGCGGGCATTGGTCGCCAGGGTCTGGTTGATCTGCCGCTGCGCCAGGCCGAGCTGCACGCCCGAGCCGGCGCCGTTCAGCAGCTTCGGCGTCATCGTCACCGTCTCGAGCGAATAGCCCGGCGTCTGGGCGTTCGAGATGTTCGACGAGATCAGCTGGATGTTGGATTGGGCGGCCTGCAGGCCGCTCATCGCGTTCGAGAGTGCGCCGGCGAGATTCATGGCTCGATCTCCCGTTCAGAGACTGCGGTCGACCGCGAGACCGGCGATGACGCGCGGCTTGGCGGCGGGCTGGCGCGGCGGCCGGTAGGGTTGGGTGCTGCGATCGTTGGCCCGGACCGCCTCGGCGATAGCGGCGATCACGCTCTGGACGGCGGCGCGGCCGGCGCGCAGCGCGCGCTCGTTCTCGCGCGCGGCATCGGTGAGGCGCGTCGCGACCATGACCAGCTCGGCGCGGAGCGGCGCGGCAGTCTCGCGAAGCGTGGTGCGGCCAGCGCGCAGCTCCTCGATGGTGGCGCGATAGCGGCGGGTCAGCCGCATCTTCTCCTCGGCGAAGGCATCGGCCTCCTGGAGCTTCATCGCCAGGAGAGCCGCCGTCTCGCGCTCGAGCAGGTCGGCGAGCCGGCTCGAGAGATCGATGAGCTCCGGAGCCGAAGAGGGCGGCTGCTGGCGCGGAACGCTCACGGCGAGGCTGGACGCACTCATTTCTTCTGGGCCTCCTGAATACGCAGGATCTCGCGCTGCACGGCGTCGGCGATGCCGATCCCGCCGCTCTTCGCGGCGACCTTGGCGTATTGCTGCAGCAGCAGCGAGCGGTAGACGGTCTCGGACTGGCCGCCGCCGGTGACGGGATCGCCGTTGATGCCGGCGAACATGCTGTCCATCGCCTGCGACAGGAAGAACGCCTCGAAATCCTCGGCGGTCTTGTGCGCGGCGGCCACATCGGTCGCGCTCGCCGCCGCCTGCGTCGCCGAGGTGGTCGGCGCCTGCGTCGACGGCAGCGGCGGGATGATGGGCTTGCTGGCGTCCATTACATCAGCTCGATTTCGGCCTGCAGCGCGCCCGCAGTCTTGATCGCCTGCAGGATGCTGATCATGTCGCGCGGGCCGACACCGAGCGCGTTGAGGCTGTTGACGAGCTCCTGGAGCGTGACGCCGGCCGGCAACACCGCCATGCGGCGCTCCGACTGCTCGTCGACCTGGACGTTGGTGCGTGGCACCACCACGGTCTGGCCGCCGCCGTTCGGCGCGAACTGCACGCCGCCCTGGCCCGGCGCCACCGGCTGGCCGGTGGTGGGGTTGGTGGGCGTCGCCGCAGTGCCGGCGGGCGCGAAGGGATTGGGCTGCGAGACCTGCGGGGTCTCGGTGACGCGGACGGTGAGACTGCCCTGGGCGATCGCCACCGTGCTGATGCGGACGTTCTCGCCCATGACGATGACGCCGTTCTGCTCGTCGATGACCACGCGGGCGGGCTGGTCGGGCTCGACGCGGAGCTGCTCGATGTCGGTGAGGAGGGAGACCACATCGCCCTTGAAGCTCGCCGGCATGGTGAGCGCGACCGTGGATGGATCGAGCTCGCGCGCCGCCGGGGTCGAGAGATAGCCGTTGATCGCCTGCGCCACCCGCCGCGCGGTAGTGAAGTCAGGATTGTGGAGCGTGAGATTGACCGTGTGCAGCTTGGAGAGCTCGAAGCCCACTTCGCGCTCGACGATGGCGCCGGCCGAAATGCGGCCCGAGGTCGGCACGCCCTTGGTGACGGACTGCGCCGCGCCCTTGGCGACGAAGCCGCCGCTGGCGACGCTGCCCTGGGCCACTGCATAGACCTCGCCGTCGGCGCCCAGCATCGGCGTCACCAGCAGGGTTCCGCCGAGGAGGCTCTTGGCATCGCCCAGCGCCGAGACCGAGACGTCGATATGCGAGCCCTGGCGCGCGAAGGGCGGGAGCGTCGCCGTCACCATGACGGCGGCGGTGTTCTTGGTGGTGAGCTTGCTGTCGCGGGCGTTGACGCCGAGGCGCTCCAGCATGCCGATCAGGCTCTCGCGGGTGAAGATCGCGTTGTTGAGGCTGTCGCCGGTGCCGTTGAGGCCGACCACCAGCCCATAGCCGACCAGCAGGTTGTCGCGCACGCCCTCAAAATCGGCGATGTCCTTGATGCGCGACGACGCCTGCGCGGCGGGGACGGCAAGCACCGCCGCCAGGAAGGCGATGGCGAGACGGACGATCGGGCGGGCAAGGCGGGTCATAATTGGAATCGCGGTCCTGCTGCTGTCGCCAAGCTTCATGCGAGTGTCGTGCCATATCCGATAGCCGAGCTAAATCAGCAACTTGCTTGCTTTTGCCGAGGGCTGGAGCGCCGCTTCCCGGCAAAGCCTGCCGGACCGGCGGCAGACTCTGCCGGGCGGTCCTGGGGGCCGCGAGCCCAGCGGCGCCGCGGCGGCGGTGGCGGCACGTCGGGCCGGCGCGGGCGGCGAGGTCTTAAGCACTGCTTAACCCTGCCGCGCCATGCTGCCGGCCAGCCAGCGAGGACGCTTCCGAGCCCCATGCGCATCGAATCGAAGCCGCCGACAGTGCCCGCGTCGCGCCGCCGCGACGTCAAGTCCGGATCCGATTCAGGCGTCGAGTTCTCCGCCGGGATCGGCGAGGAGCAGCCGGCCTCGGCGCCGGCAGCCGCGCGGCCGATGTCGCCGGTCGATGGCCTCTTCGCCCTTCAGGAGATGCCCGACGCGCTCGCCGAGCGCCGTCGCGCCGTCAAGCGCGCCGGCACCCTGCTCGACAAGCTGGACGAGCTGCGTCTGGCGCTGCTGAGCGGACGCCTGCCGATGAGCCAGATCGCCGAGCTGCAGCGAGTCGTCAGCAGCGCGCGCGGCAGCCTCGACGATCCCCGCCTGATCGAGGTGCTCGACGAGATCGATCTGCGCGCCCAGGTGGAGCTGGCCAAGCTCACGCCGGCTCCCTGAGTGCATTTCAAATAGGCAGCAGTTTCAAAGGGCTGGGCCGCGTTTCTCACGCTTGCTCCGGCCGGGCCGCCTCCCTATACTCCGCGCGCTTCGAGAACCTTGGAGTTTCACGGAGTAGGTAATGCGGCCCATGCTTCCGCCCGACTACCGCCCCTCGGAAAACGAAGAGTTCATGAACGCGTTGCAGCTGGAATACTTCCGCCAGAAGCTGCTGCGCTGGCGGGGCGAGCTGCTGGCGGAATCGACCGAGACCCTGCAGCACCTCAAGGAAGAGAGCCTGGCGGAACCCGACATCACCGACCGGGCTTCGCTGGAGACCGAGCGTGCGCTCGAGCTCAGGACAAGGGATCGCGAGCGCAAGCTCATCACCAAGATCGACGCGGCGCTGATGCGGATCGAAGACGGCACCTACGGCTACTGCGAGGAGACCGACGAGCCGATCAGTCTCCGGCGGCTGGAGGCCCGGCCGATCGCCACCCTGAGCCTCGAGGCGCAGGAGCGCCACGAGCGCATGGAGCGCACGCACCGGGACGACTGAGACCGGCTCCCGGAGGCCGCTCAGGCGAGCCGCAGAAGGGGGACCGCCGCGGCGGCCAGCAGGACCGCCAGCATGCGCGAGAGCGTGAACGGCTCCCTGAGCCAGGCGATCGCGATCAGGAGCGCGAACACCGCGCTCGTATCCCTGAGCGCCGAGGCGGGCGCGATCGGGGCCCGCGTCCAGACCCAGAGAATGAGCAGATAGGACGCAACCGAGGCGACAGCCGCCGCCCCGGCGAGCGCCGCATTCGTCCGCATGAGCCGCCAGGGTGTCCCGGCCCGGTGGTGGCGCGCATACATCGCGACGGCGTTCGTCACCGAGACCGCGAAGCCATAGGCCCAGGGCGATCCCGCAAGGCGAACGCCATGCGCGTCGCAGATGACATAGGTCGCGGTCGAAAGGCCCGCGGCGCCGGTCCAGGCGAGCGCGCCGAGAGTGAAGGCGCGGTCGCGCCGGGCGCCGTGGGCGAGGAGCCCAAGCGAGAGCGCGATCATCCCGACGCCGGCGATCGCCGCGTCACCGAGCCGCTCGTCCGCAAGCGCCGCGGCAAGCGGTACCACCAGCAGCACGGAGACCGCGCGCACCACCGGATAGACGACGCCGAAGCCGCCGAGCTCATAGGCCCGCAGCAACGCGGTGACGGTGACGAGGTTCATCAGCGTCGAGGCGGCGATCCAGATCCAGGTCGCGGGCGGCGGCGGGCCCGTCCACAGCAACGCGGGCAGCACCAGCACGGCGCTCGCCAGCATCTGCGCCGCCATCGCTTGGCCGGGCCGCGCGCTTGCCTTGATGGCGGCGTTCCAGCCGGCGTGCAGCAGCGCGCTCAGCAGGGCAGCGGCGACCTCCGCGGCCCCCATCGGGTCAATCGAGCTTCCGGTAATAGAAGCGCGTGCTGCAGAAGCCGCCTTTGGGCCAGAGAGCGAAATCCGGCACCGCGCCGACCAGGGTCCAGCCGAGCCGGGCATAGAGCCGGTCCGCATCCTCGCTCGCGGTATCCAGCACCAGCAGCGACTTGCCGCATTGGCGGGCGGTCGTCTCGGCGGCTCCCATGAGCGCCGCGCCGATGCCGCGCCGGCGTGCGCGCCGATGCACCAGCATCTTCGAGACATCCGCGCGATGCGGCTGGTTCTCCGGCTGCGCCAGCACCAGCTGGACGGTGCCGTGAATGCCGTCGGCATCCTCGGCGATCAGCAGGGCGCGGGCGCCCACCGCGACCTCGCCGGCGATGTGGCGCCAGAACGCCTCCGCCCTCGCGAGCGTCAGCGGGTGCATGAAGCCGACGGAGGCGCCTCCCTCGACGCAGTCGACCAGCACCTGGGCGAGGGCGTGCAGCTCGGCCTCGCCCACGGTGGTCAGGCGGCGAACCGTGCAGGGCGGAACGCCTCGGCCGCTCATCGCGTGAGCCCCGGCTCGCTGACGATCACGACGGCATAGCGCGCGGGCTTGCGCGTGGGATTGCGGAAGGCGGTCGGCCGATCGAGCAGGAAGGCAAAGCAGTCGCCGGTCTCGAGCCGGCGGCAATCCCCGCCGACGGTGACCTCGATCGTGCCCGCCAGCACCCAGACCTGCTGGTGGACGCGAACGTCCCGGGCGCCAGTGTCGAATGCGACCCGCGCGCCGGCCGGGAACGCCACCTCCACGATCTGGATCGGAGACGGGAAGCGGCCCGGCGAAACGTTGCGCCTGACATAGCCCGAGCCGGGATCGCGCCACTGCGGCTGGTCGGCGCGGCGCGCCACCGGCCCGGCGCCATCCCCCGGCGGGGCGTCGAAGAGGCTGGCGAGCGGCACGCCGAGCCCGATCGCCAGACGCTCCAGCAGCGCCGCGGTCGGACTGCTCTCGCCGCGCTCGATCAGCGAGATCATCGAACGGCTGACGCCGCTCCGCTCCGCCAGCGCGTCGAGGCTGAGGCCGCAGGAGGCGCGCAGCTCGCGCACGCGGGCGGCAATGCGGTGGTTGAGGTCGAGCGACGGGCCGTCCAGCATGGTGGATATAAATTCCATTATACAGGATGCCCTGTCAACAGGATTGCCGCGCGCCGGCTTCTGCGGGAAGGCCGACGATTGACGATCCGCTCTGATCATCCAATCATCCGGACTGCTGGGGAAAGGAGGCGCGGATGAGTGGATTGGACGTGCTCGTCATCACGGCCCTCCCTATGGAATACGAAGCGGCCCGTCAGGTGGCGACGAAGAAGGCCGCCGCTGCCTCGGGCGTCTCCTCCTGGGAAGAAAAGGACACACAGACCCCAGCTCCCTACGCCCTCGGGAACTACGTGACCGGCGATAGCACCTCGATGAGCGTGGGCCTGGCCCGTCCTACGAGAATGGGAGGCACGCCTACCGGCTTCGTCGCCGCGTCGCTGCTGGAGCGCTTGCACCCCCGCTGTCTCGCCATGTGCGGCGTCTGTGCCGGCAATCCTTCCGATGTGTCGCTGGGCGATGTCATCGTCGCCGAGATGACCTATGCCTATGACGAGGGGAAGCGAAATGCCGGCCAGTTCGAGCCGGATCATCGGCAGACGCCGCTCTTCGATGATGCCTGGCTGAGGGTGTTTCAGGGCCTCTCACCGCAGCAATTCCCGAGCTATGGCGCTCCCTCCGCGCGAGATGCGCGATTCTGGCTGCTGCGCTGCCTCTATGCCGGTAGCGATCCAATGAAGAATCCCGGTCGCCAGCGGCACTTCCCGCTCGGCGCGTGGAACGACTGCGTGCGCGCGCTCGCCTCCGAAGGCCTAGTGCGTCGAAGCGGACGCGACCTCAAGCTGACCAAGAAGGGCCGCGACAGCGTCGAATTCAGCCTTATCCACGACATCGAGCCGCCGGAAAAACTTCCCTTCGCCATCAAGGTTGGGCCGATCGCCAGCGGCAACGCGGTCGTGAAGGACGGCGTTACCTGGAAGCGCCTGAAGGCCATGGGCGTGCGGACGGTGATCGGTCTGGAGATGGAAGCGGCCACCATCGGCAGCGCCGCCCGCCTCAGCAAGACGCCGTGGATCGTCGTGAAAGGGGTCATGGACTATGCGGATCCCGCGAAGGACGACCGCTACAAGCCCTTCGCCGCTCGGGCATCCGCAGAGGTGCTGTTCGAGTTCCTGAAGACGCAGTACGCCAAGCCGGTTCCACCGCCGATCCTGCAATCTTCAGCGGCTGATGCCGGAAGCGCTTCCGCCAACGTCTCCGTTGCTTCCGGAGCCGCGCGGGATGCCGCCTTGTCGCGGGCGTACATCGCGATCATCGGGGTGATGTTTGACGCACAATATTTCCTGCCGGGTGCTCACGCCGAGGTGCGATTGGCGAGGGCCAGCTATTTCATTCCCGATGATCTGCTGGCGAAGATCCGACCCGAACTCGGCTCGGACGCTCCGCTGGCGGAGGTCGCACGCTACTTGGTCAGGACGGGGCAGCTGGGCGCGGCGCTCGCCTATCTGACGACGACGATACGCGATAGTTGGGACCAGATACGTCCCTATGCCAAGCTCTCGCTCCTGCACTTGGCCGAAAAATATCCAATGGCTGGCCTTCAGAAGCTGCCGCCGCTGACGGCCGGAGAACTGGAGATCGCGGGAATCAAGTGGTTCGTCGCCGACGAGCTGTTTCAGAAGGAATGGAACGCCTGGGTCGCGCGGATATCCGGTCGCGGCCTCGACCTCGATCGGAAGACCGTTGCCTGGAACGATTTCGAGGCAGACCTCAAATACTATCGTGATCAGTTCTTCCAGCTGCTGACAGCCAGGATCGGCATCGACATCGCGCTCTTGCAGGCCTCGACCTCGGAGGGGATCTCAGGGTTCCGGCGCTATCTCCGCGACAGGGCCTACGCCATCCATTTGAGGGTGATCGAGCCCATCGACGAAATCTGCGCTTCCTATCCCAACCAGATCGTCGCGTTCGAGAAGTTCGCGCGTCCGATGAGGGAAATCAGCGAGCGGCTGCTCGACAATCCCCTGACGGTTGTTCCGCCGCCCAGATGGCGAGCGGCGATCAGGAAATATCTCTAGGAGAGAAGGTCGCGCCCGCCCAGCGGCATCACCACGTGTAGCAGAGCACCGCGTCGGCGCCGTAGCCCCAGCGGGTCTGCACGATCGGGCTGTTCTCCGCCGATCCGACCAGACGCTCGACGCCGGCGTCGAGATCGACGAACCAGTGGTCGTTGAAGTGATAGAGCGCGG
>DATJOK010000190.1:0-14166 GCA_035507155.1 Allostellaceae bacterium
TCGCGGCCGATGCCGCGGAAATAGGCCTCGAGACCGGGCGGGGTCATCGTCCAGGTCATCTTGAGGTCGCGGCTCCCGGTATTGACGATCTTGTGCCTGAGCCAGGGCGTCGCCACCACGGTCGTGCCGGGCACGAAGGGATGCGTCTTGCCGTCGACCTCGATCGCGCCCTCGCCCTCGAAGCAGAAGAGGATCTCCACCTGCCGGTCGTGGCTGTGCTCGGCGATGAAGCAGCCGGGCGGGATCACCTGGATCCCCATGGTGATGCCGTCAGGCCCGCCATAGGAGGGGCTCGCCTTCACGGTGACGTAGCCGTTGGTGGGCAGCGGCCGCCAGAAGGAGACGCCGTCCTCCGGCTGCAGGACGGCGGGCAGCGGCGGGCCCAGCTGTTCGACGCTCATAGGGACGCCTATAAATCGGTGTGGGGCTGCCGCAAGCCTATCATCGCCCGATGCCGCGCGCAAAATCGGCGCCGCGGCACCGCCTTGTCGCCTTTCCGCAATGATGTCATCAATCGATTAAATGGGGCGGGACGGAGGGAGGCCATGATCAAGACAGGCGACGCGCATCTGAGCACGCTCCGCGACGGGCGCCGGATCTATCTCTCCGGCCGCGCCATCGAGGACGTCACCACCCATTCCGCCTTCCGCAACGCCGCCGCCACCGTGGGCGCGCTCTATGATTTCCAGGCCCGGCCCGATCAGGTGGAGCGCATGACCTTCGCGACGCCTTCCGGCCGCCGCGCCAACCGCGCCTGGCAGCTGCCGCGCTCCTATGCGGAGCTGGTCGAGCGGCGCGAGGCGCTGACGGCCTGGTCGGAGCTCCATTGCGGCTTCATGGGCCGCTCCCCCGATCACGTCGCCTCCTGCATCTCCGCCATGGCGATGGGGAAGGACCTGTTCGAGAGCCACGGCAAGGGGCGCGGCACGGCGCTCTGGGACTACTACGAATATGCCCGCGACAACGATCTCTTCCTCGCCTACGTCATCATCGATCCCCAGGCCGACCGCTCGAAATCCACCGGCGAGCAGGCGGACGAGTACCTGACCGCCGCGATCTGCGACGAGGATGCCGAGGGCATCACCATCAAGGGCGCGAAGATGCTGGGCACCTCTGCTGTCTTCGCCAACGAGATCCTGGTCGCCTCGCTGCGCCCGATGCGGGACGGCGAGACCAAATACGCCTTCACCGCGGCGATCCCCATCGGCGCCCGCGGGCTGAAGCTGCTTTCGCGCAAATCCTACGAGCAGGGCGTGTCGCGCTTCGACTATCCGCTCTCGGCGGTCTTCGACGAGAACGACGCCATCGTCTATTTCGACGAAGTGAAGGTGCCCTGGGAGCGGGTCTTCGTGCACCGCAACCCCGCCATGTCCTTCGCCCAGTTCCACGAGACGCCGGCGCACTCCTACCAGAACTACCAGGCGCAGATCCGCCTCATGGTGAAGCTGCGCTTCCTGGTCGGCGTCGCGCGCCGGATCACCGAGACCATCGGCACGGTGGATTTCCCGCAGGTGCGCGAGAGCCTGGGTACGCTCACCGCCAAGGCCGGCGTGATCGAGGCCGGCGTCTACGCCATGGAGGCGAAGGGCAGCGCCTACGGTCCCTACTTCCTGCCCGACCGCGGCCTCCTCTACAGCTCCGTCGTCATGGCGCAGCAGCTCTATCCCGAGATCGTGACCGCCGTCCGCGATCTTGCCGGCGGCGGCGTCATCATGCTGCCCTCCTCGGTGGAGGATTTCGACAATCCCGAGATCGCCGCCGTCATCGCCAAGACCCAGCTCTCGCCGCGCACCGACCCGGAAGGCCGCGTCAAGCTGTTCAAGCTTGCCTGGGACGCCATCGGCTCGGAATTCGCATCCAGGCATACGCAGTACGAGATGTTCTACAACGGCGCCCGTCACTTCACCACCGCGCATGCCTTCCGCACCTATGACTGGGACGCCGCCACCGGCATCGTCGACAAGCTGCTGGCGGGCTACGACCGGCAAGGAGGGCAGCGATGAGCGCCGCGATCCGCTCCCTGCCTGTGGCCCCGATCGAGATCGGCGCGCTCTCGGTGCTGCCGGGGCAGCGCGCGCGGACCGAGCTCGATCTCGTCGAGCTTGCCGACGGCTCGAGGGTGAGCCTGCCCGTGCTCGTCATCAACGGCACGAAGCCTGGGCCGCGGCTCTATCTGGGCGCCGCCATTCATGGCGACGAGGTGAACGGCGTCGCGATCCTCTCCGAGGCGCTCGGCAAGCTCGATCCGGCGCGGCTTTCCGGCAGCATCCTCTGCGTGCCCGTGCAGCATCCGCTCTCCTTCTACGCCGATCATCGGATTCCGCTGTCGCAGTTCATGAAATCGCCGCTCGACCAGGCACCGATCGACGCCTGGACCTGCTTTCCGGGTGACGCCGACGGCAACCTGGCGCAGATCGTCGCGGCTGCGCTCTTCCGCCTCATCCGTCAGTGCTCTTGCGCCATCGACATCCACACCCCGACCCGCGGCGGCCGCTACGTACCAATCGCCATCGTACCGAGCCTCCGCCTCGGCACCGCGGCGGAGCAGGCGCTCTGGCTCGCGCGGGAATTCGCCACCGGCTACATCATGAAGACCGACGAGGGGATGTACGTGAGCGACGGCATCCTCTGCGTCGAGGCGACCCGGGCCGGCGTTCCCGCCTTCACCTTCGAGGTGGGCGAGGGCGGCAGGCTCGAAGCCTCGATGATCGACGAGGGCGCCCGCTGCGTGCGCAATGCGCTGATCGGCCTCGGCATGATCGCGGGCGAGCGGAAGCCGCCAGCGGTCGATCACGTCATGCGGAAGTTCCTCGGCCTCCGCGCCCATCGGGGCGGCCTGCTCCATACCGAGGCGACGCTCGGCGCGCTGGTCCGCAAAGGCGAGGTGCTGGCCCGCATCGTCGACATCTTCGGCGACACGGTAGAGACCGTCGTGGCGCCGGAGGCGGGCGTCTTCGTGCGCTCCACCACGCTCTCCACCGTCTCCACCGGCGAGCGCGCGGCGACGCTCGGGCTGCTTGCATGAGCGACGCCCGCGCGCGCTTCGAGGCGGAAGTGCGCGCCGCCATTCCTGAGGTGACGGCGCTCGCCGCGGACCTCGTCCGCATCCCCAGCGGCAATCCGCCCGGCGACACCGGGCCGATCGCCGATTTCATCGAGGCCCGGCTCAAAGCGAGCCCGGAAATCGTGAGCCGTCGCGTGGTGGCGAAGGCGCCGGCGGTCAATCTGATTGCCAAGCTCAAGGCAACCGATCCCGGCCGGCACCTCGTCATCAATGGCCATCTCGACACCTTTCCGGTCGGCGACGCAAAAGGCTGGTCGGTCGATCCGCTCGGCGGCGTCATCCGCGGTGGCCGCCTCTATGGCCGGGGATCCTCGGACATGAAGGCGGGGCTGGCGGT
Organism: Allostellaceae bacterium; assembly: GCA_035507155.1. GTDB lineage: Bacteria > Pseudomonadota > Alphaproteobacteria > ATCC43930 > CGMCC-115725 > DASZHJ01. The sequence continues at coordinate 3,402 of DATJOK010000190.1, forward strand.
GGCAGTCACCACGCTGCTGCTGCTGGCGCGGCACCGCGAGGCGCTCGCCGGCGAGCTGACGCTGGCGCTGGTGGGCGACGAGGAGACCGGCGGCCATTGGGGCACGCAGTATCTGCTCGCCCACGAGCCCGATTCCATCGGCGACGCCATGCTGAGCGGCGATGCCGGCTCGCCAGACGTGCTGCGCTTCGGCGAGAAAGGGCAGCTCTGGATCGAGGTGGAGGCGGTGGGCAAGAGCCATCATGGCGCCCATGTGCATCTCGGCCGCAACGCCATCGAGGCGCTGATGACGGCGCTGCAGCGGCTGCTGAAGCTGCGCGATCTCCCTTGCCTGATCCCGCCTGACATCGCCGCCGCGATCGATGCGGCGGCGGAGCAGTCCGAGGCGGTCTCCGGCAAGGGCGAGACGGCGGCGCTGAAGCAGGTCACCGTCAATCTCGGCGTGATCGAGGGCGGCATCAGCGTCAACCTGATCCCCGACCACGCCCGCGCCCGCGCCGACATCCGCTTCCCGCCCGGCCTCGCCGTCAAAGAGGTGGTGGCGGAAGTCGAGCGCCTGATCGGCGGCCTGCCCGACGTGCGCTTCTCGGTGCTCGCCGGCACCGAGCCCAACTGGACCGATCCCGAGCACGAGATCATCCGCCGCGCCGCCGCCAACGCGGAAGCCTTCCTCGGCAGGCCGGTCGCCCGCAACATGCGCCTCGGCTTCTCCGATTCGCGCTTCTACCGCTACAAGGACGTCCCGGCGGTGGTCTATGGGCCGGTGCCGCACGGCATGGGCGGCGTCGACGAGCATGTGACGCTCGACGACCTCGCCGCGGTCTTCCACGTCCACGCCATGACGGCGTTCGACTACCTCGCCGCGGACTGCTCCTGATCGCGGTAGCGCTGGAAGCTCCGCTGCATGAAGGCCTCGATGGCGGGATCGTTGTCGCCCGCCGGCACCGGGTCGCTGTCCCAATGGCCATGGCGATCGTGCCCACGCACCAGCAGGGCGTTGCGCCGGCCGAGGGTCGAGCGCACATGGGGCGGGATGTAGAAGATCGCATAGCCGATGCGCGGCCGCGCCGAGGCGTTCGGCAGCGAGCCGTGCACCGTGCGCTCCTGATGCAGCGAGAACTCGCCGGGCGCGAGCTCGATGTCGAGGGCGCGCGCCTCGTCGAGGTCGGCGATCGCCTGGCCGCGAATCAGCAGATTGTCGGGATGCCGCGTCTCCTCGTGGCTGAAATCCGCGGCGAGGTGGCTCCCCGGCATGATGCGCAGGCAGCCGTTGTCGCGCCGGCTATCGGTGAGCGCCACCCAGGCGGTCACCTCCTCGTGCGGCTCCAGGCCGAAATAGGCGGAGTCCTGGTGCCAGGAGACATAGGCGCGGTCGCCTGGCTGCTTCGCCCACACCGTCGAGGTGAAGACCATGATGTCGGGGCCGATCAGGCTCTCGACCGCATCCAGCACCGCCGGATTGCGGGCGACCTCCTCCAGCATGCGGAAGCGCAGATGCGCCTTGAAACGCAGCAGCCGGGTGAGCGGCGCGCCGGCAGCGGCGGCGAAGTCCTGCAGCGCCTGCGCGCGGCCGAGGGCGTCCGCCGCCGTCATACAGCGGAGCGGATGGACCACGCCATCGCGGCGGAACCGCGCCATTTCGTCGCTGCTCAGCAGGCTCATCGCGCCTCTCCTCGCATGGGAGGAGTATAGGAGCAGAACGCGCTGGCATGCCAATTGCTCGATTAATGATCGGGGCGCAGCGCGCGCCGCTTCCGTCACGGCTGCTCATTGGCAAGGCGGCGGCGCAGGAATTTGCTCAACCCGTGCTCAGGAGGGTGGGGACCCATGACGGCGATCGGGGCCAAAGCCAGGACAGAGGCGGATTTCCACTCGATCCCCATCGTCGATATCTCGGCGCTGCGCGACGGCGACACGGCGCGGCGCGCCGCCTGCGGCCGTGCCATCGACGCGGCGTGCCGCAACGTGGGCTTCTTCTATGCAAAGGGGCATGGCGTCGATCCCGCTGTGCTCTCCGGCGTCTTTGCGGCGGCGCGCGCGTTCTTCGCCCGGCCGGAGGCAGAGAAGCTGCAGGTCCATATGAAGGCTTCGCCGCTGTTCCGCGGCTACTTCCCCTTGGGCGGCGAGATCACCGATCCCGCGGTCGGCGGCGACGTCAAGGAAGGCTTCGACATCGCCCTCGACCTGCCGCCCGACGATCCCGACGTCCGCGCCGGGAAGCCGCTGCACGGACCCAACCAGTGGCCGGCGGGAGCGGAGTTCCGCACGGCGCTGACCCGCTATTATGACGCGCTCAGCGAACTTGGCCGGCTGATCTCCCGCGGGTTGGCGCTGGGGCTGCGGCTGCCGGAGATGTTCTTCGCCGCCAATCTCGACCGGCCGACCGCCATCCTGCGCATCCTGCACTACCCACCGCAGGATGCGCCGATCGGTCCGCCGGGCTGCGGCGCGCATTCGGACTACGGCTATCTCACCATCCTCGCCCAGGACGAGGTGGGCGGGCTGCAGGTGCAGAACCGCGCCGGCGAGTGGATCGACGCGCCGCCGATAGCGGGTACCTTTGTCTGCAATCTCGGCGAGATGATGGGGCAGTGGACCAACGATCAGTACCCGGCGACCAAGCACCGCGTCATCAACCTCTCCGGCTGCGAGCGCTACTCGGTGCCGTTCTTCTTCCATCCGAATTTCGATGTGGAGGTGCGCTGCCTGCCGAGCTGCCACGGCCCCGGCAATCCGCCGCGCTACGCGCCGGTCACCAGCGGCGAGTACGTGCTGAGGCGTCTCAGCGAATCCTACGTCAAGCTATAGGCTGCGCAGATGCTCAAGTCCCTCACCGAGGCCCAGCTCGCCCAGTTCCGTCGCGAGGGCTACGCCTTCCCGTTCCGTGCTTTCTCCCGCGAGGAGGCGCTGGCCGAGCGCCAGCGGCTCGAGCGCTTCGAGAAGAAGGTCGGCCACGAGGCGCAGCGCATCATGAAGATCAAGGCGCATCTCCCGTTCCCCTCCCTGGTGGCGCTCGCCCGACGCAAGGAGATCCTCGACGCGGTCGAAGACGTGATCGGCCCCGACATCCTGCTGTTCGGCGCCTCGCTCTTCTCCAAGAACGCCCGTGACAGCCGCTACGTGAGCTGGCACCAGGATTCCGCCTATTTCGGTCTCGACCCGCACGAGGAGGTGACCGCCTGGGTGGGATTGACCGACAGCAATCCCGGCAACGGGTGCCTGCGCGTGATGCCCGGGACCCACCTCGGTCCCGATCTCACCCATGTGGAGACCTACGCCAAGGACAATCTGCTGGCGCGCGGCCAGCAGATCGAGGGGCTCGACGAGGGGAAGGCGGTCGATCTCGTGCTGGAGGCCGGGCAGTTCTCGCTGCATCAGGAGCGGACGGCGCACGGCTCGGCGGCCAACAGCTCCGACGACCGCCGCATCGGCCTCGCCTTCTTCTTCATCCCTGCCCATGTGCGCTCCACCATCGGCCGGCGCACCGCGATGCTGATGCGCGGCGAGGACCGCTGGGGCTATTGGGATGCCGACCCTGAGCCCGAGGTGGACGAGGATCCCGTCTGCATGGCGGCGCTCCGCAACGCCTGGACGCAGTACCGCGACGTCAACATCAAGCAGGCAGCCGCGGCCGGGCATGTGTGACCAGCCGCCCGGTTCGCCCTTGCTTGCTGTGAGGGATTAATTCCCTACTATTGCCGGGGCGGTATCGGCGGGGGCGAGCATGGCGGCGCAATACGACGCGATCATCATCGGCGCGGGCCATAACGGCCTCGTCTGCGGCAGCTACCTCGCCAAGTCCGGCCTGAAGATCCTGGTGCTGGAGCGCCGCCACGTGATCGGCGGCGCCGCCGTCACCGAGGAATTCGCGCCGGGCTTCCGCACCTCGGTCTTCTCCTACGTCATGAGCCTGCTGCACCCGCGCGTCATCGCCGATCTCGAGCTCAGGAAGTTCGGCCTCGAGGTGCTGCCGGCGAACGATCTCTTCTGCCCGCTCTACGGCGACGACTACATCATCTTCAGCGACGACGTGAAGAAGACCCAAGCACAGTTCGCCCGCTTCTCCAAGCACGACGCCGAGATCTATCCCGCCTTCGACGCCTATCTGCAGGAAGCGACGGCGATCGTGCGCAAGCTCCTGTTCGAGACGCCGATCGATCCGACCAAGCGGGACTGGAAGACCTTCAAGGAGGGCGCCGCCTTCCTCTGGCGCTACCGCCATGTGGGCCGCAAGGCCTATCGCATCGTCGATCTCCTCACCCAGAGCGCCTACGACTATCTCTCGGAGTGGTTCGAGAGCGACATCATCAAGGCGATCCTTGCCTATTACGCCTCGATCGGCACTTTCGCGGGCCCCAAATCTCCGGGCTCGGCCTATGTCATCATGCATCACATCATGGGCGAGCATGCGGGCGCCGGCGGCTGGGGCTTCATCCGCGGCGGCATGGGCAGCATCACCCAGGCGATCGCCGCGTCGGGCCGCCGCTTCGGCCTCGAAGTGCTGACCGATGCGCCGGTGGCCGAGGTGAAGATCGTGAACGGCCGCGCCACCGGCGTTCGGCTCCAGGACGGCCGCGAGTTCTCCGCCAAGGCGGTGATCGCCAATGCCAGCGCCAAGGTGCTGTTCCAGAAGCTCATCTCGCCGAGCCTGCTGCCGGCGGAGTTCAACGCCGACATCGAGCGCTTCCGCACCTTCTCCACCGCCTTCAAGATGAACGTCGCGGCGGAGGCGCCGCCGCGCTACCGCGCCTTCGACAAGGCGAAGGCGGGCTTCGACTATCCGACCTACGTCCATATCGGACCGGATATCGATTACCTGGAGCGCGCCTACGACGACGCCAAATACGGCTGGTACTCCAGCAAGCCCTTCGTGACGCCTGTCGTGCCCACCATCGTCGACGACACGCTGGCGCCCAAGGGCAAGCACGTCGTCAACCTATTCGGCGGCCACGCGCCCTATCGGCTCAAGAACGGCGACTGGGCGCACGAGCGCGAGAATTTCGTCAAGAACGTCATGGGGGTGATGAACGAGTTCGCGCCCGGCTTCTCCGACCAGGTGATCGACATGCAGGTGCTGCTGCCGCCCGACATCGAGGAGATCGTGGCGCTGCCGCAGGGCCACATCTTCCACGGCGAGCTGTCGCCGGATCAGCTCTTCTTCCAGCGCCCGGCGCCGCATTACGCGGATTATCGCACGCCGATCGGCGCGCTCTACCAGTGCGGCTCCTCCGTCCATCCCGGCGGCGGCGTCTCCGGCATTCCCGGCTACAACGCCGCCCGGGAAATCCTGAAGGACTGGCCGAGCCTGAAGCGGCTATCCGCCTGACCGGGCCTTCTCGCGCGCGAGCTCCGCGGCGAGAAAACCGGACTCCGGCTGCGGCACCACCCGCCGCGTCTGCAGGATCGTATAGGGCTCGAACAGGCCGGCGCGGCTGTAGGGTTCCTCGGCGAGGAAGCGGTCGAGCGCCGCGCGGTCGCTGAGCTCCACCATCATCAAGCTGCCGATCATCCTGCCGGCATCGTCCAGCAGCGCGCCGCCATAGCGGAATTTGTCCTCGTTCTCGACGACGAATTGCAGATGCGCCGCCCGGTTGCGGCGCCGCACCTCTGCACCGTCGCCAGGCCGGTCGAGTCCCATCAGGACGAAAAGCATGGCTGTCCTCCTTTGCGGCGTCACACGGTGAACGGGCAGAGGCCGCCATCCACCAGCAGGTTCTGCGCGGTGATGTAGGCGGCCTGCCGGCTGCAGAGAAAGGCGCAGGCGGCGCCGAACTCCTCGGGATCGCCGGCACGGCCCATCGGCACCTTGGCGATGAGCTTTTCCGCGGTGGCGCCGAGCTCGCGGATGCGCTCGGTGGCGATGGTGCCGGGCAGCAGATTGTTGATGGTGACCTTGCCGGGCGCGACCTGGCGGGCGACGCCGGCAACGTAGCCGGTGAGCGCGAGCCGCGTGGCGTTGGAAAGATCGAGCTGCTGCACCGGCAGGCGCACGGTGAGGGAGGTGATGTTGACGATGCGCCCGAAGCCGCGGCCCGCCATGCCGTCGACGGTGGCGCGGATCAGCTCGACGGCGGAGAGGAAGTTCGCGTGCAGGGCTTCCATCCAGGCCGCCGCTTCGAGCGCGCGGAAGTCGGCGCTCAGCGGGCCGCCGGCGTTGGTGACGAGAATGTCGGGCTCGGGGCAGGCGGCGAGCGCGTGACGACGCCCCGCCTCGGTCGTGATGTCGGCCATGACGGTCGCCGGCAGGATGCTGGTCTCCCGGCCGATCCGGTCGGCTGCCGTGGCGAGCGTCTCGCGATGGCGGGCGACCAAGGTCACCGCCACGCCCTCGCGCGCCAGCGCCTGGGCGCAGGCGAAGCCCAGGCCGCGCGAGGCGCCGCAGACGATCGCCCGGCGGCCACCGATGCCGAGGTCCATCCTACTGGACTCCCTGGAAGCCGCTCTCGCCGCCGATCTGCCGGGCGAGGACGAGGCGCTGGATCTCCGAGGCGCCCTCGTAGATCTTGCAGACGCGGACGTCGCGATAGATCCGCTCCACCGGGAAATCGCCGAGATAGCCGTAGCCGCCGTGGATCTGCAGGGCGTTGGAGCACAGCTTCTCCGCCATCTCCGTGGCGAAGAGCTTCGCCATGGAGGCTTCCTTGAGGCACGGCAGGCCAGCGTCGCGCAGCGCCGCCGCGCGCAGCACCAGGAGCTCCGCCGCCTGCAGCGAGGTCGCCATGTCCGCCAGCATGAATCCCACGGCCTGATGCTCGATGAGCGGCTTGCCGAAGGTGCGGCGCTCCTTGGCATAGGCAAGCGCGGCGTCGTAGGCGGCGCGCGCCATGCCGATGGACTGCGCGGCGACGCCGATACGTCCACCCTCGAGATTGCCGAGGGCGATCTTGAGCCCGTCGCCCTCCGCGCCCAGCAGCTGCTCCGCCGGCACCGCGCACTCCTCGAGGACGATCTGGCAGTGATCGGTGGAGCGCTGGCCCATGGTCTGCTCCACCCTGCCGACGCGATAGCCCGGCGTGTCGGTCGGAACGATGAAGGCGGAGATGCCGCGCTTGCCGGCAGCGGGATCGGTCACCGCGAAGACGATGGCGATATCGGCGCTCTTGCCGGCGGTGATGAACTGCTTGACGCCGGCGAGGATGAATCCGTCGCCCTCCCGTCGCGCCCGCGTCCTGATTGCGGCGGCGTCGGAGCCTGCCTCGGGCTCGGTGAGGCAGAAGGCGCCGAGATGGGTGCCCTGGGCCAGCGGCCGCAGGAAGCGCTCCTGCTGGGCGGCGGTGCCGAATTTCAGGATCGGATAGCAGGCAAGCGCGTTGTGCACCAGGAACGGCGTCGAGGAGGCGCCGTCGGCCGCCGCGATCTCCATCACCGCCAGCGCATAGGAAACGTGATCGGTGCCGGCGCCGCCGAGCTCCTCCGGCACCAGCATGCCGAGGAGGCCGAGCTCACCCATGGCGGCGAAGGCCTCGCGGGGGAAGCGCGGGTCGCGGTCGCGCTCGGCGGCGCTCGGCGCCAGCTCGCGCGCGGCGAACCGCCGGGCCGTCGCGCGGATCTGCCGCTGTCTTTCGGTCAGCATCCCGCAATGATGCAGCGCTGCCGAGGGCCCGGTATTGGTGAAAATTGAAGGCGCGGCGGGCGCGGTTGACAGGCGGATGGACCGGCACTCAGATGACACTCAAAGGAGCCGGATGGCGTGGCGCGCACCGATCTCAGGAACAGGACTCAGTACTGGTGGGACCGGCACGTGCCGGGTCTCAGCCTGCTGCAGGCAGATTTCACTACCCATCAGTATCCGCCCCACAGCCATGAGGCCTTCGTCATCGCGGTCACCGAGGTCGGCGGCTCCGTCATCAAGAGCCGGGGGCTGGTGGAGGAGGCGCATGCTTCCCGCCTCTTCGTCTTCAATCCGGCAGAGCCCCATGCCGGCTGGATGGGCCGCAGCCGCCGCTGGCGCTATCGCTCGCTCTATCTGGAGCAGCACGCCATCGCCGAGGTTGCCCGCGGCCTCGGCATCGAGGAGCTGCCGTATTTCACCCGCAATCTCTTCGCCGATGCGGATCTCGTGGACGGCTTCCTTGCGCTCCATCGCGCGCTCGAGGCGGGCCGCGACGTGTTCCGCGAGCGCGAGCTGCTGGTCGGCACTTTCGGTACGCTCTTCCGCCGCCATGGCAGCGGCGGCGGCCGCGTCGCGCCGGCGCCCGACGACAAGGCGCGATTCCGCCGGGCGGTGGCCCTCATGGAGTCGCGGCACGGCGGGCCGCTCCGCCTGGAAGCGGTCGCCGACGAGGCGGATCTGTCGGTCTTCCAGCTGATCGGGCTCTTCAAGCGCATAGCGGGGCTGACGCCCCACGCTTTCCTGACCCAGCTTCGCCTCGATGCCGCCTGCCGGGGTCTGCGTCGAGGCGAGCCACCGGCCGACGTCGCGGCTTCCGCCGGCTTCTACGACCAGAGCGCGCTCAATCGGAATTTCAAGCGCATCTACGGCATCACCCCGCTGCAGTTCGCCCGCGCCGCCCGGCACTAGCCAGGTCACAATTTTTGCCAATACGGGAAGGTGGTACCGCGCCAGAGTGACCGGTCCTATCACCCGTGCGAGGCCGGCCGATGGCGCATCTCTTCTGTCACGAGAACCCCGAGACTCTGAGTCTGGAAACGTCCGTCACCGACGCCCGGCCCGGCCGCGTCGCCCTGGCGCAGTCGCCCTTCTATCCTGGCGGCGGCGGCCAGCCGGCGGACAAGGGCGTGCTGCGCTGGTCGGGCGGCGAGGCGCGGGTGGTGGGCTTCGAGGAGGAGGGCGACCGGCTCTGGCACCTGCTCGACAGCCAGGCCGAGCTCCAGGGCGCGGTCGAGGCTGCGGTCGACCCCAAATTCCGCCAGACCATGCGCCAGCTCCACACCGACACCCACATCCTGAACGCGCTGGTCTTCCAGGCCTTCGACGGCGCCCTCGTCACCGGGGTGCAGATGTACGAGGACGGCACCGCGCGGATGGATTTCGATCTGCCGGGCGCCGACAACGACCGGCTTCGCGCGCTCGAGGCGCCGATCAACGATGTGATCCGGCAGGACCTCGCCGTCAATTTCGTCTATGTGCCGATGGCGGAGGCGCAGGCGGAACATGGCCTGATCCGCAGCCGCTCGGTGGCACCGCCGCCGACGCCGGACGGCAAGGTGCGCATCGTCGAGATCGCCGGTCTCGATCGCCAGGCCTGCGGCGGGACCCACCTCGCCAACACCGCCGCCTCGCCGCCGCTCCGCCTGCTCAAGATCGACAACAAGGGCCGGCATAACCGGCGCGTGCGGATCGGGTTGGTGGGGGTGGGATAAGCAATGGCCAGTTCTCAGAAGCGCCTCGGCGGGCATCTGAAAACTGATTACTGACGACTGAGAACTTATCCGCCAGCCCCGCTACAGCTCGATCACGATGTTGCCGCCGGCGTCGAGGCTTGCCTTGGCGCCGGGGGTGATGACGCAGGTGGCATCGTACTCCTCGACGATGAGCGGGCCGGTGCGCGGCGTGCGGAGATCGGAGCGGCGGAGCACCGGCGTCTCGACCCAGCCGTGCTCGGTGCCGAAATAGGCCGGGCGCGGTGGCGGCGGCTCGGGCTCGGGGCGGCTCGGGCGCACCCGCTCGGGGACGCCGGCGCCCTCGCGCAGGCCTTGGCCCACCACCTGGATCGAGACCAGCTCCACCGGCTCCTCGGGGCCGGCGCGGTGGCCGTAGGTGCGCTCGTGCTCGCGGCCGAAGGCGTCCTCCAGATAAGCCACCATCGTGGCGTCGACGCTTCCCTCCGGCACCGGCACGGTGAGCTCGTAGCTCTGACCGCGATAGTGGAGCGCGGCGGAGCGGCGCAGCCGCGCGCGCTCGCCCGCGAAGCCTTCGCTCGCGAGCTGGCCCATCGCCTGATCCGCCAGCACGTTCCAGGCATGGTCGATCTCGGCGAGATCCGCCTGGCGCAGCAGCCGGCGGAAGGTGCGGCTGAAGTGATGCTCCACATCGGCATAGAGCAGGCCGAAGGAGGAGAACAGGCCGGCGGAGGGCGGCACCACGATGCGGTTGAGGCCGAGGGCGCTGGCGATACCGCAGGCGAAGAGCGGCCCGTTGCCGCCGAAGGCGAAGAGCGCGAAGTCGCGGGGATCGCGGCCGCGCTCGGTAGAGACCGCCTTGATGGCGCGGATCATGTTGGAGGCGGCGATCTGATGGGCGCCGTGTGCCGCGCGCTCGATGGTCATGGAGAGCGGCGCCGCCACCCTCTCGGCGAAGACACGGCGCGCCTTCCCGGCGTTGAGCTTGAGGGCGCCGCCGACCAGGTGATGCGGGTTGATGTAGCCGAGGAGAACGTTGGCGTCGGTGACGGTGGGCGCCTCGCCGCCCTTGTCGTAGCAGACGGGTCCGGGGAGCGCGCCGGCGCTCTCGGGCCCGATCTGCAGCGCGCCGCCGCCGTCGATCCAGACCAGGGAGCCGCCGCCGGCGCCCACCTCGGCGAGATCGATGGCGGGCACCTTGAGGGTGTAGCCGGCGCCGGTGAGAAGGCGCGAGCCGATCATGATGCCGGCGCCGACGGAATACTCGGCGGCGCGCATCACCTCGCCGTCCTCCACCAGGGAGGCCTTGGCGGTGGTGCCACCCATGTCGAAGGTGATGATCTTGGGGAGCCGCTTCGCCCGCGCCAGCGCCTGGGCGCCGACCACGCCGCCCGCCGGACCGCTCTCGATGATGTTCATCGGCCGCTCGGCGGCGGCGCCGTCGGTGGTGAGGCCACCATTG
>DATJOK010000191.1:0-10183 GCA_035507155.1 Allostellaceae bacterium
CGGTGGCTTCTCCGCCAGCATGGTGCGGATCTGCACCGGCGAGGTATGCGTGCGCAGCACCTTGCGGCTGCCGTCCCGCTTCTCGGTCAGATAGAAGGTGTCCTGCTCCTGGCGCGCCGGATGCTCGGGCGGGATGTTGAGCGCGGTGAAATTGTAGAAATCGTCCTCGATGTGCGGCCCCTCGGCGACCTTGAAGCCCATCTCGCCGAAGATCGCCGTCAGCTCGTCGATGGTCTGGCTGATCGGGTGGACGCGGCCCTCGCCGCCGATCTCCACCGGCAGCGTCACGTCGACGCGCTCGGCGATCAGGCGGTGCTCGATCTCGCGACGATGCAGGCGGTCATTGGCGGCCGTGATCGCCGCCTCCACCTCGTCCTTGAGGCGGTTGAGCGCGGCACCGACCGCGCGGCGCGCCTCCGCCTCGAGGCTCGCCAGGTTCTTCATCAGCGCGGTGACGCGGCCCTTGCGGCCGAGCGCCGAGACCCGCACCTGCTCCAGCGCCTCGCGGCTCTCGGCGGCGGAGACCGCGTCGAGGATCTCGCGGCGCAGCGGATCGATCTCGTGTTCCTTCATGGTCGCATCACCCAGACAAGAGAAAAGGGGCCGGCGGTAGCGCGGCCCCTTTCAGTATTCCACCGGGAATGCCCCGCTGCGAGGCGCTTCCCGAGGCGACGCCTGTCGCCGGGGCCTATCGACAGGTCCCGCCGCTAAATCGTCCCGTGACGAGCGACGCCATCATTTCAGGCCTTGGCGAGCGCGGCGCGCGCGCTCTCCACCAGCGACTTGAAGGCGGCGGGCTCCTGCGCCGCGAGATCCGCCAGCACCTTGCGGTCGATGACGATGCCCGCGCGCTTGATGCCGTTGATGAACTGGCCGTAGGTCAGGCCCTCCGCCCGCGCGCCGGCGTTGATGCGCTGGATCCAGAGCGAGCGGAAATTGCGCTTCTTGGCGCGGCGGTCGCGATAGGCGTAGCGCAGCCCCTTCTCGACCTTCTCGATGCCGACGCGGAAGGCGTCCTTGGCGCGGCCGCGATAGCCCTTGGCGAGCTTCAGGACCTTCTTGTGCCGGGCGTGCGCGGTGACGCCCCGTTTGACGCGTGCCATGGCCCTACCTCAGATAAGGCATGTAGGTGAGCACGAGGCCGGTATCGCCCGGCTGCAGCACGGTGGTGCCGCGCGCCTTGCGCTTCATCTGCTTGGGCTTGCTGACCAGGCGATGGCGCTTGTGGGCGACCGCCGCCTTGATCTTGCCGGTGGCGGTGCGCTTGAAGCGCTTCTTCGCCCCGCTCTTGGTCTTCATCTTGGGCATTTTCGTCCTTTCAGCGAAGGAGGATAGGAACGGCGACGAGGCATGCCCGAGGCGCGGAAACGCGCGGCCAGCCGCCGGGTTGGAAGCGGCGGTTTATAGCGGCTGAGCCCCGGAAACGCAAGCGGCAGGCCCTTTCCGGCCCCGGCACGGTTGACGCCCTGGCCGCTGCCGCCTAACCTGCGCCCGCCATGACGAAAGCCGATCCCATCCTGCGGTCGTTTACCGCGTTCTATTGGTACTGCTGGTTCAGCCCGGCGGCCTAGGATCGCGCATTCAGTCGTAGATACCGAAGCCGCCTCGATCAGGCGGCTTTCGCGTTTCTTGGCATCATCCCAGCGTCGAAAACCGCCCCCGAGACGGCCTCCACCCCAGAGGAGGTCACCATGATCGATTTCGACGTCATCACCGGATCCGCCCCGACACAGCCCCAGGACAAGCCGGCGGCCGCAGAGCCGACGCCCACCCTCCGGAACCCGGAGAAGGCTCCGGCCGCAAAGGCGCCTGCGACACCAAAGGCGCCGCCGAGCGGCGGCTGAATGCGCCTCAGGCGGCCTCTTCGCGTGGATTGAGCGCCGCGTCCAGGTGATCGAGGAGCCAGCGCGCCGCGCGGCCGGGATGACGGCCGCGCTGCTGCACCACCGTCAGCGCGAGGCCGTTCGGCGATCGGCCCCAGCCGGCTATCGCGAGCTCTCTCAGCCGGCCGGCAGCAAGATCTTCCGCCACCATGTGGCGCGGCATGCCGCCCCAGCCGAAGCCGGCGCGCAGGAACGCGTGCTTGGTCTCGAGATCGACGAAGCGCCAGAGATGATGGGAGAGGATGCCGCCCGAGAAGCCCTCGCTGAGCGGACTGCGGTCGGTCAGCACCAGCTGCGTCTGGCGCTGCAGCTCGATGAGCGGAACCTCGCCCGCATGCCGGGCGAGCGGGTGATCGGCGGCGACCACTGGCACCATCTCCACTTCGGTCAGAAAGCGACGCTCGAGCGTGTCCTCGCCGCGCGGAACGAGCGCGCTGATGCCGAGGCTGCATTTCCCCTCGATCACCCGGCTCTCCACCGCGCCGAGCGCCTCGGTGTAGAGCGTGAGCGAGAGCAGCGGGAATTCCTGGCGGACCGCGCTCAGCGCGAACATCAGCGGCTGCTTCGGCAGGATGGAATCGACGGCGATGGCGAGCTCGGGCTCCACTTCCTCGGCGATGCTGCGCGCCTTGGCCCTGAGCTCCGCGGCGCCGGCGAGCACGACCCGGGCGTCGTCGGCGAGCGCGCGGCCGGCGACCGTCGGCACCGGCATGCGGCCGCTGCGGTCGAAAAGCTGCACGTCCAGCGTCGCCTCCAGGGACATCACCGCGTGGCTGACCGCCGACTGGGCCCGCCTCAGGCGCCGGGCGGCACCGGAGAAGCTGCCGGTCTCGACGGCGGCGACGAAAACCCTGAGCTGGTCGAGGGTTAGGGCATCGAGCATCCATCTATCTCCTTGGTAGATGGATACTAGCAGAATTTTGCCAATTCCATAGATGGGACTGCGGATCCAGCTTTCGGGCATCGGCAATTCCGCCGCCAGCAGGGGTACCTCCGATGACCCGCCTTCTCCACGTCAGCAGCAGCCCGCTCCCGTCCCTCTCCAAGTCGCGCGCCGTGGCGGCCGAGTTCGTCGCCGCCTGGCAGGCGCAGCAGCCCGATACCTTCGTGGTCGAGCGCGACCTCGTCGCCACCGCCGTCCCGCATTTCGGCACCGAGCTTCTCACCTCCTTCGGCACGCCGGCGGAGAAGCGCACGCCCGAGCAGGCGGCGGCGCTGGCGCTCGCCGACGAGCTCATCGCCGAGCTCGAGGCGGCGGACGTGGTGGTGATCGGCGCGCCCATGCATAATTTCTCGATCCCCTCGACGCTCAAGGCCTGGATCGATCACGTGGCGCGCGCCGGCCGCACCTTCCGTTACACCGCCAGCGGTCCCGAGGGTCTGCTGACGAACAAGAAGGTCTTCATCGTGCTGAGCCGCGGCGGCATCTACAGCGAGGGCCCGGCGCAGGTGATGGACTTCCAGGAGCCCTACCTGCGCGCGGTGCTGGGCTTCCTCGGCCTCAAGGACGTGACCTTCATCCGCGTCGAGGGTCTCAACATCAGCCCGGACAGCGCCGAGCGCGGATTGGCGAAGGGGCGTGCGACGATCGCGGCGGCGCTGGACCCCGCCCGCGCCGCCTGATCAGTCCAGCGTCTCCAGCAGCCGGAGCAGCAGCTTCGCGCGGGGCTCGAGCGACGAGTAGAGGATGTGCTCGTGCTCCGCGTGGGCGCCGGCGCCGACCGCGCCGAGCCCGTCGAGGGTCGGCACGCCGACAGCGGCGGTGAAGTTGCCGTCGCTGCCGCCGCCGGTGAGCACCTCCGGCAGCTCGAGGCCGATCTCCGCCGCGAGATCCTTGGCATGCCCGTAGAGCGCGGCGACCTCCTCGGTGCGGATGAAGGCGGGCCGGTTCACGCCGCCGGCGATCCTCAGCGAGACATCGGGGCCGATCGGCTTCAGCCCCTCGATGCGCCGCACCACCTCCGCCGAGGTCGCCTCGTCCGGCGCGCGGAAATCGATCTCGGCGCGGGCGCTCGCCGGCACCACATTGGCGAAGCCCACCGTGCCGCCGGACGCCACGCCCACATTGACCGTGATGCCGCGCTGGTAATCGGTCATCGCTTCCAGCGCCACGATCTGGCGCGCGAGCTCGGCCACCGCGCTGCGGCCGAGCTCGTGATTGGCGCCGGCATGGGCGGCGACGCCCGTCACTTCCAGATCGAAACGTCCGACCGCCTTGCGCGCGGTAACGACGCCGCCGTTGGGCCGGCCGGGCTCCAGCACCAGGGCGTATTTCGCCCGTTTCGCGGTCTCCTCGATGAGGGCGCGCGAGGTCGGGCTGCCGATCTCCTCGTCCGCCATGAAGAGGAATGTCACCGGCAGCTTGGTCTCGCGCGCCTGCCGGACGAGATGCCGATAGACATAGAATCCGAGATAGCCGCCCGACTTCATGTCGTAGATGCCGGGGCCATAGACCTTGTCGCCGTCGCGCTTGAAGGGCTTGCGCTTCAGCGTGCCCTTCTCCCAGACGGTGTCGAGGTGGGAGACCAGCAGGATCCCCGGCTGGTCGCCGCCCCAGGGCGAGCGGGCGCGGATGTGATCGCCCTTGCCGTCGCGGCCGGGGACGCGCTCCACCTCGGCGCCGAGCGCCGCGAGATCGCGGCACACCGTCTCCACCAGGACATTCACCGCCGCCGCATCGGTGCTGGGCGTCTCCACCTCGACCCAGGAGCGGATGCCGTCGAGGATTTCCGCCGCGTCGATGCGCGGCGCGTTGCTGCCATTGGCTTTGGACATGCTTGCTGCTCTCGTGATTGCGGGCGGGGAGGTTAAATGGGGCCGAGACTCATCGGTAGTGCCAGAGACCCTTGCCGTAGGATTGCGCGATGCCCTCGGCGCCGATGTAGTCGCCGGTGGTGCGGCGATCGGCGAGCGCCAGGCCTTCCGCCACCAGATAGCCCGCGATATCGCCGCCCTCGGCGTCGAGGCAGATGCGGGACGGATTGCTCTCGCTCAATCCCGGCGGCACCCGGCAGGTGACGCTGGGGCTGCGGGCGACGCGCGAGGCCAGCACCTCCTGCGTCACCTCGTAGCAGGGCTGCAGGCTGCCGCGGCCCAGCGTGCAGCGATCCGTGCTCGCCGGCGGCAGCACGCCGAAGAGCCGCACCGCGTGGCCGTCGAGACCGAGCGAGATCGTCCCGGTCGCGTGGGCGGGTCCCGAGAGCGTGGCCGGGATCGGCTGCAGCGCGGCAATCTGCGGCGGCCGCGGCGCCGGCGCGGGATGCGGCGTCCGCTGGGCGCCGGCGGTGGGCGCGATCGGCGCCAGCGAGGAGAGCGGCGTCGAGGCGCGCGGCGCCGGCGGCGCCATGGCGGTGTGCGCCGGCGCCGGCCGCGACAGCACGCGTCCGCTCCGGTCCTCGACCGTCACGTGCGGAATCGGCAGCGGCACGTCGTCGTCGACCATATGGGCGACGCGCGGCTCGATCTGCTGCACCGGCAACGGCGGCAGCGCGTCGCTGGGTGCCGGCGTCTCCGCGGCGGTATCGGATGGCGGCGCGGCCGGGGGTTCCGGAGCTGCCACCGGCGGAAGCGGCACTGCCGGAGGCGGCGCGCTGGCGACGGTCGGCGGCGGCGTCTCGCGCGCGCGCATGATCAGCCCCGCCGCGATCACCGCCGAGCTCGCGACCCCCAGGACCAGGATGGTCTTCAGCGTTCTTCCCATCGCGGGACCTTACTGTCTCGACGCGTCGCGCAGCATGTGAGCGGCGCGGGTCAAGATGCCAGCGCCGCCATGACGCGGCCGATGAACTCGTTGATGGCCGCGGGATCCATCCACCGCATCACCGCGACGATGCCGCTCGCGGGATCGATCCAGGTGCAGTTGCCGCCGGCGCCGCTGGCGAAAACGCTCTCGGCCGACGCGTTCGCATAGCGCTTGCGGCCGGTGTTGAGCCACCAGAGATAGCCGTAGCTGGGATTGATCGCCGCCGGCGTGGTCGCGCGCGCGATCCAGTCGGAGGAGAGCACGCGCTTTCCGTTCCAGCCGCCCTGCGCCAGCATCAGGAGGCCGAGCCGCGCCTGATCCTCGGCATGGATGGCGACGCCGCCGCCCCAGTGGGTGCCGCCGGGCACCGAGACCATCGGTGTGCCGTCGATCTCCACCGTGGAATTGCGATAGCCGTGCCAGCGCCAGTCCGCCGAGGCGCCGATCGGCCCCATGATCGCCTTTGCGAACACCTCCGGCAGCGGCCGGCGGAACAGCCGCAGCAGCGCGAGGCTGAAACGGTTCACCCGGACGTCGTTGTATTCCCAGTAGGCGCCGGGCTTCTGCAGATCGCGGTGGGTGCCCTTCTTGCTGCGGTTGGTTCCCTCGGCCGCGAGATCGCGATTGCGGTCGACGAGATCGGGCTTGTCCCAGAGCGTACCCTCCCATTCGGAGGTCTGCTGCAGGAAATGCTCCCAGGTGATCGCGTCATTGTGCGGCGGCTCGAAGCCGCCGTCGCGGACGCGCGCGCCGACCCGTTCCTGCGGATCCGGCAGCAGGCCGCGATCATGCGCCACGCCGGCGAGCAGGCTCAGATAGCTCTTGGCGATGCTGAAGGTGAGATCGATCTGCCGCGTGTCGCCCCAGCGCGCCACCAGCCGCCCGTGCCGGGTGACGAGGCCATTGGGCGCGCCGCGCGGGCTCACGGGACCCAGGATCTCGTTCCAGGGCGGCGGCTCGAAGAACGACGTGCTGATGACCTCGGCGAGGTCGCGGCTCCAGGGCGTCTCCTGCGCCGCCGCGAAGCTCAGCGCCTCGTCGAGGCGGCGAGGGTCGAAGCCCGCCTCGGCCGGGGAGACCGTGGGCCAGGGAGCCGGGTGCGCAGGGGGAAATGCGATCGCTGCAGTCACGTCTTGTCGAATATGCCTGGGGATGCCCAAGTATAGGAGATCGGGAGCCGCCTGCCAGCCCCGCCGGAAGGGCGGTTTTCCCTTGACAAAAACCCCCCCGCCGCGTCGCCTGCGGGCAACGGGTCAACCCCTCAACTGGTTCGAGGCCATACATGGGAAGCTTCAGCATCTGGCATTGGCTGATCGTCATCGCGGTGGTCGCCGTGCTGTTCGGCGGCCGCGGCAAACTGACCAACGTCATGGGCGATTTTGCCAAGGGCATCAAAGCCTTCAAGTCGGGATTGAAAGAGGAAGACGCCGCCGAGCAGGCGCCGCCGCCGCGGGTCACGCCGCCGACCGGACAGGCCAGCACGGCCACCGACCATCCGGCGCACGACCGCACCTGAGCCAGCCTCGAAAGGCCGGGAGGATCCGGCGGCGCGTCGTCTCGGGCGCGCCGCTTTCCGTTTGAGAGACCCGCATGAGCGACGCCCGATCCCGCCCGCGCTATGCGCGCCTCCTCGCCGCGCTGCCGGCGACGGTTCCCTTCGTGCCGCCGGAGGCGCTGGAGCGCCGGACCGGCCGCACTCTCAAGGTGCGCATCGGCGCCAATGAGAGCGCCTTCGGTCCCTCGCCCAAGGCGATCATGGCGATGCAGGCGGGCGCCCAGCGGGTGAACTGGTACTGCGATCCCGAGGGCTTCGCGCTCCGGGAGGCGATCGCGCGGCGGCACAACGTGGCGCGGGACAACGTGGTGCTGGGCGCCGGGATCGACGACCTTCTCGGCCTCATCGTCAGGAGCTTCGTCGACCCCGGCGACCGCGTGGTGATGGGGCATGGCGCCTACCCCACCTTCGCCTTCCACGTGAACGGCTTCGGCGGCCGGCTCGTCACCGTGCCCTACCGCGAGGATCGCAACGACCCCGAGGCGCTGGCGCGGATGGCGCGGCGGCGGCGGGCGCGCCTCGTCTATCTCTCCAACCCCGACAACCCCACCGGCAGCTGGCTCGCAGCAGCGGATCAGCAGCGCCTCGTCGAGGCGCTGCCGCCCGGCTCGATCCTCGTCCTCGACGAGGCCTATGCGGATTTCGCGCCGCCGGAATCGCTGCCGGCGCTCGATGCCGAGGATCCCCGCGTCATCCGGCTGCGCACCTTCTCGAAGGCGCACGGCATGGCGGGATCGCGGATCGGCTACGCCATCGCGCCCCGCGAGACGATCCAGGCCTTCGACAAGATCCGCCACCATTTCGGCGTCAACCGCCTGGCCCAGGAGGCGGCGCTCGCCTCCCTCGGCGATCCCGAATTCATCGCCGGGGTGGTGCGCTCGGTGAACGAGGGAAAGGACGACTACGCGCGGCTCGCCGGCGAGCTCGGCCTCAAGACGCTGCCGTCCGCCACCAACTTCGTCGCCATCGATCTCGGATCCTTCGAGCGCGCCAGCACGGCGATGAAGCGGCTCCTCGAGGAGGAGGCGGTCTTCGTGCGGATGCCCGGCGTCGCACCCCTCAACCGCTGCATCCGCGTCACCGTCGGCACCCCCGAGGAGCGCCGCCACTTCGCCGACGCCTTCCGCCGCGTGGTGGCGGGACTATAGGTCGCAGACTTCCTCTTCACCGTCCTGCCCGGCCTTGAGCCGGGCATGACGATGCAAAAGCGCACCAGCCTCCAGCTTCCACAATCGATCTCGCTCAACCGCACATTCTTGGTTCAGCCCGGCCTGGCGTCTGAGGCGGCAGCAGCGAGACGTTCCGAAATGGCGAGCCCGTCTCACTCTTCGACGTAGTGCGGCTCCGGCCGCTCGCGGAGCTGCTCGTAGTGGACGAGCTGCGGCTCGCCGAGCGGGCAGGGCTCGCCGTTGCGGAAGGCCCATTCGCCGCGGTCGCAGTCGGAGGCCCGGACATAGCCGTTCAGATAGAAGCGGCGGTCGTCGTCGGTCCTGTTGCCGGAGGAGCCGTGCACCATCAGCACGCTCCAGAGCGCGACGTCGCCGGGCTCGAGCGCGAGATCGACGAGCTTCGCCGGATTGAGGCCCGCCGCCTCCAGCGCCGCGTCCTGCGGCGCATTGGCGAGGACCTGCGCCGGCGCCGGGATCGCGAGCTCGCCGCGCAGGTGCGAATAAGGGAGAAGCCGCATGGCGCCGCTCGCCTTGGTGTGCGCGTCGATGGCGATGCCGGTCTGCACGTAGGAGATCTCGAGATTGCGGTAGGCGCTGCGCGGCCGGCGGAAGCGCACGTCCTGGTGAAAGGCGAAATCCGCGTTGCTGGCGCCCGGCGGCTTCCAGTGGAGCTGATTGATGATCTGCTTGATGTCGCGGCCGAGGATCGGCGCCAGCATCTCGAGGAAGCGCGGATCGCGCCGATAGCGCTCCAGCACCGGATCCGCGTAGGACGGCCACTGCACCAGCTGCACGAGCTTGCCGAGGGCGGGATCCTCGCCGAGCCGGTAGAGCAGGTTGCCGTGGCGGAAAGTGGCGCCGTATCCGAGGCCGATCTCGCGCTGGCGATCGAAGGCGGCGGCCATTTCCGCCACCTCGTCCGGCGTGAAGACGCCACGCAGCACGGTATAGCCGCGGCCGCGGTAGTGGTGGAGCGCGCTGCCCAGCACTTTGGGATCGATCATGCCAGCCCCGTCATAGCCGCAACGGGTCACCAAGCGCTTAATCCCGGTTGAACACTTAATTAACCGCGTTTGCCGCCCGCCGGCATCGCCTCGGGCACCGACACCACCGAGTGGCCGCTGGAGAACAGGCGCAGGAAATCCGCCAGGAAGCTCTCCATGCCCTTGACGGCGCCACTCTCCGGCGGCGGGATCGCGCCCGCAGTATAGCCCAATGTCGCGAAGGGCAGCACCAGATCCTCGTCCCGGGAGAGCACGTGGATCGGCACGGTGTGCGGCGCCACCGAGCCGGAGACGAAGCCCGGCGGCTGGTGATCGCCGAGGATGATGACGAGCGGCTGCCCCCTAAGCTGCTTCAGCCAGCCGGCGAGCGTCTTGAGGTCGTACTGCACCGACTGCAGATAGGGCTCCTCCAGATGCCACCAGTCGGGGTTGGTGTAGATCCGGTCCCACTCCGGCTGGCTGATGCTCTTGTAGGGGCCGACGTCGCTCCAGTCCGCGACATAGGGCGGCACCGGGGCGAAGGGCGTGTGGCTCGACAGCAGCACGATCTGGGTGAAGAGGGGGGCATGCGGATGGGCGTCGATCTGCTGCAGCGCCACCTTCAGCGTCCACTGATCGGGAATGCCGAACCAGCCGAAGGGCGGCCCCTCATAGCCCATGTCTTTGGCGACGAGGGTGCGGTCGAAGCCCCAGTACGCGCCCTCGGGCCAGGGCGCCTTGATGCCCGGCATGATGTTGAGGCTCTGATACCCCGCCGCCTTCATGTATTGCGGCAGCGTGCGGCGATCGGTGCTGAGCAGCAGGCGGTAGAGGAAGAAATCGAGCTTGAG
>DATJOK010000192.1:0-20220 GCA_035507155.1 Allostellaceae bacterium
GGCACGATCCAGTTGGCGCCTTTCGACAGCATGTGATCGCCGGCGGTGCCGAACTCCACATAGGCAAGCGTCATCGGGATCTGGCCGACGAGCGTGCCGAGAGTGTAGCTCGCGAGCGAGAGGCGGGTGAGGCCGAGGCCGTAGTTGGTGACGGGATGCGGGATCACCGGGATGAGCCGCACCAGCGCCACCGCGCGCCAGCCACCGGCCTCCGCCTTGATGAGGAGCGGCCCGAGCCGAGGCACGCTCTCGGGATCGACGAGGCCGCTGTTGACGTAGCGCGCGAGCAGGAACCCGGCGATCGCGCCGAGGGTGCTGCCGACGGTCGCCCAGAGGAAGCCGACGACCGGTCCCCAGAGCAGTCCCGCCGCCACGGCGAGGAGCGTGCGCGGCACGAAGATCAGGCTGGCGACGATATGGGCGGCGACGAAGACGAGCGGCGCCAGCGGCGCGCCGCCGATCGCGGTCTTGATCGCCGCCGGGTCGAGGACGCTGCGGTTGGCGAGCACCACCGCCATCCCCGCCACGATCAGCACCAGGATGATGATGCGGCCTGCAAGCCGCAGGCGCGAGAAGGGCGCGGGCGCGGCCTGGGGCGTCACGGGCTGGCGCCGTCCCCGGCGATGACCGGGTTCTTCGCCCGCCGCATCAGCCACATGACGCCGAAGAGATCGACGACGCCGACGAGCGCGCGGTCGAGGACGCCGTAGTTGGATTTCCCGCGCTCGCGCGGGCGATGGTTGACCGCGACCGAGACCACCTTGCCGCCCTGGCGCAGCACCAGCGCCGGCAGGAAGCGATGCATGTGGTCGAAAGCGGGGAGATCGAGGAAGAGATCGCGCCGGAAGAGCTTGAGGCCGCAGCCGGTGTCGGGCGTGCCGTCGCCCAGCATCGCGCGGCGGATCGCGTTGGCGAGTTTGGAGGCCATGCGCTTCGACCAGGTGTCGCGCCGCTTCTGGCGATGCCCGGCCACCAGCAGGGGCGGAGCGGCGGGCGCCCCCCGCGCGATCTCCCAGAGCCGCGGGATGTCGGCGGGATCGTTCTGGCCGTCGGCGTCCAGGGTGGCGATCCAGGGCGCCTCTGCCGCCTTCACGCCGGTGCGCACCGCCATGCTCTGGCCGCAGCTCTTCTGATGGCGGAGGAGACGCAGGCGCGGGAACCCGCCGGCGAGGCGGCGGATCTCGGCCGCCGTCGCATCGCTGCTGCCGTCATCGACGTAGACGATCTCGTAGTCGAGTTTTCCGTCGAGGGCGCGCCGGATCTCCGCCACCAGAGGCGCCACATTGGGCGCCTCGTTGCGCGCCGGTATCACCACCGAGAGCTCCATTCACCCGCCGGATCTGGGCCTTGCCGCAGGGCTTTCCCGCGCGGCGCAGCGGTGTAGCACAGTTCCGGGAGGCGTCAAAACCAGGCGAGTCGCGCGCCTCAGAACGTCTCCACCCACGGCCTGAGCTCCACTTCCCAGGTCCAGGCGCTGCGGTGCTGGCGGTGGATGTGGAGATAGGTCTCGGCGATGGCGTCGGGCTCGAGGAGGCCGTCGGCGCCGCGGGCGTTGCCGCGGGGGTCGTTCTGCTGGCGGATGCCGCCATCGATGACGAAGTGGGCGACGTGGATGTTCTTCGGCGCGAGCTCGCGGGCCATGCTCTGCGCCAGGCCGCGGAGGCCGAATTTCCCCATGGCGAAGGGGGCGGAGAGCGCGTAGCCCTTGACGCTGGCGGAGGCGCCGGTGAAGAGGATCGAGCCGCTGCCGCGCTCCAGCATCGGCTTTGCCGCCGCCTGGCCGACGAGAAATCCGCCGTAGCAGGTCACCATCAGCGCCTTCTCGACCTCGGCGGGGTCGAGCTCGACGAGCGGCCCGCGCGTCCGGTAGCTGGGGTTGTAGACCACGATATCGGGCACGCCGAGGTCGCGGGTGACGCCGGCGATCAGGGCGGCGACGTCCTCGCGCCTGCTGGCATCGCAGCCATAGCTGCGGGCCCCGGTCTCCTGGGCGAGCGCCGCGATCTTGCCAGGATTGCGCGCGGCGAGCGCCACGCGCATCCCCTCCTTGGCGAAAAGCCGCGCCAGGGAGGCGCTGAGCCCGCTGCCGGTTCCGACGATGAGGGCGGTCTCGCTCATGGTCTCTCTCCTCTGCTGGCACCCGCGGGGCGTCATCGGCTAAGGTGCGGGCCCCCGACATCCTGGGCAAGGCCGCGACCACCCCCGAACATGAAGCGCTACTCGATTTTCTCGCTGGCGAGCAATGCAATTTCCGGGCATCAGGATTGGCCGCGGCTCTGGCGCGATCCCGAGCCCAAGCCGTCCTACGAGGTGGTGATCGTCGGCGCCGGCGGCCACGGTCTGGCGACCGCCTATTACCTTGCCAAGAACCACGGCATCACCGATGTGGCGGTGCTGGAGAAGGGCTGGCTCGGCGGCGGCAACACCGGGCGCAACACGACGATCATCCGCTCGAACTATCTCTGGGACGAGAGCGCGGCGCTCTACGAGCATTCCCTCAAGATCTGGGAGGGGCTCACCGCCGAGCTCAACTTCAACCTGATGCTGAGCCAGCGCGGCGTCCTCAACCTCGCGCACAATCTGCACGACGTGCGCGAGAGCATGCGCCGCGTCAACGCCAACCGCTTGAACGGCATCGACGGCGAGTGGCTCGATACCGCCGGCGTCAAGGCGTTCTGCCCGATCCTCAACACCGATCCCGGCACGCGCTATCCGGTGCTGGGCGCGACGCTGCAGCGGCGCGGCGGCGTCGCGCGCCATGACGCGGTCGCCTGGGGCTTTGCGCGCGCCGCCGACGCGCGCGGCGTCGATATCGTGCAGAACTGCGAGGTGACCGCGATCCGCCGCGAGGGCGGCCGGGTCGTGGGCCTCGAGACCACGCGCGGCGCCATCGGCGCGCGCAAGATCGGCATCGTCGCCGCCGGGCACAACTCGGTGCTGGCGGCGATGGCGGGCGTCAGGCTGCCGATCCAGAGCCATCCACTGCAGGCGCTGGTCTCCGAGCCGGTGAAGCCGGTCCTCGACTGCGTCGTGATGTCGAACAGCGTCCACGTCTATGTGAGCCAGTCCGACAAGGGCGAGCTGGTGATCGGCGCCGGCATCGACGGGTTCAACTCCTATGCCCAGCGCGGCTCCTTCCACGTGATCGAGGGGCAGATGGCGGCGCTCATCGAGCTGTTCCCGATCTTCTCGCGCATGCGGATGATGCGGAGCTGGGGCGGCATCGTCGATGTCTGCCCGGACGCCTCGCCGATCATCGGCAAGCTGCCGGTGGAAGGGCTCTACCTGAATGGCGGCTGGGGCACCGGCGGCTTCAAGGCGACGCCGGGCTCCGGCTGGGTCTTCGCCCACACCATCGCGCGGGACGAGCCGCATCCGCTCGCCGCGCCCTTCGCTCTCGACCGCTTCACCTCGGGCGCGCTCGTCGACGAGCACGGCGCCGCCGGCGTCGCGCACTGAGGCATCGATGCTGCTGATCTCCTGCCCCTGGTGCGGCCCCCGCGACGAGACCGAGTTCCGCTGCGGCGGCGAGGCGCATGTGGCGCGGCCGAAGGACCCCGACGCCTGCTCCGACGCGGAGTGGGCCGACTATCTCTTCATGCGCGCCAACACCAAGGGCCTCTACCGCGAGCGCTGGGTGCACTCCCAGGGCTGCCGGCGCTGGTTCAACGTGCTGCGCCACACGGTGAGCCACCAGATCCTCGCGGTCTACCGCATGGGCGAGACACCGCCGGCGGTCGAGGAGACGAAACCGTGAGCGGCATCCGCCTCGCCGCCGGCGGCCGCATCGATCGGACGAAGCCGCTGCGCTTCGTCTTCGACGGCAAGCCATACCAGGGCTTCGCCGGCGACACACTCGCCTCGGCGCTGATGGCGAGCGGCGTCAGCGTGGTGGCGCGCAGCTTCAAGTATCACCGGCCGCGCGGCATCATGGGGATCGGCGCCGAGGATCCCTCGGCGCTGGTGCAGCTCGGCACCGGCGCCGGCAGCGAGCCCAATCTGCGCGCGACCCAGGTCGAGCTCTATGACGGGCTCGCCGCGGCGAGCGTCAACCGATGGCCGAGCCTCAACTTCGATCTCGGCGGCTTCAACGGCCTGCTGGCGCCGATCTTCGTCGCGGGCTTCTACTACAAGACCTTCATGCGGCCGAAATGGCTCTGGGATCGGGTCTACGAGCCGTTCCTGCGCCGCATGGCGGGGCTCGGCCGCGCGCCCGCCGCGCCCGATCCCGACAGCTACGATCACCGCCACGCCCATTGCGACGTGCTGGTGGTGGGCGGCGGCGCCGCCGGTCTCGCGGCAGCGCTGGCGGCGAGCCGCAACGGCGCCCGCGTCCTGCTGGCGGACGAGCAGGCGGAATTCGGCGGACGTCTTCTCGATCTCCCCGATCATCTCGACAGCCGGCCGGCGGCGGAATGGGCGGCGGCGGCGGTGGCGACCCTCGCCGACACGGCGGAGATGCGGCTGCTGCCGCGCACCACCGCGCTCGGATACTACGACCAGAACTATCTCGTGCTGCTGGAGCGCGTCGCCGATCACCTGCCGCCGGCCGAGCGGCGCGGGCAGGTGCGCCAGCGCGTCTGGCACGTGCGGGCGAAGCAGGTGGTGCTGGCGACCGGCGCTCATGAGCGGCCGCTGGTCTTCGCCGACAACGACCGTCCCGGCGTGATGCTGGCGGGCGCCGCCGCCGCCTATGCCCATCGCTACGGCGTGCTGCCCGGCCGGCGTGCGGTGGTGGTCACCAACAACGACAGCGCCTATTGCGCGGCGCTCACGCTTTCCGATGCGGGCTGCGAGGTAGCGGCGGTGGTCGATCTCCGCGCCGTCGCCGACGGGTTCTGGCCCGAGGCAGCGCGCCAGCGCGGCATTCCCGTGCTGCCGCACCGCGGCGTGGTGGGGGTCGCCGAGCGCGGCGGCGTCTCGGCAGTGGAGGTGCGCTCCCTCGATGCCTCCGGGCAGAGCGTCACCGGCGCGCGGCACCGCATCGAGTGCGATCTCCTGGCGATGTCCGGCGGCTTCAATCCGGCCGTCCATCTCTTCTCGCAATCCCAGGGCAAGCTCCGCTTCGACGAGGCGCTCGCCGCCTTCGTGCCGGCCGTGGCTGTCCAGGCGGTGCGTGTCGCCGGCGCTGCCAATGGCTGCTTCGCGCTCGGCGATGCGCTGGCGGAGGGGGCTGCGGCGGGCGCCGCGGCGGCGGCCGATGCGGGCTTCGCCGGCGGCACGCTCCCCTCGATGCCCTCGGCGCGCCGACGCATCGAGACGCCGCTGAAGCCGGTCTGGCTGGTGCCGGGCGAGGCGCCGCCGGGCAAGGGACCGGCGAAGCACTTCGTCGATTTCCAGAACGACGTCACCGCCGCCGACATCGCCCTCGCCGCCCGCGAGGGCCTGCGCTCGGTCGAGCACGTGAAGCGCTACACCACCACCGGCATGGGCACCGACCAGGGCAAGACCTCGAACGTCAACGCGCTGGCCTTGCTATCGGAGGCGGTCGGCCGCGCCATCGCCGAGACCGGCACTACCACCTTCCGGCCGCCCTACGTGGCGGTGCCGTTCGGTGCGCTCGCCGGCATGGCGCGCAACGAGCTCGTCGATCCCGCCCGGCAGACGCCGATCCACGAATGGGAGGCGGCGGCGGGCGCCGTCTTCGAGAATGTCGGCCAGTGGAAGCGCGCGCATTACTATCCGCAGGCCGGCGAGGACCTGGAGCGGGCGGTGCGCCGCGAGTGCCTCGCCGTGCGCGATGCGGTCGGTATTTTCGATGCCTCGACCCTCGGCAAGATCGAGATCCGCGGTGCCGATGCCGGCGTCTTCATCGACCGCGTCTATGTGAACGGCTTCAAGACGCTGGGCGTCGGCCGCTGCCGCTATGGCCTGATGTGCCGCGACGACGGCATGGTGTTCGACGACGGCGTCACCACGCGCATCGGCGAGCAGCACTACTACATGACGACCACCACCGGCGGCGCCGCCGCCGTGCTCGACTGGCTCGAGGAGTGGCTGCAGACGGAGTGGCCGGAACTCAAAGTCTACTGCACCTCGGTGACCGAGGACTGGGCGACCGTCGCGCTCTCCGGCCCGAAGTCGCGGGCGGTGCTGGAGGCGCTCCGGCCCAGCTTCCCGGTCGATCCTGCGACGTTCCCGTTCATGAGCCTGCAGAGCGGCTCGGTGGCGGGCATTCCGGCGCGTGTCTTCCGCGTCAGCTACACCGGCGAGCTCTCCTACGAGATCTGCGTGCCCTCGACCCGCGGTCGCGAGTTCTGGGAAGCGGCGATGGAGGCCGGCCGCGCCCACGGCATCACGCCCTACGGCACCGAGACCATGCATGTGCTCCGCGCCGAGAAGGGCTTCATCGTTGTGGGGCAGGAGACCGACGGCAGCGTGACGCCGGACGATCTCGGCATGGGCCGCATGGTTTCGAAGACCAAGGACTTCATCGGCCGCCGCTCGCTTCGGCGTAGCGCGCTGGTGGCGCCGGAGCGCAAGCAGCTGGTGGGCCTGCTGCCGAAGGATCCCGGCGTGGTGCTGCCGGAAGGGGCGCAGCTGGTGCGCGAGCTCAAGCAGGCGCCGCCGATGGCGATGGTGGGGCATGTCACTTCGAGCTATCACGGCGCCCGCATCGGGCGGAGCTTCGCGCTCGCCCTGGTGAAGGGCGGCGCGGCACGGCTCGGCGAGACGCTGCTGGCGCCGCTCGCCGGCCGCACCATCGAGGCAGTGACGGTGGCGCCGCTCTTCTACGATCCCGAAGGGAAGCGGCGCGATGGCTGACGTGACGCTGCAGGAGATCGCCGGCCTCGCGCTTGCCGACCTGCGCGGCGATCCCGGCGATGCGGCTTTCGTCAGCGCGGTCGAAAGCGTCCTCGGCGCGACGCCGCCGAGCGCGCCCAACACGGTGGCGGTGGCCGGTGCGGCGAGCCTGCTCTGGCTCGCGCCCGATCAGTGGCTGGCGGTGGGAACGGGCGACCTCGCATCCAGGCTCACCGCGGTGCTCGGCACGCTCCATCACCTGGTCTGCGACGTCTCGGCGGGACGCCGCGTGCTGGAGCTCGCGGGGCCGGCGGCACGCACGGTGCTGTCGAAGGGCATGAGCCTCGACCTCCATCCGCGCGCCTTCAAGCCCGGCCAGTGCGCCCAGAGCGCCTTGGCGCGCGTCCCCGTGCTGCTGCATCAACTCGACGAGAGCCCGCGCTATCGGCTTTACCTCCGCCGCTCTTTCGCGCCCTATATCCTGGCTTGGCTCAACGCCGCCATGCGAGAGTTCACGACCTAAGCAAAATCCCTCAGTGAAATCCCAAGGAGATGCCGCGATGGATCTGAAGCTCAGGGGCCGCAAGGTGCTGGTGACGGGGGCTTCGAAGGGCATCGGCTATGCCGCGGCGCGCTGCCTCGCCCAGGAAGGCTGCGACGTCATCCTGGTGTCGCGCACCGCGAAGGATCTGGAGGCGGCGCGCGACCGCATCCGCGCGGAGTCCAATGTCGCCGTCACCGTCGAGCCCGCCGATATGAGCGACGGCAAGGTGGCGCAGATGCTGGCGAAGAAATACCCCGACATCGACGTGCTGGTGAACAACGCCGGCGCCATTCCCGGCGGCTCGGTGGAGGAGATCGACGAGCAGCGCTGGCGCACCGCCTGGGACCTCAAGGTCTTCGGCTACATCAATTTGACCCGCGAATACTTCCGCCTGATGAAGCAGCGCCAGCGCGGCGTCATCATCAACGTCATCGGCGGCGCCGGCGAGCGGATGAATTCCGGCTACATCGCGGGCTCGGCGGGGAATGCCTCGCTGATGGCCTTCACCCGCGCGCTCGGCGGCACCAGCCCTTCGGTCGGCGTCCGCGTCGTCGGCATCAATCCCGGCCCGATCGCCACCGACCGCCATGTCACGCTGATGCGCAAGGCGGCGGCGGACAAGTTCGGCGATCCCGAGCGCTGGGTCGAGCTCGACAAGGCGCTGCCCTTCGGCCGTGCCGGCAAGCCGGAGGAGATCGCCGTCATGGTGGCGCTCTTGGCTTCCGATCTCAGCGGCTATACCACAGGCACCATCGTCACCATCGACGGCGGTCTCGCCAACAAATCCGGCTGAGGAGGTAGGTCATGCCGCATCTCACCGCCGACGACGGCGTCCGGCTCTATTACGAGGAGGCGGGCACCGGCACGCCGATCGTCTTCGTGCACGAGTTCGCCGGCGACCATCGGAGCTGGGAGCTGCAGCTGCGCTTCTTCTCGCGCCGCTACCGCTGCATCGCCTACAACGCGCGCGGATACCCGCCTTCGGACGTGCCGGCGGATGCCGCGCGCTATTCCCAGGACCGCGCCCGCGACGACATCCGCGCGGTGCTGGACGCGCTCAAGCTCGAGAAGGCCCATGTGGTCGGCCTCTCCATGGGCGGCTTCGCCACGCTGCATTTCGGCATGCACTATGCCGACCGCGCGCTCTCGATCGTGGTGGCGGGCTGCGGCTACGGCGCCGAGCCCGGCAAGCGCCAGCAGTTCCAGGCGGAATCCGAGCAGACCGCGAAGAACCTGCAGGAGAAGGGGATGGCGGAGGTGGCGCCGGTCTATGCGATGGGCCCGACCCGCGTCCAATACCTCAACAAGGATCCGCGCGGCTTCACCGAATTCGCGCGCCAGCTCGCCGAGCATTCGACCACGGGATCGGCGCTGACGCTGCTCGGCGTGCAGCGGATGCGGCCCTCGCTCTACGATCTCCAGGCGACGCTCGCCAAGATGACGCTGCCGACCCTCGTCGTCACCGGCGACGAGGACTGGCCCTGCCTCGAGCCCGGCCTCTACCTGAAGCGCGTCATTCCCTCGGCGGCGCTGGTGGTGATCCCCAACAGCGGCCACGTGATCAATCTGGAGGAGCCCGCGCTCTTCAACCAGGCGGTCGCCGATTTCTTCCACCAGGTGGAGCACGGCCGCTGGCCCCAGCGCGATCCCCGCGCCATGGCGGGCACGATCCTGGGGACGAGGTAGGACTCGGGGGATCGGTTCTCGGTCGTCAGTTATCAGTTATCAGTTATCAATTTTCAGAAGCTGACCGACAACTGAGAACTGACAACTGACAACCAGCTTGTCCTCACCCGAACTTGGGCTCGGTGCTGGCCATGCTGTTGCGCGCCTTCATCAGGTCCCACCAGGCGCGGAGCTTCGCCCGCGGTTTCATCAGCGCGTCGCCCTCCGGCGTCAGCACGAGATAGTGCATGAGCGGCGCCAGGAAGAGATCGGCCAGCGTCACGCGATCGCCGACGAGGTATTTGCCGTTCTCCATCAGCCGCTCGAACTCCTTGAGGCAGAGCTCGGCGGTGGGGATGCCATCCTTGATCGCCGTCTCGTCCACCGGCGCGCCCAGCATCGGATGCACCAGGCGCTGGACCACGATCTTGGTGATCATGTTGGGATAGGCGTAGGAATCGACGATGCCGATCATCTGGTTCATGCGCGCACGGGGTTGCGCGTCGATCGGCTGCAGATCCTGGCCGGGCATCGTCTGGTTGATGTAGCGCGTGATGGCGCTGGTCTCGTAGAGCTCGAAGCCGTTGTCGTTGAAAGTCGGCACGCGGGCGAACGGGCAGCGCGCGAGATGCGGGGCTTCCCTGTGCGCGCCGCTCATCATCGGGACGTCGACGAGCTCGTAGGAGGTCGGCTTCTCCTCGAGCGTCAGCCGGACGGTGCGGACATAGGTGCTGATGGTGGGACCGTAGACGATGGGCGCGGCCATGGTGCCTCCTCTGTCGTTCGGTATGGCGAAGACGAGGGCGCTGCCACGGCTTCGCGCGGAGCAGCATACGCCGAGCCGGCCGCGGCGTCGATCACGCCACGGTTACAAGCCCGCAATTAGCGGAACTGTGCGGAACTGGGACGTCAGCGCGTCGGCTTCGGCGTGCCGAGCAGGTGCTCGGCTTCGCTGCGGGCGGCGACGCGGCGGAGCGCGTCGCGCTTCTTCTCCACCATCACGACGCGCGGCTTGCGGCCGTTGCTGGCGGCGATCAGGCCGGAGGAGGTCGGCGCCGCCGGCCCGCCGGGAATCTTGAGCCGCGTGACCCGCACGCGGCCGCCCTCGCGGCTCACCGTCGCCTCGATCTCCTGCCCTTTGAAGAGCCGGGTGACACCGGTGGCGGCGAAGACCTGCGGGTCGAAAGAGACGTCCTCGTGCACGCCGGTGAGGCGCAGCCCGCCGGTCTGCCGTGCCGGGTCGAACCAGCGGACGACGCCGCGGACGGTGCCGTCGGAGGGGACCTCGATCACCGCGATCTCGGGCCCGGAAGGGGCGGCGACCGCCTCGGCGCGGCGCACCAGCCTCGGCACCGGCGGCGGCGCGGGCGCCTCCTCGACCTCGGGAACCGCCGGCCTTTCCTTGCGCGGCCGCCCGGGCCGGCGGCCGGTGACGCGCGGGATCCGGGGCGCCGGCGCCTCGGCGACCACCGCGATCGGCAGCGGCGCGGGCGGCGGATTGAGCAGCCGCGCCACGGTCGCGCTCACCGTTTCCACCAAGGCTGGTATCTCCTCGGCCGCCGTGGGCCGTCCGGCCACCAGCTTCGCCACCATCCGCGCCACCAGGGGAAGCGGTATCCCGCTACTGCCGGCACTGGCTATCGGGGTGCTTATGGTGCTCGGAACCAAGGCGGAAGTCTCCACCTCGGGCAGGACATCCATCAGTTCGGTCATTGATCAGCCCAAGTATTCAACTCGGCGGCAGCATGCGTTCGTAAGACGCACTCTTTGCTTCTTCTACGCTGAGTTGTGTGTTTGTTAATCTAGCCGCGAGCGTTTGGACACCCGCTAAAAGGATTGGCGAGAACTTCTATAGCAGATGCCGAAGGCGGGTGCGAGGGCACTTTACGGACATTTGCGAGCCCGAGTTCGGACACCGTCTGGCGTCTATCGGCAT
Source organism: Allostellaceae bacterium (assembly GCA_035507155.1). Classification (GTDB taxonomy): domain Bacteria; phylum Pseudomonadota; class Alphaproteobacteria; order ATCC43930; family CGMCC-115725; genus DASZHJ01. Next base: position 10,890 of record DATJOK010000192.1, read on the forward strand.
ATTGCTCGTATATTGCCGCCGCGCAGGGAGGGCGGGAATGAAGGTCTATGAGGGCGGACGCAGCCTCGAGGGCTCGATCGTCACGGTGGACGGCAGGCCGTTGCCGCCGCGCTACGACCTCAAGCGGCATTCGAAGACCGGCTTCGAATGGACCTTCGAAGGGGCGGGCCCGGCGCAGCTCGCGCTGGCCCTGCTGGCGGATCACCTCGGCGACGACGCCGAGGCGCTCCGGCGCCACCAGGACTTCATGCGCGCGGTGGTGGCCCATCTCGACAATGCCTGGCGGCTGACCTCGGACGACATCGAGCAGGCGCTCGCCCGTGGCTAGGGCCGCCGCGTCGAAGGCCTCGGCACCGCGCAGCCGTCGCGCGCGCTCGGCGCCGGGCGAGACGCGGGAGAGCCTGACCGCGCGCGCCTATCGCGAGCTCGAGGAGCAGATCGTCACGCTCAAGATCCCGCCGGGCACCGTCGTCTCCGAGGCGACGCTGAGCCAGCGCCTCGGCATCGGCCGCACGCCGATCCGCGAGGCGCTCTGGCGGCTGGCGCGCGAGCGCCTCGTCACCATCATTCCCCATCGCGGCATCATCGTCTCCGAGATCAACATCAAGACGCAGCTTCGCCTGCTGGAGCTTCGCCGCGAGGTGGAGCGGCTGGTGGCGAGCCGCGCCGCGCGGCGCGCCGATGCCGGCGAGCGCCGGCGGCTGGAGGAGGTCGCCGCCGGCATGGAGCGCGCGGCGGTCGCCAACGACGACACCGCCTTCATGCGCCTCGACCGCGAGTTCAACGAGCTCTCGGTGGCGGCGGCGCGCAACGAGTTCGCCGCGAGCGCCATGGCGCTGATGCAGGGCCTCTCGCGGCGCTTCTGGTACCTCCACTACAAGGAGGCGGCGGATCTGCCGCTGGCGGCGCGCCTCCACGCGGAAGCAGCGCGCGCCATCGCCGGCGGCGACGCCGAGGCGGCGGCACGGGCCTCCGACCGCCTCGTCGACTACATCGAGGATTTCGCGCGGGCGACGGTGGGGCTGGATTGAGCCTGGTTTTCTTTACTCTCTCTTCGTCGAGCCCCGGCCATGACGACGAAGGGGAAATCCCTCGCAAGAGCTCGGACTCGACATCTAATACATCAGTGATATATTAGCTGGAACAAGCTTGAAAGGGAGCGCCGGGATGACGGGCATGAGCAGGCGGCAGGCCGCCTTCCGCGAGGACTACCGCAGCCGGATCTCGCCCTGGTACAGCGGCCTCGGGCATGTGGCGCTGATCGCCGGCATCGGCGCCGCCGCGCTCTGGTACTTCGTCCCCCGCATCCATCAGCCGCGCTGGACCGACTGGCTCATCGTGCCGGCGGCCTTCCTGTTCGCCAACATCTTCGAGTGGTCGATCCACCGCTACGTGATGCATCGGCCGGTGAAGGGCTTCATGGGGATCTACAAGCGCCACACCCTCGCGCATCACCAGTTCTTCACCGACGGCGAGCCGACTTTCGACGATAGCAGGGATTTCCGCATCACCTTCTTTCCGCCCTATGCGCTCGTCGTCTTCATCTGCCTCTCGGCGGCGGGGGCGCTGGTGGTGAACGCGCTCTGGTCGGCGAACGCGGCGTGGCTGCTGCTCGCAACCAACACCCTCATGTATCTCAACTACGAGCTCTTCCACTGGGGCTGCCACGTCAAGGACGACCGCATCATCCGGCACATCCCCTTCATGAACACGATCCGCCGCCATCACATCGCCCATCACAATCAATCGATCATGATGGCGCGCAACATGAACCTCACCTATCCGATCGCCGACTGGCTGTTCGGCACCAGCGATCTCGACCGCGGCCTCCTCGGCCACGTCTTCAACGGCTACGACCGGCGCTTCGTGAAGGGGAACCTGGAGCGGGCGCGCTCCGGCGTCGACGATCCGATGGCGGGCCGGGTGAAGGCCTGAGCCGCCATGGTCACTCTCAAACGCTCGACCGCGTCGCTGATCGGCGGCATCGCCGTGGGCTTCTTCCTCTTCGTGCTGACGCTGCTCATCGCCGGCGGTCCGACTCCGGTCTCGGTGACAGTGGGACTGCTGGTCGCCGTCCTGGTCGGCACCTGGGTGCGGCTCGCCGATCTCTGAGCCGCCGCACTTTCATGTAGAGTCAGGGTCAGGGCTGCAACCATTGCGAGCCGATGCGCGCCGGCCCATGCTGAGCCCTCCGGCGCCATGCTGCGCCTGCACGGCAGGGGGAAAATCATGCGGTTCGGAAGTCTGTTGCTCGGAGTGCTGGTGCTGATCTCCGGTCCCGCCTTCGCGGCCGGTCCCTTCGATGGCACCTGGACCGGCGAATCGCCGCCGGGGCCCGGCCGAAACGGCTGCCCGGCCAATGAGATCACGGCAAAAATCACCGACGGCAAGCTGCTCGGGGAATACCAGGTCGGGCGCTACACCTTCCACATCCGCGGGACGGTCGGCGCTGACGGCAAGCTCACCAACGGGTTCATGGCGAACATCCCGCTGGAGGGAGCGTTCAGCGGCGGCAACTTCGAGGGCAGCTACCAGTCGAAGGAGTGCAATACCGTCCGCAAGGTGACCCTGCACAAGACGGGCTGACGAAAAAAGCGGAGGCGGCCCGCCGGCCGCTCCGCTTTCGAAGGCAATCACGCGCCGCCGCCGCGCGTCAGAGGCGGGCCATGGGCGCGTCTCCGCGCCCTTGGCTTCCCCGCGGCTCTCGCGTCCCGTCCCGCCTCAGTGCTCGGTGGCGAGCGCCCGGGCAAGCTGGCTCAGCGCTTCCTGGTACCGCTCGTTCGGGATCTGGGCGAAATTCTTCGCCAGCTCCAGGCACATGCGCTCGCGGGAGCCATGCGTCCGGCTCTGCGGCTCCTCGAGCCCCTCGAAGAAGCTGCCGACGGGAACGCCCAATGCGCGGGCAATCTGATAAAGGCGGCCGGCGGAGACGCGATTGATGCCGCGCTCGTATTTGTGGGCCTGCTGATAGGTCACGCCGATGAGATCGGCGAGCTGCTGCTGAGTGAGGCCCAGCATGATACGGGATTCGCGGATGCGCGCGCCGACGTGGCGATCGATGTCTTGCACTCTGGTGGTCGTCGTCATCTGGGTCATGGCCAAACAAAAGCTCCTTAACACGTTCACGAGACGCCGCGGGGTTAAATCAAGTTCATCCGACTGTCTAACGCATCGCATTAGAGAGTGGAGGAGAGCGAGTCCTGTTGCCTCAAGTTGCTCACGGCCCGCGGGTTCATGCGGTCGACTGCTGAAATCCGCACGACCACTGGACGACTATTTAGGTTCGCATTAAGGGTTTTCAACCGGCTGCGGAGGATGCGACGCGGGCATGGCAGCCGTCGCGCGGCGATGTTTGACAGGCGCGTCGGTCCGATGATAACGACCGATCTCCACCGCGTCCGGAGATCATCCCCGCCCATGCCGCGTATCTCGATCGGCGACTGTCACCTCTATTATGAGCGGCATGGCGGCGGGTTTCCGGTTGTTTTTGTCACGGGTTTGAGCGGGTACGCCGCCTACTGGCGGGAGCAGATTCCGGCCTTCGCCAAGGAGTTCGAGGTGGTCGTGCACGACCACCGCGGGGTCGGCCAGAGCGACCACAGCCAGATCTCCTACACGGTGGAGCGCCTGGCCGCCGACGTGATCGGCCTGATGGACGCGCTCGGCATCAAGAAGGCGCATGTGGTCGGCCATTCGACCGGCGGCGCCATCGCGCAAATTCTCGCGATCGAGCACCCCCACCGGCTTGCCAGCATCGTGATCTCGGCGAGCTGGACCAAGGCGGACGCCTATTTCCGCCGGCTGTTCACGCTCCGCAAGGAGATCCTGCAGCGGCTCGGTCCCGCCGCCTATCTGCAGAGCTCGACCCTGCTGCTCTATCCGCCGTTCTGGGTGGCGCAGAACAACGAGAAGCTCCGCACCCTCGAGGCGCAATACCTCTCCACCTTCTCCTCGCCGGAGATCGTGACGAGTCGCATCGACGCCATCCTCGCCTTCGACCGCAGCGCCGAGCTCGGCCGCATCCGCACGCCGGCGCTGGTGCTGGGCGCGCAGGACGACGCGGTGACGCCGATCTACTTCTCCGAGGAGCTCGCCCGCCTCATTCCGGGCGCCGAGGTCAAGATCTTCCCCCAGGGCGGCCACGCCTTCACCCAGATCGCCGCGCGCGACTTCAACAACGCGGTGCTGCCTTTTCTCAAGGCCCATACGCCGGCGCGCGCTTGAGCTTCGCCCCGCCTCGCCCGCATCGCTTTCGCAGGGCAGCCCTGCGCGCCGGCGAGGACGGTCAACGGGTGGTAAACGTCGGCGGATTTTCGATGATGTCACGCAGAGTTGGACCTGCGCTTTCGCACATCGCATGCGCGCCTGGCCCCCATAAGGAATGAAGAGCGCGGAACCGTGACCGCGCTTTCGGGCTAGGCGGCTTAAGTCTTCATAAAGCTGTGGCTGACTAGTTTTGCTGGTTCGGCAGAAAAAATCTGCCGCAGGGAGGGTGTGTCATTTCCTCTGGTACCCGTAACCGCACGCGACGCTGCTGATGTCCGCGCACGGTCGATCCGCCAAAGACCATTTGCTGGCCGCTCTCGAGGGCGCGGGCGATCTCGCCTATGTCTGGGAGCTCGCCAGCGACCAGCTGCGCTGGTACGGCGCGAGCCTGCCGCGGCTCGGCCTCGGCATCGACGATCCCGATGCGCTGGCGATCGGCGAGAGCTTCACCCAGCGGATCCATGCCGATGATCGCGCGCTGCGCCAGAAGCACCTGGAAGCGCATACCGCGCGCGGCGAGGCGTTCGAGTGCGAGTACCGTCTGCGCACCGACGGCGGCACGCAGATCTGGGTGCAGGAGCGCGGCCGGGTCGAGTTCGATCCGCGCGGCCATGCCAAGCGGCTCACCGGCGTGCTGCGTCCGGTCACCGGCCGCAAGACCGAGGAGCAGCGCCTGGAGCGGCTCGCCAACCACGACGAGCTCACCGGCCATTTCAATCGCACGCGCCTGCGCGAGGCGCTCGATCACGCCATCGCCACCAGCATGCGCTCCGGCCTCAAGGGCGCCTATCTCGCGATCGGCATCGACAAGCTCGCCACCGTCAACGACGCCTTCGGCTACGAGACCGCCGACCAGGTGATCATCGAGATCGGCCAGCGCCTCGACCGCCAGTTCCGTGACAGCGACGTCATCGGCCGCGTTGGCGGCGACCGCTTCGGCGTGGTGCTCACCAACTGCCCGGAGAGCGAGGTCGCGGGCATCGCCGACAAGATCCTGCAGCTCATCAGCCAGACGCCGATCCCGACCCGCGCCGGCCCGCTCTACGCCACCATCTCGATCGGCAGCGTCAGCTTCCCGGACCAGGTCAAGACCTCCTTCGACGCCATGACCCGCGCCGAGACCGCGCTCGCCGAGGCGAAGCGCGCCGGCCGCGATTGCTTCGTGCCCTATCGCCTGGCCGAGAGCCAGCGCCGCCAGCACCGCACCGATCTCGCCCTCGGCGAGCGCGTGCAGCGCGCCCTCAAGGAGGAGCGGCTGGTCTTCGCCTATCAGCCGGTCGTCGACAGCGACAGCGGCACCGTCGACTACTACGAGTGCCTGCTGCGCATGATCGCCGAGGACGGCAGCATCGTGGCGGCGGGCGCCTTCGTGCCGGTCATCGAGCAGCTGGGCTTCGTGCGCCTCCTCGATCGCTACGTGCTGGAGCGCGCGGTGGCGGAGGTGAGCCAGTACCCGGAGATCTCGCTCGGCTTCAACATCTCGGGCCTCACCGCTGCGGACCACGCGTGGCTCCGCCTGGTGGTGTCGCTCCTCAAGGACAAGCCGGAGATCGCGCGCCGGCTCACGGTGGAGATCACCGAGACGGCGGCGCTCTACGACATCCAGGAGTGCGCGCGCTTCGTCAGCACGCTGCGCGAGCTCGGCTGCCGCGTGGCGCTCGACGATTTCGGCGCCGGCTTCACGTCGCTCCGCCATCTGCAGACCCTCGACGTGGACATCGTCAAGATCGACGGGTCCTTCGTGCGCAATCTCGCCGACAGCTACGACGACCAGATCTTCCTGCGCCACCTCGTCGGCTTGGCCGACGGCTTCGGCCTCGCGACCGTGGCCGAGTGCGTGGAGTCAGCCAAGGAAGCGGCGATCCTCCGCCGCGAGGGCGTGCAGTTCCTGCAGGGCTATCACTTCGGCATTCCCGGCATCGAGAAGCCCTGGCTGCAGCGCCAGAAGGTCTTCGCCTTGCCGCCCGCCGCCGAACCCTGGGCCCGGAGCGCCGCGGCGTCCTAGCGTAGTCGTCAGTTCCCAGTTGTCAGTTCTCAGAGGCGCCGCGCCGGCGGCTGACAACTGAAAACCGACGACCGGGAACTGCTACGGCTTCCGGTTCCGGGAGAGGTCCTCGACGAGCTTCTGCAGCGAGTTGATGCGCTCGTTCAGGTCCTTGATGTCGCCTTCGGCCGGCTTCTCCTTGCCTTCTTCCTTGCCCGGCTCCTTGTTGCCCGGGGCGCCGGCGGGGAAAGGCGAGAACATCTTCATGGTCTGCTCGAAGAGGGCGAGGTTCTGCTTGCCCATTTCCTCGAGATTGCCGAACGGGAAGAGGCCGCCGAACGTCTGCTGCAGGTTCTTGCGCATCGCCTCTTGGTTCTGCGCGAAGGCGGCCATCGCCTGCTCGAGATAGCGCGGCACCAGCCACTGCATGTTGTCGCCGTAGAGCCCGATGAGCTGGCGCAGGAAGCTGATCGGCAGCAGGTTCTGCCCCTTCTGCTCCTCCTCGACGATGATCTGGGTGAGGACGGCGCGGGTGATGTCGTCGCCGGTCTTGGCGTCGTAGACCAGGAACTCCTGCCCGCCCTTCACCATCTGACAGAGATCGTCGAGGGTGACGTAGCTGCTGGTGGAGGTGTTGTAGAGGCGCCGGTTGGCGTATTTCTTGATCACCACCGGCGGCGTCGCCGCCGCGGTGCTGCTCGTGGGCTCGGTCTGCTCGTCTGCCATGTGCCTCGTCCAGCGTCCCAGTCCGCGCTGCGCACCCTTGTTGCGCAAGAATAAGGCATCCAGCATAACAGCTTTTATGGCAGGGGTCGCAAGGGCTAATGCACGGCGCGGTTTTCCCGCTTGCCTAGCCACTGTCCCCGCTTGCCTAGCCACTGTCATGGAGCACCGATATACTCCGCGCCATGGCGGACCCGCCGGACCTCGCGGCCCTGGCCAAGCGTTATGTGGACCTGTGGCAGGATCAGTTGATCGCGCTCGCCGCGCACCCGGAACTGGCGGAGGCGCTGGCGCGGCTCCTCAGCGTCATGCCAATGCAATCCTGGCCGGCGGGGCTCGGTGACGGAGGCGGGCTCGCCGCCGCGGATCGGGCCGCGACCGCTGCCGGTGCATCTGGCGGCGGCGATCGGGAGCTTCGCGAGCTCCTACGCCGCCTTGCCGATGCTGAGGAGCGGATTGCTCGCCTGGAGGCCGGAGCTCAAGGAGGCGGGCCAGGAGCTCGAAAGAAGCCTCGGCGCCGCGGGGCTTGAGGCGCTCGCCGCCGCCGTCGACGCCGAGCTCCGGAGCCGCGCCGACAGTTTTCTCCGCGGTATCGAGCGCTATCGCCATCATCCCTATCGCCGCGCGCTCGCCGATCCGCCGGCGATCTGGCGCGAGGGCACGACGCGGCTCCTCGACTACGGCGACGTCGCGGGCGGCGAGGGGACGCCGGTGCTGGTGGTGCCCTCGCTGATCAACCGCGCCTACGTGCTCGATCTCATGCCGGAGAAGAGCCTGCTGCGCTGGCTCGCGGGCCGCGGCCTCCGGCCGCTGCTGGTGGATTGGGACAAGCCCGCCGCGATCGAGCGGCGCTTCGGCCTCACTGACTACATCGCCGGCCGGCTCGAGGCGGCGCTCGATGCCGCGGTGGAGCTGGCCGGGCGGCCGGTGGCGGTGATGGGCTACTGCATGGGAGGATTGCTGGCGCTGGCGCTGGCGGCGCGGCGGCCGCGGCAGGTGAGCGCGCTCGCGCTCCTCGCCACGCCCTGGGACTTCCACGCCGAGCGGCCGGAGCAGGCGCGGCTCCTGGGCGCGCTGATGCCGTCACTCGCCGCCACTTTTCGCGGCTGGGGCGAGCTGCCGGTGGAGGTGCTGCAGACCTTGTTCGCGAGCCTCGATCCCTTGCTGGCGCTCCGCAAGTTCACCCGCTTTGCCGCGCTCGCCGACGATGATCCGCGCGCGCGCGAGTTCGTGGCGCTGGAGGACTGGCTCAACGACGGCGTGCCGCTGGCGCTGCCGGTGGCGGATGAGTGTCTCGCCGGCTGGTACGGCGCCAATAGCACCGGGCGCCAACAATGGCGGATCGCCGGCCGGGTCGTCGATCCCGCCCGCTGCACGATGCCGGCGCTGGTGGTGGTGCCGGCGCAGGACCGCATCGTGCCGCCGGGCTCCGCCCGCGCGCTCACCGGCGCGCTGCCCAAGGTGACGACGCTCTCGCCATCGCTCGGTCACATCGGGATGGTAGTTTCCGGCGGTGCCGCCGAGGCCGTCTGGCAGCCGCTCGCAGCGTGGCTTGGCGAGAGCGCCGCGGCGCGGCGCCCGCGCGCGTCCCGGCGCAAGGCGGCGGCTCGCGCGCCGCGAAGCTGAGGGCCTTCACGCCGGCAGCGTACAGCGGTCGCGCCTGGACCGCCGCCTCGACTGCCGTTTAAAATTTGTGCGGTCGCCTTATTTATGGGACAGAGCCAGGCGCAAGACAGGCTCTTTCATCGCCCAACCAGGCCAACGCCTAAGCAGGATCGAGGAGGACCGGATGACCGAGGTCGTGATCGCGAGCGCCGCCCGCACACCGATTGGCGCCTTCAACGGCACGCTCAGCAGCGTACCCGCCCACTATCTCGGCCAGACCGCCATCGCCGAGGCGATGCGCCGGGCCAAGGTGGCGCCATCGGAGGTGTCCGAGGTGGTGATGGGGCAGATCCTCTCCGCCGGCGAGGGGCAGAACCCGGCGCGCCAGGCCGCGGTGGCGGCGGGCATCCCCTACGAGGTGACGGCCTATGGCGTGAACCAGCTCTGCGGCTCCGGCCTCAGGACCGTGGCGCTCGGCTATCAGGCGATCCGCAATGGCGACAGCGACATCGTCGTCGCCGGTGGGCAGGAATCGATGAGTCAGGCGCCGCATTGCCTGCATCTGCGCAACGGCACCAAGATGGGCGACGCACAGATGGTCGATACGATGATCCGCGATGGCCTGTGGGACGCCTTCAACGGCTACCACATGGGCACCACGGCGGAGAACGTGGCGCAGCGCTGGCAGATCACCCGCCAGCAGCAGGACGAGCTGGCGCTCCGCTCGCAGCAGCGCGCCGAGGCGGCGCAGAA
>DATJOK010000193.1:0-23801 GCA_035507155.1 Allostellaceae bacterium
TGCCACGATCGGCGCCGCCGGTTCCGCATAGGGGGAGACCACCACCGTCAGAGGCGGCTCCGGCGGCGCCGGCGGCAGCTGGGCGACGGCCACCACCTTGGTCTTGGCGTGGCACATCCATTCGCCCTTCAGCAGCCGGAAGAGCTCGCAGTCCTCGCCCGCCAGCGTCGAGATGGCGTTGTCGCTCACGCTCTTGCCGCTGGTCACCATGGAGACGCCATCGGCCACCCAGGACGCGACGGAAACCGCCGGCGGCAGCACGCACCCGCCCAGGGAGAGGACGGCGACAACGCAGGCGGCGGGCAGCGCGATGGAGCGCATTGAATCCTTGTGGCGAGCCTGTCGGGGAAGCGGCGCCGAGACTGCATCAGCGGGCTTAACGAAGCGTCAAGGCGCCGGTGCCCGTGGCCGCGACAAAGCGCCCCTGGGAGCTCGAGAGAACATAATGAGAACGATTTTACAGTTCTGCGCATTGACTTTGTCGGATCTCTGACACACCTACAGACCCCATGATGCGGGTTCATGGCACCACGGTGGCGGTGGACGGCGCGGGCGTGCTCCTCCGCGGGCCCTCCGGCAGCGGCAAAAGCGACCTGGCGCTTCGCCTCGTCGAGGCCGGCGCCCGCCTGGTGGCCGACGATCAGACCGAGCTCTGGCGGCGCGGCGACACGGTGATGGCCCGCTCGCCCGCGACCATCGCCGGCCAGATGGAGGTGCGCGGGATCGGCATCCTGCGCTTCCCGCACCTTGCGGAAGCGCCCCTCCGCCTGGTGGTGGACCTGGTGCTGCCCGGCGCGGTGGAGCGCCTGCCGGAGCCCGCGGCCTGCGACGTCCTGCAATGCTCCATCCCGCTTCTTGCCCTGACGCCTTTCGAGGCCTCGGCCCCGGTGAAGCTGCGGCTCGCCGTCGCCGGCTTGGTGGCGGCTCTGCATACCCCTATAGTCGTGGCGCCATGACCAGCTCTGTGGCCCCGCCGACGGAGCTTGAACCGTCGGTCTCCGGACCCGCCGCATCGACGCCTGCCAACCGGGTGCTCGTGGTCACCGGCATTTCCGGCGCCGGCCGCGCCACCGCCTTGAAGGCGCTGGAGGATCTCGGTTACGAGGCGGTCGACAACCTGCCGCTGTCGCTGGTGCCGGCGCTGATGGGGCATCGGCCGCTGCGCGCGCCGCTCGCCATCGGCGCCGATGTCCGCACGCGGGATTTCGGCGCCGGCGCGCTCGCCGACACGCTCGACCGCATGGCGCTCGAAGGCGGCACCCGGCCCGTCGTCGTGTTCCTCGATTGCGACGATGCGCATCTCGTGCAGCGCTTTACCGAGACGCGGCGGCGTCATCCGCTGGCGGCGGACCGCCCGGTGATCGACGGCATCCGCCTCGAGCGCAGCTATGTTTCGCCCTTGCGCGAGCGTGCCGACCTCGTTATCGATACCAGCGATCTCAGCCCCGCCGATCTGAAGCGCGTCCTCACCGGTCATTTCGCGCTCGACCGATCGCCGGGGATCGCGCTCTCGGTGCTCTCCTTCTCGTATCGCCACGGACTGCCGCGTGATGCCGATATCGTTTTCGATGCGCGCTTCCTGCGCAATCCGCACTACGTGGCGACCCTCAAGCCCCTCACCGGCCTCGATCCGGCGGTCGGCGCCTACATCGCCGAGGACGCGGACTTCGCGGGGTTCTTCCGCCACGTCACCGAGCTCGTGGCGCCGCTGCTGCCGCGCTTCGAGCGCGAGGGCAAGAGCTATCTCACCATCGCCATCGGCTGCACCGGCGGCCGCCATCGCTCCGTCTATCTGGCGGAGCGGCTGGCGGCCTGGCTCGGGGAGCGGGGCCGCGCCGTGAGCGTGCGCCACCGCGACATCGACCGTCCGGGCGCGGCATCGGCGCGCGCGGGGGGCGCGGCCGAGGGTTCATCGAAGGATCTCGCATGATTGGAATGGTCATTGTCACCCACGGCCGGCTCGCCGCGGAGTTCATCGCCGCGCTCGAGCATGTGGTGGGACCGCAACGCGACGTCGCCGCGATCTGCATCGGCGCCGAGGACGACATGGAGCAGCGACGACAGGACATCCTGCGTGCGGTGCGCGAGGTCGACAGCGGCGACGGTGTGGTGCTGCTCACCGACATGTTCGGCGGCACGCCCTCCAACCTCGCGATCTCGGTGATGGACCGGCCGAAGGTCGAGGTGATCGCCGGCATCAACCTGCCGATGCTGATCAAGCTCGCGAGCCTGCGTCAGACCGAGGGTCTCGCCAACGCCGTGCGCGGCGCGCAGGAGGCGGGACGCAAGTACATCAACGTGGCGTCGCAGCTGCTCGCCGACGCGCGCGGATGAACGACGCGCCGGACAGCGCTCCCGTCGCCGGCGAGATCCGGCGCACCGTCACCATCTGCAACAAGCGCGGCCTGCATGCGCGCGCCGCCGCCCGCTTCGTCAAGCTCGCCTGGCAGTTCGACGCCGAGGTGACGGTGCGCAAGAACGGCAGCGCCGTCTCCGGCCGCTCCATCATGGGGCTGATGATGCTGGCCGCCGGCCCCGGCACCGAGATCGAGCTGATCGCCACCGGCCGCGAGGCGGAGCGTGCCGTCGTGGCGCTCGCCGACCTCGTGGGCGGTGGTTTCGATGAGGAGTGACGGCGGCGGTCGCCGCGCCGAGCGCGTGCTGAGCGGCCTCGGCGTCTCGCCGGGGATCGCGATCGGCCCGGCCTTCATCAGCGACCGGGGCGAGATCGCGGTGCCGGAGCGCCGCCTCGCCCCGGACGAGATCGCCGACGAGCGGCAGCGCTTCGAGAACGCGGTGCAAGTCTCGCTGAAGCAGCTCCGGAAGCTCAAGGGCAAGGCGGGGGCGCTGCCGGAATCGGCGGCGGAGGAGATGGGCTATCTGCTCGACGCCCATATCGCCATGCTCTCCAACTCGCGCCTGGTGCGCGGCGTCGAGCGCCGCATCCGCGAGGAGCGCGTCAACGCCGAGCATGCCGTGCAGACCGAGATCCAGACGATCGGCCAGAGCTTCGCCACAATGGCGGACGCCTATCTGGCGCAGCGCATCGACGATGTGCGCGAGGTGGGTGCGCGGCTCCTGCGCAACCTCACCCAGACGCCCTACGCCGCCTTCCAGCACATCGCGCCCGGGACGGTGATCCTCGCCGAGGAGCTGAGCCCCGCCGACACCGCCCTCATGGACCCGCGCCGCATTGCCGGATTTGCCGCCGTGCTCGGCGGCTCGCAGAGCCACACCGCGATCATGGCACGCGCCCTCAGCCTGCCCGCGGTGCTGGGCGTCGCCGAGCTCCTGGTCGGCGTGCAGAACGGCGACACGGTGGTGGTGGACGGTTCCGAGGGCGTGGTCGTCCTCAATCCAACTTCCGCCATGATCGAGCGTTACGAGCGACGGCAGGATGAGTTCCGCCGCGAGCAGCGTCAGCTCGCGCGCCTCAGGCGGGTGCCGGCAGTGACACGGGACGGCGAAGAGATCACGCTCGAAGCCAACCTGGAATTGCCGCGCGAGCTCGAGCAGGCGCTCGCCGCCGGCGCCCAGGGCCTGGGCCTGGTGCGGACCGAGTTCCTCTACATGAATCGCGAGGATCTTCCCGACGAGGAGGAGCAGTACCAGGCCTTCCGGACGCTGGTGCGCGGCATGGAGGGCAAGACGGTCACCATCCGCACCCTCGACATCGGCGGCGACAAGCTGGCGGCGCCGCTTGCCGAGAGTCTCGACAGCGAGAGCGCCAATCCGGCGCTGGGATTGCGGGCGATCCGCCTGTCGCTGAAGGAGCGCAAGCTGCTGGACGCGCAGCTGGCGGCGATGCTGCGCGCCGGCGCCGAGGGGCCAGTGCGCATCCTGCTGCCGATGGTCTCCTCGGTCGACGAGGTGCGGCGCACCCGCGAGGCGATGCTGCAGGTGGTGCGGCGCCTGAAGCGGCGCGGCCTCGATGTCCCCGATCCGTTGCCGCCGCTCGGCGTGATGATCGAGATCCCCGGCGCCGCGCTCTCCGCCGATGCGCTCGCCAGCGAGTCCGACTTCTTCGCCATCGGCACCAACGATCTCATCCAGTACACGCTGGCGATCGACCGCGGCGACGAGCAGGTGGCGCACCTCTATAACCCGCTGCATCCCGCGGTCTTGCGCCTCATCCAGTTCTCGATCGAGGCGGCGCTCCGCGCGCGCATTCCGGTCAGCGTCTGCGGCGAGATGGCGGGCGATCCGCGCTTCACCGCGCTGCTTTTGGGCCTCGGCATCCGCGACCTCTCGATGGCGCCCAGCAACATCGGCCGCGTCAAGCGCCGCATCCGCCATCTCGACCTCGCCGCCGCCCAGCGCCGCGCTCGCGCCATCATGGACCAGATGGACGACGCCCGGATCGCGAGCCTGCTCGACGACTTCAACGCGCTGGTGTGAGCGGGACGGCGTCTAGCTGTCGGACGACGGCGTGGGGCCCTCGCTGACCTCGACCATCTCGACGTCGGAGCCGAAGAGCGCGCGCTCGGCGGAGCCCCAGGCATCGGCGAGCGGCTGCAGGAACTCGAAGGTGAGGCAGCCCAGGATCATGTTGACGGTGTCGCCGTCATCGGAGAGCGGCAGGTAGAGGCGGTTCACCATGAGGTCGACGTTCTTGGCGCCGACATAGCTGCTGCGCAGGAAGACCGGCTGCCGCTTCTCCTGCACGAGGCGATAGATCCGGCAGACGGCCTCGGCCCGTTCGGCGTTGGAGACCTCTTCCGGGTAGGCGCCGGTGTAGTCCCGGCCGAAGGCCTGGGCGAGCGCGGTGCCGATCAGCCGGTAGCGGAAGCGCTCGCCCACGACCTCGATGAGCTGCAGATGCGGCAGCAGCTTCGGTATTTCGATCGGGTCGATGTCGCGACGGGTCGGCATCGCGCGGCCGGCGCGCTTGCGCTGCCAGTAGGCAAGCGTCCCTCCAAGGATTGGATCGGCGCGATAGTTATATTTCACGATCCACCATGGGGAGCAGTCTACCGCCAAACCGGGCCTTCGTGGCAAAGGGCCGTGAATCTGCTCGTCATGGATGTGCTTGCGCCCGCGCCTCGACCGGCCCCGAAGCCCTTGCTTCATCTGCCGAAGGGGCGGCGGCCCACAAACTTGCTCCGGCGATGGACTTGCCGGGCCGGACCCCCGCTGCTATATGGCCGCGTCGCGAATTTCCCCCACCCAGGAGTGGCTCCATGGCCAAAGCTGCCGACTACAAGGTCGCCGATCTCTCGCTTGCCGACTGGGGGCGGAAGGAGATCTCCATCGCCGAGAGCGAGATGCCCGGCCTGATGGCGATCCGCGAGGAATATGGCCCCAAGAAGCCGCTGAAGGGCGCCCGCGTCGCCGGCTCGCTGCACATGACGATCCAGACCGCGGTGCTGATCGAGACGCTGAAGCACTTGGGCGCCGACGTGCGCTGGGCCTCCTGCAACATCTTCTCGACCCAGGACCATGCCGCGGCGGCGATCGCGGCGGCAGGTACGCCGGTCTTCGCCTACAAGGGCGAGTCGCTGCCGGAATACTGGGAGTTCACCCACCGGATCTTCGAATGGGCGGACGGCGGCACGCCCAACATGATCCTCGACGACGGCGGCGACGCGACGCTGCTGGTGCACCTCGGTATGCGCGCCGAGCAGGACGCCTCGGTGCTGGCGAAGCCCGGCAACGAGGAGGAGGAGGTGCTCTTCGCCGCCATCAAGCAGCGGCTCGGCAGCAAGCCCGGCTTCTATTCCGCGCTCGGCAAGGCGATCAAGGGCGTCACCGAGGAGACCACCACCGGCGTGCACCGGCTTTATCAGATGGCGAAGGAAGGCCGGCTGCTGTTCCCTGCCATCAACGTCAACGACAGCGTGACGAAATCCAAGTTCGACAACCTCTACGGCTGCCGCGAGAGCCTGGTGGACGGCATCCGCCGCGCCACCGACGTGATGATGGCGGGCAAGGTCGCCGTCGTTGCCGGCTTCGGCGACGTCGGCAAGGGCTCCGCCGCCTCGCTGCGCAACGCGGGCGCCCGGGTGCTGGTGACCGAGATCGATCCGATCTGCGCGCTGCAGGCGGCGATGGAAGGCTACCAGGTCGTCACCATGGACGAGGCCAGCGCGCTCGGCGACATCTTCGTCACCGCTACCGGCAACGTCGACGTCCTGACGCTCGATCACATGCGCCGGATGAAGGATCGCGCCATCGTCTGCAACATCGGCCACTTCGACAGCGAGATCCAGATCAGCGCGCTCCGGAACTACAAGTGGGAAGAGGTGAAGCCGCAGGTCGACGAGGTGGTGATGCCCGACGGCAAGCGGCTCATCGTGCTGGCCAAGGGGCGGCTGGTGAACCTCGGCTGCGCCACCGGCCATCCGAGCTTCGTGATGAGCGCCTCCTTCAGCAACCAGGTGCTGGCGCAGATCGAGCTCTTCGCCAATCCCGGCAAGTACGAGCGCAACGTCTACACGCTGCCGAAGCACCTCGACGAGCGGGTGGCGGCGCTGCACCTGCAAAAGCTCGGCGTGAAGCTGACCCAGCTCACGCCGCAGCAGGCGCAGTATCTCGGCATCCCGGCCCAGGGACCCTTCAAGCCCGACCACTATCGTTACTAAAGGTTAACGCCAAAGGTTAACCGCGCGGATTTGCGCGTTTTTCCCTGGGAATGGACTGGCGTTAAGCGATAATTTCCCCGCGCGGCGCACCGTTGCGGTGCTGCAGGCATTTGACGGGGGAGCGGGTGCGGCCCTGGGCGTGGCTCGGTCTGGTCGGAATGCTGCTTCCGGTCGCATCGGTGGCGGCGCTGGCGGACGTGAGCGCGACAAGCGACATGCCGATCACGATTCCCATGCTGGCGGTGACCACCGTCGCCGCCGCCGCGGCGTTCTGGGCGCTCTGGCGCCTGCGCCAGGAGGCGGAAGCGCGCCGCCGCGTGATCGAGGCGCTGGCCTCGTCGCGGGCGCTCCTGGGTGCGCAGCCGGCGGCGGTCTATCGCTGCGACCGCCGCACCGGCGCCGAGACGGTGATCCCCGGCGCTTCCACCAAGCTCGGCCTTGATCGGACATCCGGCTTCACCGATTTCCTCGCCTGCTTCGATACGGCGGACGCCGCCGCGCTCCTCGAGGCGCGCCGCCGCCTCGCCGAGGACGGCGCGGAGTTCCACCTGGAGGCGCGCGCCGCCAGATCCGATACGCTCTTCGAGGTGGTCGGCCGCCGGATGGAGAGCGACGCCGGCAGCGCCGACGTCATCTGGTTCATCGAGGCCGGCGGCCGCGCCCACGTGATCGCCGAGCGCGACGCCGCCCGGGCGGAGCGCGACCGGCTCCGCCAGGTGCTCGATGCGCTGCCGCTGGCGGTCTGGCGCCGGCGCACCGATACGCTCGACCTCATCGACTGCAACCGGGTCTATGGCCAGGCGGTGGAGGCGAGCCGGGCGCAGGCGATCGCCGAGGGTCGCGAGCTCGGCGCCCGCGTGCTCGGCGACAAGGGACGCGAGCTCGCCGAGCGCGCGCGCCAGACCGAGATCGCGCAGTCCGAGAGCCATCACATCGTGGTGGCGGGCCAGCGCCGGTTGATGGAGTTCACCGAGCAGCCGCTCGACGGCGGCGACGAGATCGTGGGCTTCGCCCGCGACTTCACCGACCTCGAGACCATGCAGGCGGAGCTCGCCCGCCACGTCTCCGCCCACGGCGAGGTGCTGGAGAACGTGACGGTGGCGGTGGCGATCTTCGGTCCCGACACGCGGCTCAACTTCTTCAACTCCGCCTTCGCCCAGCTCTGGCGGCTGGAGGAGGACTGGCTTGCCTCCGAGCCCGGCCTCGACGAGCTGCTGGAGCGGCTGCGCGAGCGCCGGCGCCTGCCGGAATACGCCGACTTCCGCGCCTTCAAGCGTCAGCAGCTCGCCATGTTCACCTCGCTGCTGGGCCCGCAGGAGGAGCTGCTGCATCTCCCCGACGAGCGTACGCTGCGCCTCGTCGTCTCGCCGCATCCTTTCGGCGGCCTCACCTTCGTCTACGAGGACGTCACCGACAAGCTGGCGCTGGAGCGCTCCTACAACACCCTCATCGAGGTGCAGCGCGAGACCCTCGACAATCTCTACGAGGCGGTGGCGGTGCTCGGCAGCGACGGAAGGCTCAAGCTCTGGAACCCGGCCTACGCGCAGATCTGGAAGCTGCCGGCAGAGGCGCTGGTGGGCGAGCCCCATGTGGGCGAGATCGTCGAGAAGACGCGCGCGCTCTTCGAGATGGAAGGCTCGCCGGAGCCCTGGGTCTCGCTCAAGGAACGCATCGTCAATCACCTGATGGCGCACACCGAGGAGAGCGAGCGGCTGCAGCGTGCCGACGGCTCGGTCCTGCATGCCTCGATCGTGCCGCTCCCCGACGGCAACGTGCTGCTGAGCTATCTCGACATCACGGATTCGACCCGCGTCGAGCGCGCGCTGCGCGAGCGCAACGAAGCGCTGGAGACCGCCGGCCGCCTCAAGAGCGAGTTCATCGCCAACGTCTCCTACGAGCTCCGGACGCCGCTCAACGCCATCATCGGCTTCGCCGAGATCC
Organism: Allostellaceae bacterium; assembly: GCA_035507155.1. GTDB lineage: Bacteria > Pseudomonadota > Alphaproteobacteria > ATCC43930 > CGMCC-115725 > DASZHJ01. Next base: position 8,523 of record DATJOK010000193.1, read on the forward strand.
TGGCGAACCAGTATTTCGGCAAGCTCAATCCGCGCCAGCAGGACTACAGCCGCGGCATCCTCGACAGCTCCCATCGCCTGATGTCGCTGATCAACGACATCCTCGACCTCGCCACCATCGAGGCCGGCTACATGACGCTGGAGACGCAGGAGATCGACATCCACGCGATGATGTCGAGCGTGCTGACGCTGGCGCGCGAGCGTGCGCGCAACCAGAGCCTCACGCTCAACTTCGACTGCCCGGCCGACATCGGCGTCATCAAAGGCGATGAGCGGCGCCTGAAGCAGGCGCTCTTCAACCTGGTCTCCAATGCGCTCAAGTTCACGCCCCCCGGCGGCACCGTCACCCTCAGCGCCCGGCGCGCGGACGATGGCGAGGTGGCGCTGGCGGTCTCCGACACCGGCGTCGGCGTCCCCGAGGAGGACCACCTCCGCATCTTCGAGAAGTTCGAGCGCGGCAATCCCCAGGGCCGCCAGTCCGGACCGGGTCTCGGCCTCTCCCTGGTGAAGAGCTTCATCGAGCTCCACGGCGGTCGCGTCGAGCTCGCCTCGAGCCCCGGCACGGGCACCACCATCACCTGCTATCTCGCCGGGGCGCCGCCGGCCGCCGCCACCGAGGAGTCGCCGGCGCCTCTGCTGCAAAGCTCGGCGGGGAACTGAAGGTCGATCGCCGAAGCGCCATGCGTCCTTGGAGACGCCTGCTTCGCAGGCTCCTCAGGATGAGGCCGGTCGAGGATCGCACAAAGAAGAGCGCCCCCTCCTGAGGAGCCCCGAAGGGCTGCGTCTCGAAGGACGCATGATCGCCCGTCGCAGTTTCGCGCTTCCCTTAGCCCCGCCCCGGCACGCCCTGGGTCGTCGAGTACTCGAAGTGCAGCGCCTCCCCGGGGTGGACCAGCGGATAGATGGCGTGCGCCGCCTGCGCCGCCTCGGCGAAGCCCGAGAGGATCAGCTTGAGCTTGCCGGGGCAGGTCGCGATGTCGCCGATCGCGAAGATGCCGGCGACCGAGGTCGCCGCCGTTGCCGGATCGACCGCGATGTGGTTGCGCTCCAGGTTCAACCCCCATTCCGCGATCGGGCCGAGGTTCATCGAGAGGCCGAAGAACGGCAGCAGCGCGTCGGCATCGAGCGCGCGGGTCTTGCCGTCGAGGTCGGCGACGATCACCCGCTCGAGCTTTCCGCCGCTGCCCTCGAGCCCGTGCAGCTGATAGGGCACCACCAGCTCTAGGCGGCCTGACTTGGCAAGCGCATCGAGGCGCGCGGCCGATCCCGGCGCGGCGCGGAATTTCGGCCGCCGGTGCACCACCATCACCTCGGCGATGTCGGCCAGCGAGATCGCCCAGTCCACCGCGGAATCGCCGCCGCCGGCGATCACCACGCGCTTGCCGCGGAAATCCTCGCGGCGCTTGACGAGGTAGAAGACGCTCTTGCCCTCGAAGGTCTCGATGCCGGCGAGCGGCGGCCGGTTGGGTCCGAAGGCGCCGACGCCCGCTGCCACGATCACCGCGCGGGCGACGACCGCGGTGCCGTCGGCAGCGGTGACGCGAAAGCCGCCGCCGGCCTCGGGCGCGAGCCCGGTCACCGGCGAGCCCAGGTGATAGACAGGCTCGAAGGGCTGAGCCTGCTCGGCGAGCTTCTCGATCAGCGTCGCGGCGTCGATCGCCGGATATCCGGGAATGTCGTAGATCGGCTTTTCCGGATAGAGCGCGGCGCATTGTCCGCCCAGCAGGTCGAGGGCGTCGAACACATGGGTGCGCATCTTGAGCATGCCGCACTCGAAGACGGCGAAGAGCCCCACCGGCCCGGCGCCGATGATCGCCACATCCGTTCTCTCCGCCTCCGCCATGCCGCGATCCTCGCCGGTTGCAAGCGGGCGGCAGAATGACCGCAAGGCGCGGTCGAGGCAACCCCGGCGGGGTTGCGAGGCTGCGGCGGTTGGGACTAAAAGGACGAGGTGACTGAAGCCTCCGCCGGCGCGGCGCTGTCGATCGATCTCGTCTCCGAAGCGGCGACATCCGCGCTCGCCGCGCGACTCGCCCGCCTGGCGCACCGCGGCGACGTGATCGCGCTCCGCGGCGAGCTCGGCAGCGGCAAGACCAGCTTCGCCCGCGCCTTCATTCGCGCCCTCGGCCGCGGCGACGAAGAGGTGCCGAGCCCCACCTTCACCCTGGTCGAGGTCTACGATCTCGGCGAGGGCGGGCCGCCGGTCTGGCATTTCGACCTGTTCCGGCTGACCAAGGAAGATCAGGTCTACGAGCTCGGCTTCGAGGAGGCGCTCGCCGGCGGCATCTCCCTCATCGAATGGCCGGATCGGCTCGGCGCTTTGCTGCCGCGCGAGCGTCTCGATCTCACCCTGCTGGCGGCGGGCGCTCCCGGCCGGCGCACGGCGCGACTGGCGCCCTCGGCGGCCTGGCTCTCCCGAGTGGAAGGAATCATCGCAACGTGACCGAACGTTCGCGCCTCATCGAGGCCTTTCTGGCCGAAGCCGGCTGGGGCGACGTGCCGCGTCGCGTGCTCGCCGCCGACGCCTCCTTCCGCCGCTACGACCGCCTCGCCGCGGCGGAGCGTGTGGCGGTGCTGATGGATGCGCCACCGCCCCAGGAGGATGTGCGGCCGTTCCTCACCGTGGCGCGGCTGCTGCAGCGCATGGGGCTGAGCGCGCCGGCGATCCTCGCCGAGGACGTGACCGCGGGCCTGCTGCTGCTGGAGGATTTCGGCGATCGCACCTATACCCGGCTGCTGGCCGCCGGCGCCGACGAGCGCGCGCTTTATCGTCTCGCCGTCGACGTGCTGATCGCGCTGCATCGCGCCTACGAGCCCGGCATGGCGGCGCTGCTGCCGGCCTATGACGAGGCGCGGCTCCTCGCCGAGGCGGCGCTGCTGCCGGACTGGTACCTGCCGGCGGTGAGCGACGCACCGACGCCGCCGGCGGTGCGCGAGAGCTATCTCGCCGCCTGGCGCCAGGTGCTGCCGAAAGCGGCGGTGCTGCCGCCGACCCTGGTGCTGCGCGACTACCACGTCGACAACCTGATGCTGCTGGAGGGGCGCGACGGCATCGGCGCCTGTGGCCTCCTCGATTTCCAGGACGCGGTGATCGGCTCGCCCGCCTACGACCTGGTCTCGCTGGTCGAGGACGCGCGGCGCGACGTGCCGGAAGATCTCGCGGCGGAGATGATGGATCGCTACCTCGCCGGCTTCCCGGAGATCGACCGCGCCGTCTTCACGACCGAGGCCGCGGTGCTGGCGGCGCAGCGCAACTGCAAGATCGTCGGCATCTTCACCCGGCTCTGCGTGCGCGACGGCAAGCCGCGCTACCTCGAGCATATCCCGCGGCTCTGGCGGCTCCTCGACCGCGATCTCGCGCATCCCGCCCTGGCGCCGGTGAAGCAGTGGCTCGATCGCCATGTGCCGCCGGCGCTCCGGAGGATTCCTGCCTGCGAGGCGGCGCCGTGATCGCCGTCACCACCGGCATGGTGCTGGCGGCCGGTCTCGGCACGCGGATGCGGCCGCTCACCGACACCATGCCGAAGCCGCTGGTGCCGGTCGCCGGCCGCACGCTCCTCGATCGCGCGCTCGATCACCTGGAGGCGGTGGGCGTCGAGCGGGCGGTGGTGAACACCCATTATCTCGGCGAGATGATCCGTCGCCATCTGCTGACCCGCCAGCATCCCGCCATCACCCTCTCGCATGAGAGCGAGCTGCTCGACACCGGCGGCGGCATCGCCAAGGCGCTGCCGGATCTGGGCGAGCCCTTCTATGCCATCAACAGCGACGCGGTCTGGACCGATGGCGCGACGCCGGCGCTGAAGCGCCTCGCCGAGGCCTATGATCCCGGCCGGCACGACGCGGTGCTGCTGCTGCAGGAGCGAGGCCGTGCCGTCGGCTATGGCGGTCCCGGCGATTTCGGCGTCGATGCCGAGGCGCGGCCGCGCCGTCGAGGCGCGCATGCGCAGGTGCCGTTCGTCTTCACCGGCGTGCAGCTGCTGAGCAAGCGGCTCTTCATCGGCGAGCCGGTGAGCGTTTATTCGATGAACCGGCTCTATGACAAGGCGATCGCCGCCGGCCGCGTGATCTGCGTCGTGCACGACAGCGCGTGGTTCGATGTCGGCACCATGGCCGGGCTCGCGGCGACCGAGGCGCGGCTGCGCGAGCGACCGCTGGTCCGATGAGCGTTGGGGCGCCGCTCACCGGTCGCCGCGACGCGACGGCGCCTGGGCGCCGCGCGGCGATCGCCACCATCGAGGCGCATCTCCCTTTCCTCGACACGCTGGCGGCGCGGCTCGGCGCCGTCACCGGCGACGATCCCCTGGCGCTGGCGCGCATCACCGTGCTGCTGCCGACACGGCGCGCCTGCCGGTCGCTCGCCGAGGCGTTCCTGCGCCGGAGCGAGGGCCGGCCGCTGCTGCTGCCGAGAATGCAGCCGGTGGGCGACCTCGACGCGGAGGATCTCGCTCTGCTCGCCGACGAGGGCGAGGCGGCCGATCTGGAGCTGCCACCGGCGATCCCTGGCCTGCGCCGCCGGCTACGCCTCGCGCGCCTCGTGCGCGCCGCCAAGGGCGGGCTGCTGCCGGGCCAGGCGGCCATGCTGGCGGGCGCCCTCGTCCGCTTCCTCGACGAGGCGCAGACCGAAGGCGCCGACTTCGCCAATCTCGCCCGGCTGGTGCCGGAGGATTATGCCGCCCATTGGCAGGACATCCTGAAATTCCTCGGCATCGTCACCGAGCATTGGCCGGCCATGCTGAGCGAGCTGGGCGCGCTCGACCCCGCCGATCGGCGCAATCGCGTGCTGGCGCTGCAGGCGGAGCGCTGGCGCCAGAATCCGCCCGCCGATCCCGTGATCGCCGCGGGCCTCACCGGCGGCGTGCCGGCGGTGGCGGCACTGATGGCGGAGGTGGCGACGCTTCCGACCGGCACCGTGGTGCTGCCGGGTCTCGATCGCGGCGCGACGGAGGAAGTCTGGGCGGCGATCCGCACCGACCCTGGCCATCCGCAGCATCTGCTGGCGGTATTTCTCGACCGCATGGAGATGGCACCCGCGGCCGTCGAGGCCTGGGCCTTTCCGGGCGTCGCCGGCGGCCCGCCGGCACGCATTGCCCTCGCCGCCGCGGCGCTGCTGCCGGCGGAGCTCACCGAGCGTTGGCGCGATGCGGGCGGGATCGAGCATGCCGCTCTCGCGGGCCTGCGCCGGATCGACTGCGCGGGTCCGCAGGAAGAGGCGCAGGTGATCGCGCTGCTGCTGCGTCAGCATCTGGAGCAGAAGCCCGGCGCCACCGCGGCGCTGGTGACGCCGGATCGGGCGCTGGCGCGCCGCGTCGCCGGCGAGCTCGAGCGCTGGGGGATCGAGATCGACGATTCCGCCGGCGTGCCCCTCAACAAGACGCCGCCGGGCGTGTTCCTCCGCCTGCTGCTCGATCTCGTCGCCGAGCAGGCGGCGCCGGTGGCGCTGCTCGCGGCGCTCAAGCATCCGCTCGCCGCCGGCGGTCTCGCGATCGAGGAGTTCCGGGCATTGCTGCGCCAGCTCGAGCGGACGGTGCTGCGCGGCGTGCGGCCGGCGCCGGGCTTCACCGGCATCGCCGATGCGCTGCCGGCGGAACGAAGCGAGGAGCGCGGCTTTCTCGCGCGGCTGCAACGGCGTCTGCTGCCGTTGTGGGAGGCGGCGGCCCGGCGCGAGGTGCCGCTTCGCGATCTCGTGGCATCCCATATCGCCGCGGCCGAGGCGATGGCCGCGAGCGCCGAGGAGCCGGGCGCCGAGCGGCTCTGGCGCGGTGAGGCCGGCGAGGCGGCGGGCCAGTTCATGGCCGAGCTGCTGGCGGCGGCGGAGGACCATCCGGCGATCGACGGCGGCGATTATCCGGCGCTCTTCGAGAGCCTGCTGGCGGGGCCGGTGGTACGGCCGCGCTACGGCCGGCATCCGCGCCTCGCCATCTGGGGCCTGCTGGAGGCGCGCCTGCAGCGCGCGGATCTGATGGTGCTGGGCGGTCTCAACGATGGCGTCTGGCCCGCCGATCCCGCCGAGGATCCCTGGATGTCGCGACCGATGCGCCGCAGCTTCGGCATCGCGCCGCCCGAGCGCCGCATCGGCCTTTCCGCGCATGATTTCCTGATGGCGCTGGGCGCGCCGGAAGTGGTGCTGACGCGGGCGACCCGCGTCGCCGGCACGCCGACGCTGCCGTCGCGCTGGCTCTTGCGCCTCGACACCGTGCTGCGCGCGGCGGGCCTCGAGGCCGCGCTGACCCGAGGCCCGGAGAGCCGTCGGCCGCTCGCCTGGCAGGCGCTGCTCGATCGCCCGCACCTGGAGGAGCGCGGCCGCGTGGAGCCGCCGGCACCGCGGCCACCGGTGGCGGCGCGGCCGCGCGCGCTCTCGGTGACCGAGATCGAGACCTGGATGCGCGATCCCTATGCGATCTATGCCAAGCACATCCTTCGCCTCAGGGCGCTGGAGCCGCTCGACGCCGAGCCGGCGGCGCGCGAGCGCGGCATCTTCATCCATGACGCCCTCGACGCCTTCGTCAGCCGCTTCCCGCGCGAGCTGCCGGCGGACGCGGAGGCGCAGCTGCTGGACTGCGGGCGCCGCGCCTTCGGCGCCTTCCTCTCGCGGCCGGCGATCTGGGCGTTCTGGTGGCCGCGCTTCGAGCGCATCGCGCGCTGGTTCCTCGCCACCGAGCGCGAGCGGCGCGCCGGCCTCTACGGCCTCGCGAGCGAGACCCGGGGAACCCTCGCGCTTGCCGCGCCCGCCGGCACCTTCACCCTCCGCGCCAAGGCCGACCGCATCGAGCGCCGTGCCGACGGCCTCGTCATCGCCGACTACAAGACCGGCACGGTGCCGACGGGACCCACCGTCGCCCAGGGGCTGGCGCCGCAATTGCCGCTGGAAGCGGCGATCGCGATGGCGGGCGGCTTCGCCGACGTGCCGCCGGCCACGATCGCGGCGCTGGAGTATTGGCGCCTGAGCGGTCTCGCGACGCCCGGCGAGATCCAGGACATCGCGCCCGGCGACGAGGCGGCGCTGGTGGCTGCGGCGCGGGCGGGCCTCGTCGATCTTGTCACTCGCTTCGACGATCCCGCGACGCCCTACCGCGCCGCGCCGGTGGCGCGGAACGCGCCGCATTTCTCCGACTACGCCCATCTCGAGCGCGTCAAGGAATGGCGCGGCGCCGAGGAGGAAGAGGAATGACCGTGGCTGACGCGCTGCAGCGCCAGGCCGCCGATCCCACGGCCTCGGTCTGGGTCGCGGCTTCCGCGGGCACCGGCAAGACCAAGGTGCTGACCGACCGCGTGCTGACCTTGCTGCTCGCCGGCAGTGCGCCCACCCGCATTCTCTGCCTCACCTTCACCCGCGCGGCGGCGGCGGAAATGGCGAACCGCCTGCAGGCGCGGCTCAGCCTCTGGGCGGTGCTGGAGGAGGGCACGCTCTGGAACGAGCTGCGGCGGCTTCTCGACCGCGCGCCGAGCGCGGCGGAAGTCGCCGAGGCGCGCCGGCTCTTCGCCAAGGTGCTCGATGCGCCGGGCGGACTCGGCATCGAGACCATCCACGGCTTCTGCCAGTCGCTGCTCAGGCGCTTTCCCGTCGAGGCGGGCGTGGCGCCGCATTTCGAGCTGATGGACGAGCGCGACGCCGCCGAGCTCCTCTTCACCGTGCGCGAGGAAGTGCTGGCGGCGGCGCGCGCCGGAGGGGATGCGAGGCTCGCCGGCGCCGTCACCGCCTTGGCGCGCGGGCTCGGCGAGCAGAGATTCTCGGAGCTGCTCGACGGCGTCGCCGCCTCGCGCTCGCGGTTCCAGGCGCTGCTGGAGCGGCCAGGCGGCATCGAAGGAGCGGTGACCGAGCTCGCCCGCCGTCTCGATCTGCCGGCCGATGCCACCGAGACGAGGATCATCGAGGCGGCCTGCGCGGAGGGCGCCTTCGACGCGGGAGCCCTGCGCGGCGCGGCGGCGGCGATGCAGGCCAGCAAGGCCAAGACCGATCAGGCGCGCGGTTTGCAGCTTGCGGATTGGCTTGCGGACACCGCCGGCAGAGCTGAGCGGTTCGATGCTCATCTCGACATCTTCTTCACCAGGGAAGGTGCGCCGCGCACCAACCTGCTCACCAAGAATCTGGCGGCGACGCAGCCGGCGGCGCTCGCTGCGATGCAGGTAGAAGCACGCCGTCTCGAAGCCGTGCGGTCGCGCTGCGCGGCGGCGGCGCTCCTCGAGGCGAGCGCGGCGGCGATGCGGCTCGCCGCCGCGATTCTCGAAGCTTATCGCCGCCACAAGGAGAGCCGCGCCGTCCTCGACTACGAGGATCTGGTCGCCGGGAGCATCGAGCTGCTGGAGCGGCCGGGCGTGGCGCCCTGGGTGCTGTTCAAGCTCGACGGCGGTCTCGATCACCTGCTGATCGACGAGGCGCAGGACACCAACCCCGATCAGTGGCGGGTGGTCCAGGCGCTGACGGCGGAGTTCTATGCCGGTTCGGGCGCGCGCGATCGGTCGCGCACGGTCTTTGCGGTGGGCGACGCCAAGCAGTCGATCTTCAGCTTCCAGGGCGCCGATCCGCGGAAATTCCTGGCCATGCGCGATCATTTCGCGGCGCGCGCGCAGGAAGCGGAGGCGGGCTGGCGCACGGTGGCGCTCGAGACCTCCTTCCGCTCCACCGACGCGGTGCTGCAGGCGGTGGACGCGGTCTTCGCGCGCGCCGAGGCGGTCGAGGGCGTCGCCCTCGACGGCGCGCCGATCCGCCACCTGCCGCACCGCGCCGGCCACGCCGGCCGCGTCGAGATCTGGCCGCTGATCGAGCCGCCGGCGGAGGAGAAGCCCATGGGCTGGCGGCTGCCGATCGAGCCGCAGAGCGCCGCCGATCCGCAGCAGCGGCTCGCCGCCGCGATCGCCGACAGGATCCGCGCCTGGCTCGACAGCGGCGAGCGGCTGCCGTCGCGCGACCGGCGCATCACCGCCGGCGACGTCATGGTGCTGGTGCGCAAGCGCACTGCCTTCGTGCCGGCGCTGGTGCGCGCGCTCAAGGATCGCGAGGTGCCGGTCGCCGGCGCCGACCGCATGCGCCTCACCGAGCAGCTCGCCGTCGAGGACATGATCGCGCTCGGCGGCTTCCTGCTGCTGCCGGAGGACGATCTCACCCTGGCGACGGTGCTGAAGGGACCGCTCTTCGCCTTCAGCGAGGAGCAGCTCTTCGCCCTCGCCCACGGTCGCGGCGAGACCTCGCTCTGGCGCACGCTCTATCGCCGCGCCGACGAGCACAAGCTGTTCCGCCACGCCGTCGACACGCTGACACGTCTTCTGGGGCGGGCGGATTTCGCGCCGCCCTACGAGCTCTTCGCCGAGGTGCTGGGGCCCTTGGGCGGCCGGCGCAAGCTGCTCGCGCGGCTCGGGCCAGAGGCCAGCGATCCGCTCGACGAGTTCCTGGCGGCGGCGCTCGCCTACGAAGCCGATCATCCGCCGTCGCTGCAGGGTTTCCTGCATTGGCTGGTGGCCGGCGAGGCGGAGGTGAAGCGCGATCTCGACCGCGGCGTCCAGGACGAGGTGCGGATCCTGACGGTGCATGGCGCCAAGGGGTTGGAGGCGCCGATCGTCTTCCTGCCCGACACCGCCTCGCTGCCCGATCGCGTGCCGCCGCTGCAGTGGCGCGACGACGGGCTGCCGCTCTATCTCGTGCCGCGCGGCCGCTCCGCCGCCCTCGCGGTCGCGGCGGAGAACGCGGCGCAGCGGCGCCAGCGGCAGGAATATCGCCGGCTCCTCTATGTCGCGATGACCCGCGCCGCCGACCGGCTCTATGTCTGCGGCTGGAAGCCCGGCCGCGGCTATGCCGGCGATTGCTGGTACGAGCTGATGAGCGGCGGACTTCTCGGGGCGCAGGGCGTCGAGCGGGTGGCGATGGATTTCGGCGCGGGCTGGGCGGGCGAGGGGCTGGTGCTGGCGACGGCGCAGCGCGTGCCCGGCGCCGATGACGGCGCCGCGATCGCGCGGGCGGAGCTGCCGGAGACGCTGCCGGTCTGGGCCCAGGTGGCGCCGCCGCCGGAGCCCTCGCCGCCGAAGCCGCTGGCGCCGTCGCGGCCGTCGGCGAGCGAGCCCGCGGTGCGCTCGCCGCTCGGCGCCGATCAGGGCGTCCTCTTCCAGCGCGGGCTCCTCGTGCATCGGCTGTTGCAGAGTCTGCCGGAGGTGGCGCCGGAGCGCCGCCGCTCGGCGGCAGAGCGGTTCCTGGCGCTCCCCGTGCACGAGCTCGATGCGGAGATGCAGGCATCGATCCTGGCGGAGACGCTCGCGGTGCTGGAGACGCCGGAGTTCGCGGCGCTCTTCGCGAGGGGATCGCGCGCCGAGGTGCCGGTGGTGGGGCTCCTCGGCGGCCGCGCGCTTGCCGGCCAGATCGACCGGCTGCTGGTGACGCCTGCCGCCGTCCTCATCGTCGACTACAAGACGCTCAGGCCCGCGCCAGCGAGCGAGCGCGAGGTGCCGGCGATCTATCTGGAGCAGCTCGCGGCCTATCGCGCGGCGGTTGCGGCGATCTATCCGGGCCGCGAGGTTCGGGCCGCGCTCCTCTGGACCGATGGGCCGCGCCTCATGCCGATCAGCCCCGCGCTCCTCGCGGAGCGGTCACCTTGACGGGGGCTTCCGCAATCACCTAATCTCCGCCACCAGCAGGGCCGCGGCATCATTGCGCGGCCTTGTTGTCGCTAAGGTCTTGTATCAAAAGGGCAAGCCATGACGACCAAAGTCACCGACTCCTCCTTCGACTCCGACGTGCTGCGCGCCCCCGGTCCTGTCCTGGTGGATTTCTGGGCGGAGTGGTGCGGCCCCTGCAAGATGATCGCCCCCTTCCTCGAGGACATCTCCTCGGAGATGAAAGGCAAGGTGACGGTGGCCAAGCTCAACGTCGATGAGAACCCGGCGACGCCCACCAAGTACGGCGTCAACGGCATTCCGACGCTGATGCTGTTCAAGAACGGCCAGGTCGCCGCCACCAAGATCGGCGCGCTTCCCAAAAGCAAGCTGCTGGAGTGGGTGCAGTCGGTGATCTGATCGCCGCCGCGATCTCTCGAAGAGTTTCAGACGGGCGCCTCAGGGGCGCCCGTTTTGATTCTGAACCTCAGCGCGCGCTGGAACGGATCTCGTCTCTGAGCGCCGCCAGATCCGCCAGATGCTCGCGATCGTGCTGGCGCAGCTTGCAGGCGAGGTCTTCCAGGGTGATATGCCCGACGCCTTCCAGCGTGCCGGTGCGGTGCCGCTCATCCGGCGTCAGCGCGGCGAGCCGCCGCACGAGCAGCATCCGCGCCGCCGCGAAGGCGCGCTCGGTGGCGCGGAGATCCTGGCTCGGATAGTCGCGCTCGCGGGCGAGTTTGTCTCCGTCGAGATCGGGCAGGAAGGGCGCGGCTTCCGCCAGCATCCGTCCGATGCGCACGCCATAGCCCTCGATCTCGATGTCGCGCAGATGGCAGGCATGCTCCAGCAGCGAAAAGCCGCCGGCAGCGGGGCGCGTTTTCCACTGCGCCTCCGGCACGTCGGCGGCAATCGCCGCGAGGCGCGCGGGCGTCGCCGCGATCTCGGCGAGGACCGCGGCAAAATCTTCGGCATCGGGCGTCAGGGCGTTCGTCTTGCACATGGCGATACCTCGATCCGGGATCTGCAATCATCGCCCCGGTTTCGGCCCACGCGCAAGCGGAGCCGGGTCAACCGTTCTCCCGCAGCACGTGGCCCGCGAGATAGAGCGAGCCGCAGATGAAGATGCGGCTGGGGGCCGGTTGCCTGGCGGCAGCGGCGGTGGCGTCGTGCACCGAGGCGAAAACCTTGGCGTCGAAACCGGCCGCGCGGCCGGCGGCGGCAGAGTCCTCGGCGGTGCGGCTTGCCGCCTCGCCGGGGATGGCGACGGTGCCGAGGCTTTGGGCGTAGGGCGCCAGTGCGCGGAGGAAGCCTTCGGCGTCATGGGAGCTGAGCATGCCGAAGACGAGATGGAGCGGCTGGTCGCGCCACTGCGCCGCCTGCAGCGCCAGCACCTCGCCGCCCGCCTGGTTGTGGCCGCCGTCTAGCCAGAGCTCGCTGCCCGGCTTCAGCAGCGACACCAGCGGCCCGTGCGTCAGGTGCTGGAGGCGCGCCGGCCACTCGATGTGGCGCAGGCCCTTTGCCAGCGCCGCCGCGTCGAGTTCGAACTGCGGCAGACTCTCGAGCGCGGCGATCGCCGCGCCGGCATTGTCGAACTGGTGCCGTCCGAGCAGCGACGGCGCCGGCAGGTCGAGCCGCCAGCGCTTGCCTTCGTAGCGGAGACCGCCGGCGCTCGGCTCGGCACGCCAGTCGCTCCCATGCCGATAGAGTGTCGCCCCCACCTCGCCGGCGCGCTTGGCGATGACGGCGGCAGCATCATCGGGCTGCGGGCCCACGACGGCGGCGACGCCGGGCTTCAGGATGCCCGCTTTCTCGAAGGCGATCTCGCCCACGGTGTTGCCGAGGAAGCGCTGGTGGTCGAGGGAGATCGGCGTCAGCACCGTGGCGGCGGGGCGATCGATCACGTTGGTGGCGTCGAAGCGGCCGCCGAGCCCCACCTCCAGCAAGGTCGCGTCCGCGGGATGGCGGGCGAATGCCAAGAAGGCGGCGGCGGTGGTGATCTCGAAGAAGGTGATCGGCGTCTCGCCGTTGACCCGCTCGCACTCTTCCAGCAGCGCCGCCAGCGGCTCCTCCTCGATCAGCGATCCGGCGACGCGGATGCGCTCGTTGAAGCGGACGAGATGCGGCGAGGTATAGACGTGGACGCGATATCCGGCGGCCTCCAGGCAGGCGCGCAGCGTCGCCACCGTCGAGCCCTTGCCGTTGGTGCCGGCGACATGGATCACCGGCGGCAGCCGTCGCTCGGGATGGCCCAGCGCCGCCAGCAGCCGGTGCACGCGGTCGAGCGAGAGATCGATCAGCCGCGGATGGAGCCGGTGCAGGCGCTCCAGGATGCGGTCGACCTTCAGGCGGCGCTCTCCCCGGCGGCGCGCGGCAGCAGCGGCACCACCGTCGAAGGCGGCGTCCGGTTGCAGAGGAGATCGAGGAGCCGCGCCAGCGTCGCCTTCAAGTCGCGCCGGTGCACGACGATGTCGACCATGCCGTGCTCGAGGAGATATTCCGAGCGCTGGAATCCCGCCGGCAGCTTCTCGCGGATGGTCTCCTCGATGACGCGCGCGCCGGCGAAGCCCACGACCGCGCCGGGCTCGGCGAGCGTCACGTCGCCCAGCATGGCGAAGGAGGCGGAGACGCCGCCGGTGGTCGGATCGCTCAGCAGCACGATGTAGGGCAGCCCCGCCGCCTTCACCTCCTGCACCGCGAGCGTGGTGCGCGGCAGCTGCATCAGCGACAGGATGCCTTCCTGCATGCGGGCGCCGCCGGAGGCCGGCACGACGATGAGCGGCGCCTCCTGCAGCACCGCGAGGCGCGCCGCCGCCAGCAGGCCTTCGCCGACGGCAACACCCATGGAGCCGCCCATGAACTCGAAGTCGAAGGCCGCCACCACCGCCTGGATGCCGCCGATCTTGCCGTGCGCCACGACGAGCGCGTCGCCGCCGCCGCTCTTCGCCTGCGCCTCCTTGAGACGATCGGTGTAGCGCTTGCGGTCGCGGAAGCGGAGCGGATCGATCGGCGTGCGCGGCAGCTCGACCCGCGTCGACTGGCCCTCATCGAAGAGGAGCTCGAGCCGCCGCGTGGCATCGAGGCGCAGGTGATGGCCGCAGTTGCGGCAGACGAACTGGTTCGCCTCCAGCTCGCGGTGGAACAGCATCTGCTCGCAGCTCGGACACTTGGTCCAGAGATTGTCCGGCACGTCCTTCTTGTTGGCGACGACCGCGCGGATCTTCGGGAGGACGAAGTTGGTGAGCCAGTTCATCGGCTCACCGCCTCCTGGCGCGCGCCGCAGCGGGCTTGCGGGCCTTGCGGACGCCGTCGGCGAGGGCCGCGACGTCGCCCAGCACCGCCTCGACGAGACCGGGTTTCGCCTTGCCCTTGCCGTCCAGCATCGAGGCGACGCGCTGCACCAGCGCCGAGCCCACCACGGCGGCGTCGGCGACGCGGCCGATCTCGGCCGCCTGGTCCGGTGTCTTGATGCCGAAGCCCACGGCGACCGGGAGCGGCGTGTGGCGGCGGATGCGCGCCACCGCCTGGGTGACGCTCTCGATGCTCGCCGACTTGGTGCCGGTGATGCCGGCGATCGAGACGTAATAGACGAAGCCGGTGGCGCGCTTCACCACCACGGGCAAGCGCTTGTCGTCGCTGGTGGGGGCGGTCAGCACGATGATGTCGATGCCCTCTGCGCGCGCCGGCCCGTGCAGCTCCGGATCCTCCTCCGGCGGCAGGTCGACGGTGATGAGGCCGTCGACGCCGGCGGCCTTGGCGTCGGCGCAGAATTTCTCGACGCCATAGCTGTAGATCGGGTTGTAGTAGCCCATCAGCACGATCGGCGTCTCCTGATCGCTCTCGCGGAACCGCTTCACGATCGCCAGCGTCTGCTTCAGCGTCATGCCGGCGTTGAGCGCGCGCAGGCTCGCCGCCTGGATCGCCGGCCCGTCCGCCATCGGATCGGAGAACGGCATGCCGACCTCGATGAGATCGGCGCCGGCTTTGGGCAGGCCGGCGAGGATCTGGGCGAAACTCTCCGCGTCGGGATCGCCGCAGCAGAGATAAGTGACGAGGCCGGGGCGGCCCTCGGCCTTGAGGGCGGCGAAGCGGCGGGCGATGCGGGGCAGGCTCACAGCGTCACTCCGAGCGCTTCCGCCACCGAGAAGATGTCCTTGTCGCCGCGGCCGCAGAGATTGACCACCAGCAGATGGTCCTTCGCCAGCTTGGGCGCGATCTTCGCCACATGCGCCAGCGCGTGGGAGGGCTCCAGCGCCGGGATGATGCCTTCGAGGCGCGAGCAGAGCTGGAAGGCGTCGAGCGCCTCCCGGTCGGTGATGGCGACGTACTCGACGCGCTTCACGTCATGGAGCCAGGCGTGCTCCGGTCCGATGCCGGGATAGTCGAGGCCGGCAGAGATCGAGTGGGCGTCGATGATCTGGCCGTCGTCGTTCTGCAGGAGGTAGGTGCGGTTGCCGTGCAGCACGCCGGGGCGGCCGCCGGTGAGCGAGGCCGCGTGCTTTCCCGTCGAGACGCCGAGCCCGCCGGCCTCGACGCCGATCATCTTGACGCTGGGCTCGTCGAGGAAGGGATGGAAGAGGCCCATGGCGTTGGAGCCGCCGCCGATGCAGGCGACCAGCGTATCCGGCAGCCGTCCTTCCGCCTTCTGCATCTGCTCGCGCACCTCGCGGCCGATCACCGACTGGAAGTCGCGCACGATGCT
>DATJOK010000194.1:0-4261 GCA_035507155.1 Allostellaceae bacterium
CCGTGTGACCACCTCTTCAATGACTGCGGCTATGCCGGGAAAGTTCAATCGGCGCTCCAGAAAGGCGTGGACGGCGACCTCGTTGGCGGCGTTCAGGGCGACCGGAGTCAGCCCGCCGGCCCGCGCCGCCGACTGTGCCAGTGCCAGGCAGCGGAATTTCTGCGGATCCGGGGCGCGAAAGTCGAGCCGCGAGGTCTTCACCAGATCGAGGAATTCTACACCGGAAGCCATTCTCTCGGGCCAGGAGAGCGCGCAGGCGATCGGCGTGCGCATGTCCGGCGAGCCCAGCTGCGCGAGCAGCGAGCCATCGAGGTACTCGACCAGCGAATGGATGATGCTCTGCGGATGGACGACGATCTCGACGCGGTCCGGCGACAGCGCGAAGAGGAAGCACGCCTCGATGAGCTCGAGCCCCTTGTTCATCAGCGTCGCGGAATCGACCGAGATCTTCCGTCCCATCACCCAGTTGGGATGGGCGCACGCAGCCTCGGGAGTTGCCGCCGCAATGGCGTCCGCCTGCCAGTCGCGGAACGGACCGCCGGAGGCGGTGAGAAGGATGCGACGCACCCCTTTCGGAGTCGTACCGGTGCGCGAGCCCGCGGGCAGGCATTGGAAAATGGCGTTGTGCTCGCTGTCGATCGGCAACAGTGTGGCGCCGCTGTCGCGCACGGCATCCATGAGCAGCGGTCCCGACATGACGAGCGATTCCTTGTTCGCGAGCAGCAGGCGCTTGCCGGCGCGCGCGGCGGCAAGCGTGGAGCTCAGCCCCGCGGCGCCCACGATTGCGGCCATGACACACTCGGCCTCCGGCAGTGTCGCGAGCTCCGTGAGTGCCCCGACACCCGCGAGGATACGGGTCGTGCGCGCGGCGGCACCGAGCTCGGCGACGAGCTCGCGCGCGGCGCCCTCGTCGGCCATCGCCGCATACGCGGGTTGGAATCGGCGGATCTGCTCCGCCAGCTTGGCAACATTGCGGTTGGCGCCGACCGCCACCAGGCGAAAGCGATCCGGATGGCGCGCGAGCACATCGAGAGTGCTCTCGCCGATGGAGCCGGTAGAACCCAAGACGACCACACCGATCATGGCAGGACTCCTAGAAAAGTGAGGCCGAGCAGCAGCACGGGCACGGCACCCGTGACGCTGTCGATGCGGTCCATCACGCCGCCGTGCCCCGGAAAGAGCGTACCGCTGTCCTTCATTCCCGCGAAGCGCTTCAGCAGACTTTCGGTCAGGTCACCGACGATCGAGAAGGCCACCGCGGCCAGGCAAAGCACCAGGAAGGGCTCTAGCGGCAACCGGAACCAGGCGCCGCCGGCGATGGCGACGATGCCGCTCGCGACCAGGCCGCCGAGCGCACCTTCCCAGGTCTTGCCGGGCGAAACGGCGGGAGCGAGGCGCCGCCGGCCGAACCGCCGGCCGCAGAAGTAAGCGCCGATATCGGCCATCCAGACGAGCAGCAGCGAAAACAGCACCCACTCCGCGCCATGCCGGGCCTCGAGCCGCAGGCGGCTCAGCGCCAGCCAGGCCGGCACCAGCGAGAGCAGCCCCGCGAACCCGGCCGACCAGGGCTGGACCCGCCGCGGCGCGACCACGATCCACAGCAGAGCGAGCAGCCACCAGAGGAGCGCCACCGCGAGCAGTGCCTCGAGGCCGGCCGGAGTGCGCGTCAGCCACCAGGCGACGGGCAGAAATATGGCGACCAGCGCGACGAAGGCACTCCGCGCCCGCGGGTCGGCCCACTTGAGGAACGCCGACCACTCCCACGCACCCATGAGCACCACCAGCGTGACGAGCACTACCGTCGCCCAGGCAGGCAGCCAGAAGAGTACCGCCAGCAGCAGCGCTATGAGGACGGCAGCCGTGGCAACTCGTTTGCGCAGCGACTCGCTCACGGGCCTCGGGCTTTCATCTGTCCGGTCGTCTGGCCGAAACGGCGCTCCCGGCCCGCGAAGAACTCGAGCGCGGCGGCCAGCTCCGTCTTGTCGAAATCAGGCCACAAGCGATCGCTGAAGTAGAGCTCGGCGTAGGCGATATTCCACAGCAGAAAATTGCTGATCCGCCGCTCGCCGCCGGTGCGGATCAACAGATCCGCGTCCGGCAGGCCACCGAGCTCGAGCGCCGCGCCGAAGCGGTCTTCGTCGATTTCGGTTGGCCGCAACGCGCCGCTCACGCATTTCGCGGCAAGCTCGCGGGCCGCCTGCACGATGTCCCAACGTCCGCCATAGCTTACCGCCACCTGCAGCTTCAGGCCCGCGTTGCCCGCGGTGTGCTGCTCCGCGCCGGCGATCTGGGCCTGCAGCCGCACCGACAACCGCTGGCGGTTGCCGATGAAGCGCACCCGCACGCTCTGCCGGTGCAGCTCCGCGATCTCGCGATCCACCGCCTCGAAGAACAGGCCCATGAGGCTCGCGACTTCCTCCGCGGGCCGCGACCAGTTCTCACTCGAGAAGGCGAAGAGCGTCAGCGCCTCGACCCCCAGCCGGCTGCATTCCTCGACACAGAGGCGCACCGGCGTCAGGCCCGCCTTGTGGCCTGCGGATCGGGGCTGGCCACGCGCCGCCGCCCACCGGCCGTTGCCGTCCATCGTGATCGCGATGTGGCGGGGCACGGTATACATCAAACCTGCATCACTTCCTTTTCCTTGGCCGCCAGAAGCTGCTCGATGTCGGCGATGTGCTTGTCGGTGAGCTTCTGGATCTCCCCTTCGGCGCGCCGCTCGTCATCCTGGGAGATCATCTTCTCCTTGAGCAACTCCTTGACGTCGGTCATGACGTCGCGACGCACGTTGCGCACTGCGACACGGGCGCCCTCCGCATCGTGCCGCAGCACCTTGGTGATCTCTTTGCGTCGCTCCTCGGTCAGGGGCGGCATCGGAATGCGGATCACGGTGCCGGCGGTCATGGGCGTCAGCCCGAGATCCGACTTGAAGATGGCCTTCTCGATCGCCTGCACGACGGTCTTTTCCCAGGGCGAGACGACCAGGGTCCGGCCCTCTTCGACCGCGATGCTCGCCACCTGCTGCAGCGGCACATCCGAGCCATAGTAGTCGACCTTGAGGTGCTCGATCAGACTGGGATGCGCCCGTCCCGTGCGCAGCTTCTTCAGGTCGCCCTGGAAGTTCTGCACGCATTTCGCCATGCGCTCACGAGCGTCTTTCTTGATGTCATCGAGCATTTCTTTACTCCTCTACCGGCCGAAAGTCGCCTGCGGCGCTCTCGGCGAGGTGCCTTGTTGCTTTTTCGATCTCGCGGGCAAAGTAGCGGCCTTTGCCCGCTTACTCGCAAGTCACCGAGGTACCCACCTCTTCGCCGCGCACGATGCGCGTCAGGTCGCCCGGATTGTTGAGATTGAAGACCCGTAACGGCAGGTTGTTGTCGCGACACATCACGACGGCAGTAGCGTCCATGACGTTGAGCTTCTCGGTGAGCACACGGTCGAAGGTAAGGTGGTCGTAGCGAACCGCGGACGGGTTCCGCACCGGATCGTCCGAGTAGACCCCGTTCACCTTGGTGGCCTTGAGGAGCACCTCGGCATTGATCTCGATCGCGCGCAACGCCGCGGCGGTGTCCGTCGTGAAGAAGGGATTGCCGGTTCCCGCCGCGCAGATCACCACCCGGCCCTTCTCGAGATGGCGGATGGCACGGCGGCGGATGTAGTCCTCGCAGACCTCGTTGATGCGGATCGCCGACATCACGCGCACATGGAGCCCGAGGGCCTCGAGAGCGTCCTGCATCGCGAGCGCATTCATGACGGTGGCGAGCATACCCATCTGGTCGCCCGCTACCCGGTCCATGCCGGCGCGCGCGAGGCCCGCACCGCGGAAGATGTTGCCGCCGCCGACGACGACGGCAAGCTCTACACCGAAGCCGACGATCTCCTGCAGCTCCCCGGCGATACGCTTGAGGATCGCAGGATCGATGCCGTAGTCGGCGCGGCCCATCAGTGCCTCGCCCGAGAGCTTCACGAGAATGCGGGAGAAGCGGGCCTTACTGCTTTCGGTCATCCCAAATCGCCTCGTCTTGATGGAAAAAACCCCGCCGGCGGCGGGGCTTTTTCGTGAACTTCTGCCGCGGCGTCAGCGCTTGTCCGGGCCGGAGGAGCCCTTAACCTGGGCCATGACCTCCGCCACGAAGTCCTCCTGCTTCTTCTCGATGCCAGCGCCAACCTCGAAGCGCTCGAACGCCGCCACCTGCGCGCCGGCGCCTTTCAGCAGCTTCTCAACGGTCGTGTCCGGATCCTTGACGAACGGCTGGCCGAGAAG
>DATJOK010000195.1:0-7200 GCA_035507155.1 Allostellaceae bacterium
GCTGGCGATCACCGAGAACTATCCCGACCTCAAGTCGAACCAGAATTTCCTGGCGCTGCAGTCGCAGCTCGAAGGCACCGAGAACCGCATCGCGGTGGCGCGGCGCGACTATATCCAGGCGGTGCAGACCTACAACACGACACTGCGCACCATCCCGAGCCGCTGGATCGCGGCGATCCTCTATCCCGACGCCAAGGTGAAGGAGACCTTCACCATCTCCGAGCAGGCGCAGCAGGTCCCCCAGGTCAAGTTCTGATGCGGCAATTTCCGACGCTGCCGGCGCCGGTGCGCGTCGCGCTCCTTCTGCTGCTGATGCTCTGGGCCGGCGCCACCGCGGCGGCGTTGCAGTTTCCGGCGCTCACCGGCCGCGTGGTGGACGATGCCGGCATCCTCACGCCCTCGACCCGGAGCGCGCTCGACGAGATGCTGGCTCAGCACGAGCGGGCAACCGGCGAGCAAGTCGTGGTGGTGACGCTGAAGTCGCTGGGCGGCAACAGCATCGAGGATTACGGCTATCAGCTCGGCCGCCACTGGGGCATCGGCCAGAAGGACAAGAACACCGGCGCGCTGCTGATCGTGGCGCCCGCCGAGCGCCAGGTCAGGATCGAGGTCGGTTATGGCCTCGAAGGGAAGCTCACCGACGCCGTGAGCCGCGTCATCATCGAGCAGGACATCCTGCCGTCCTTCCGCCGCGGCGATTTCAACGCCGGCGTCGTCGCCGGCACCGCGGCGATCCTGCGCGTGCTGGGCGGTCCGACGGCGGCGCCCGCCGGCATCGCGCAGAAGGTCACCGGCGCAAAGGGCGTCGATTCCGGCGTCGAGATCCTGCTGATCCTGGCGGTCTGGATCTTCATCTTCGTCATGTTCCGCCGCACCAGCCCGCGCGGCCGGCTGGGCGCGCTCCCCTGGGTGATGATGATGGGGCCGGGCTTCCGCTCCTATCGCGGTCCCGGCGGCATGCCGCCCGGCGGGTTCGGCGGCGGCTTCGGCGGTTTCTCCGGCGGCGGCGGCAGCTTCGGCGGCGGCGGCGCCTCGGGGCGCTGGTGATGCCGCGCCGCCCGAGCCCCGCGGAGAACGCCCGCATCGAGGAAGCGGTGCAGGCGGTCGAGCGCCAGACCGGCGCCGATCTCTCGGTGCTGGTGACGCCGGTCAGCGATCGCTACGGACTCTATCCCATGATCTGGGCAGCGGGCGGCGCACTGGTGGCGGCGCTGGCCGCGGCGCTCATTTGGCCCGACCTCTCCATCGGCGCCGCGATCGAGATCCAGGTGCCGCTTTTCGTGGCACTCACACTGCTCTTCGACTGGCTGCCGATCCGCCTGCTGCTGGTGCCGGCGCATGTGAGGCAGCACCATGCCCGCGCCCTCGCCCACCGCGCCTTTGCCGCGCATCTCTCCGGCGGCGTGCCGCGCCAGAGCCACGTCCTGCTCTTCGTCTCGCTCGGCGAGCACTACGTGGAGATTCTCGCCGACCACGCGACGCATCGGCAGGTGCCCGAGGGCACCTGGGACGCGATCGTCGCCGAGTTCCTCGCCAGAGTGCGGGCAGGCGAGGTCGTGGATGGGATCCTCGCCGCGGTCGCGGCGTGTGGCGCGGCGCTGGAGAAGAGCAAGCCGGCGTCGGAACGAGGGTAGCTGCCTGTTGACAAAATGTATTAGATAATACATTTTGTCTGAATGGTGACCGACCTCACCCCCGAGACATGCCGGGCCGGCCGCGCGCTCCTCGATCTCAGCCAGGCGGCGCTGGCGGAGCGGGCCGGCGTCGCCCGCCTCACCGTCGCCGATTTCGAGCGCGGCGCGCGCCGTCCCACCGCGCCGACCCTTGCTGCAATTCGCACTGCGCTGGAAGCGGCGGGGGTCGATTTCCTGCCGGGCGGAGCGGCGCTGCGCGGCCGGAGCGCCGGCGGCAGCGATCGGCGACTGGCCGACATCCTGCGAGCGCTTTACGCCGGCAGCCCCCGGCTCAAACGCCTGGGCGTGCGGCACCTCTCGCTCTTCGGCTCGACCGCCCGGGGATCGGCGCGACCGGACAGCGATGTCGATCTGCTCGTGGAGCTCGATCCTCGCCGCAAACTCGACCTGCTCGACTATGCGGGCATCGTCGGCGAGATCCAGAAGCTGCTCCCCCAGCGCGTCGACGTGGCGCGGCGGGACAGGCTCAAGCCGCATGTGACTCCCGCGGCGCTTCGCGACGAGATCCATGTCTTCTAGCGAGCCAACTCGGCGCCTGCAGGACATCCTCGCCAATGTCGACCGGATCCGCCGCCATATCGACAAGATGTCGGCAGCGCGTTTTGCCGCCGACGACAAGACCCAGGACGCGGTGGAGCGCTGCCTGGAGCGCATCTCCGAGGCGGCGCGGAAGCTGGGCGACCGCTTCGATACAATCTATCCGGAGGTGGAATTCTCGAAGCTGCGCCAGCTTGGCAGCGTGCTTCGCCACGACTATGACGACATCGACGCCGACATCCTCTGGCGGACAGTGATGGAAAGGCTCGATCCGCTGGAAACGGCTTGCCGGAAGGAATCGGAGAAAGGCTGAGGGGTCAAACCTTCGCGATGAACGCCGCCATCGCATCGAGCACCGCGGCTTCCTGGTCGCGATGCGGCGAGTGCCTGCAGCTCGCCAGCACCAGGCGCTCGAAGGATCCGGCGACGCCGCGCTCGATGGCGTCGAGCTGGGCGAGGCTGCCGTATTCGTCGTCGGCGCCCTGGATCGCCAGCACCGGGCAGCTGACGCCCGGCAGCGATGCCTCGATGTTCCAGGCGCGGAAGGCGGGATCGAGCCAGATGTCGTTCCAGCCGCGGAAGGCGCTGTCGGGATGATCGTGATAGCGCGCCAGGCGTTGCCGGAGGTCGGTGGTGGCGTAGGCGGTACGCGCCTCGGCGATGCTGGCGAGCGACACCGCCTCGACGAAGACGTGCGGCGCTTCCAGGATCAGGCCGCGCACCGGCCAGCGGCCGGCGCCGGCATGGATAAGGGCGATGGACGCGCCGTCGCTGTGGCCGATCAGGACGGGGTTCTCGAGGTCGAGCGCCGCGCGCAGCGCCGGCAGCTCCTCCAGCGCTTCCCGATGCATGTAATCGACCCCGTGCGGCGCCGCGATCGGGTCCGACTTGCCATAGCCGTGGCGCGAGTAGACCACCGCGCGCGAGCCGGTGCGCGCCGCGAGCGTCGCCGGAAAATCGCGCCAGAGCGCCACCGAGCCCAGCCCCTCGTGCAGGAAGACGAGGCTCGACGCGCCGGCGCGGGTGGCGGCGATCTCCTCGTAGTGCAGACGATGCCCGCGCAGGACGAGGTCCGGCATTCTCAGACTCCGAGATGGGCGTGCAGCAGATCGGGCCGCAGGCGCAGATCTCCGGCGGCGCCGGCAAAGGCGACGCGACCCTTGACCAGGATCACCGCGCGGTCGGCGAGCGCGGTCACCGCGGCGTGGTTCTTGTCGACGATCACGGTGGCGATGCCGGTGGCACGGATCTGCCGGATGATCGACCAGATCTCCCGCGCCAGCAGCGGCGCCAAACCTTCCGTCGCCTCGTCGAGGACGAGGAGGTCGGGATTGGTGGCAAGCGCGCGGCCGATGGTGAGCATCTGCTGCTCGCCGCCGGAGAGCATGCCGCCGAGGTGATCGAGCCGCTCGGCGAGGCGCGGGAAGCTCTCCAGCACCCGCGCCGGCGTCCAGTCGCGCCGGCCGTCGCGGCCGGACCGCGCCGCCATGGCGAGATGCTCGCGCACGGTAAGGCTCGGAAAGATGCCGCGCCCTTCCGGCACCAATGCCAGGCCGGCGCGCGCCATCGAATGCGGCGCGGCGCCGGTCATGTCGATGCCGTCGACGGCAATGCGGCCGCGCTTCGGCGGCGTCAGGCCGAAGAGGCTGCGCAGCAGCGTGGTCTTGCCCATGCCGTTCCGTCCCATCAGCGCCACCGTCTCGCCGCGCCCCACCGCGAAATCGACGCCATGGAGGATGTGGCTCGCGCCGTAATAGGTATGAAGTCCCTGGGCGGCGACCAGCGGAACGGCGCTCATGCCGCGGCCTCCGCCGTGCCGAGATAGGCCTCCTGCACCGCCTCGTTCGCGCGGATCGCCGCCGGCGCGCCGCTCGCCAGCACGCGGCCGCTCACCATCACGGTGAGGATCTGCGCCATCGAGAACACCGCGTCCATGTCGTGCTCCACCAGCAGCACCGCATGGCTTTCGCCGAGGCGACGGATCAGGTCCACCATGCGCCGGGATTCCTCGGCGCCCATGCCGGCGAGCGGCTCGTCCAGCAGCAGCACGCGCGGGCCGGTGGCGAGCGTCATGGCGATCTCGAGCTGGCGCTGCTCGCCGTGGCTGAGCGCGCTGGCGATGGCGCCGCGGCGCGCCAGCAGATCGACCGACGCGAGGGCGCGCTCGGCGGCCTCGTTGAGGACGGCGTGGCGCCGCGCCGGCCGCAGCAGGCTGATCCCCGGCGCGTGCCGCGCCTGCGCCGCCAGCCGGCAGTTCTCGAAGGCGGTGACGTCGGGGAAGATGTTGGTCTTCTGATAGCTGCGACCGATGCCGAGGCGGGCGATGCGATCCGGCGCCATGCCGGTGATGTCGCGGCCTTCGAGCTCGACCCGGCCGCCGCTCGGCCGGAGATCGCCGGACAGCAGGTTGACGAGGGTGGTCTTGCCGGCGCCGTTGGGACCGATCACCGCCTGCACCTCGCCGGTTGCCAGCGTCAGCGAGACCTCGCTCACCGCGGCGAGCCCACCGAAGTGCTTCGAGAGGCCGGCGACCCGGAGCACCGGCTCAGCCATCGGCCGCCTCCGGCTCGGGCTCGGCACGCCGCGGCAGCAGCGCGAGGCCGCCGAGCCCCTGCGGCAGCAGCAGCACCGCGAGGATGATGAAGAGCCCCATCGGCAGCAGCCAGTGCCGGGTGAGGTCGGTGAGCCAGTCCTGCAGCAGCACCAGGACGAAGGCGCCGAGGATTGGCCCGTAGAGCGTGCCCATGCCGCCGAGGATCACCATCATCAGCACGCTTCCCGACTGCTGCCAGCCGAAGAGATCCGGGCTCACATAGCCGTACTGCGCCGCCGAGAGATATCCCGCGGCGCCGGCGAGCGCGCCCGCCAGCACGAAGGCAGCGAGCCGGTAGCGGAAGATCGGAAAGCCAAGCGCCCGCATGCGGTGCGCGTTGGTCCGGATGCCGCGGACCGCGTGGCCGAAGAGCGAGCGCAACACCACGCGCAGGAGCACGAAGGTCGCCAGCATGACCGCGAAGGCCACATAATAGAACTGCACCCGGCTGCCGAGATTGAACGGCGTCCAGCCGAAGAGCGAGGGGTCCGGCTTCACGTAGATGTAGGCGCCGTCCGAGCCGCCGAGCCGCTTCGATCCGGTGGCGTAGTAGAACAGCATCTGGCCGAAGGCGAGCGTCACCATGATGAAGTAGACGCCGGAGGTCCTGAGCACCAGGGCGCCGATCAGCAGCGCCGCGAGCGCGGCGACCGCTACCGCCGCCAGCAGCGACAGCCAGAAGTTCGCCGCCTGGTATTCGGGCGAGAGCAGCATCAGCGTATAGGCACCGAGGCCGAAGAAGGCGGCGTGGCCGAGGCTGACGAGGCCGGTGAAGCCCACCAGCAGGTCGAGGCTCATGGCGAAGACCGCGAGGATCATGACCTTGGCCAGGAGCTGCAGATAGAAGGGCGTGCTCACCAGCGGGAAGAGCGCCAGCGCCAGGATGCCGAGGGCGAGCGCGATCCGCAGCGGCGGCGACGAGGCGTCCATCTCAGGCGCGCCCGAACAGCCCCGCGGGCCGCCACAGCAGCACCGCCGCCATCAGCGCGTAGACGGTCATGCCGGCGAGCTCCGGCGCCCACAGCTGACCGAAGGTGTCGGCGAGGCCGATCAGCAGCGAGCCCAGGAAGGCGCCCTTGATCGAGCCGATGCCGCCGATCACCACCACCACGAAGGAGACGATGAGGATCTGGTTGCCCATCCCCGGATAGACCGAGGCGACCGGCGCCGCGATCATGCCGGCGAAGGCCGCAAGCGCCACGCCGCCGGCGAAGACGACCCGGTAGACGAGGCCGATGTCGATGCCGAGGAGCGCCACCATCTCGCGGTTGCTGGATCCGGCGCGGATGGTCATGCCGAGGCGGGTGCGGCGGATGACGAGCGCCAGCAGCAGCGCCACCGCCAGGCAGATCGCCGACATCAGCAGGCGGTAGACCGGGTAGGAGAGCGTGTCGGTGAGCGGGATCGAGAAAGCGAGGAAGCGCGGCACCGCGACGCCGTGCACGTCGTCGCCCGCCAGCAGGCTGCGCAGCTCCTCCATGACGAGGATCAGGCCGTAGGTCAGCAGCACCTGATAGAGGTGGTCGCGGCGATAGAGGTGCCGGAACAGCAGGCTCTCGAGGCCGAGGCCGATCAGCACGCTCAGGGGAATGCCGAGCAGGATCGCGAGCCAGAGATTGCCGGTGAGCTCGGTGAGGGCGAAGGCGAGATAGGCCCCCATCATGTAGAAGCTGCCATGGGCGAGGTTGATGATGCCCATGATACCGAAGACGAGGGTGAGCCCGCTCGCCACCAGGAACAGCAGCAGCCCATACTGGACGCCGTTCAGCAGCTGGATGAGGAAGAAGGGCAAGTTCTCGGTCATCAGTCGTCAGTTCTCAGAGGTGCGCAGATTCGGCCGGGATCTGAAAACTGACAACCGAGAACTGACAACTGCCCTTACGCCATCATCTTGCAGCCGCGCGAGGGGTCGGAGAGCGCCTTCACCGCGACGCTGACGTATTTGTTCTCGAGCCCCTCGACCTTGCGCAGATACATGTCCTGGATCGGGTTGTGCGACTTCGAGAGGGTGAATTTGCCGCGCGGGCTGTCGATGGTGGTCTGCTCCATCGCCGCCACCAGCTCCTTGCGGGCGCCGAGATCGCCTTTGACCGCGGCGACGCCGGCCACCAGCAGCTGCCCGGTGTCGTAGCCCTGCACCGCATAGACGTCGGCGTCGCGGCCGCTCGCTTTCTTGAACGCCGCGCGGAAGCTCTTGTCCCTGGAGACATCGAGGCCGTCGGCGTAGTGGAGCGTCGTCTCCATGCCCTGCGCGGCCTCGCCCTGGGCCGGCAGCGTGCCGTCGGTGAGGAAGCCCGGCCCCACCAGCGGGATGGTCCGGCGCAGCCCCGCCGCATGGTAGTCCTTGACGAAGCTGACGGCGCCGCCGCCGGCGAA
>DATJOK010000196.1:0-5960 GCA_035507155.1 Allostellaceae bacterium
GCTTCGATTAAGGATATGATACGGGGAAACCGGCGGGAGGAGCGCGATGGCGAAGGACAGTGACTGGCTGGGTCTCGGCGGCCGCACCTGCGTGGTGACCGGCGCCGCGAGCGGCATCGGCGCGGCGGTGGCGGCGGGGCTCGTCGAGGCCGGCGCCACCGTCGCGCTCCTCGACCGCAACCGCGACGGTGCCGAGGAAGTGGCGGTCAGGCTCGGCGCCGCCGGCGGCAAGGTGCTGGCGATCGCCTGCGATACCTCCGATCCCGCCAGCGTCGCCGACGCCGCCGACGCGGCGCGGCGCGCCTTCGGCCCCGCCGAGGTGCTGGTGAACAATGCCGGGCTGTTGCGGCCGGGGCCGATCGAGAGCCTCACCCTCGAGCAGTGGAACGAGACCCTCGCGGTCAACTTGAGCGGCTATTTCCTCTGCGCCCAGGCCTTCGGGCGCCAGATGCTGCCGGCGAAGCGCGGCGCCATCGTGCACGTGGCCTCGGTGGCGGCGCATCATCCGCAGACGCGGAGCGGCGCCTACAGCGCCAGCAAGGCCGGCGTCGCGCTGCTGTCGCAGCAGCTGGCACTCGAATGGGGGCCGCAGGGCATCCGCAGCAACGTGGTGAGCCCCGGCCTCGTCCGCACGCCGCTCAGCGAGGCCTTCTACCAGGCGCCCGGCGTCAGCGAGCGCCGCGCCGCCATCGTGCCGAGCCGCCGCGTCGGCACCCCCGAGGACATCGCCGACGCCGTCCTCTATCTGGCGAGCGACCGCGCGGCCTACGTGAACGGCGCCGACATCGCCGTCGACGGCGGCTTCGCCGCGGTGCTGATGGACCTGGTGCCGCGGCCGGGCTTCGAGGCGAAGAAGTGACCCTGCTCGTCCGCCCGGTTGCCCGCGCCGATTACGACCGCTGGCTGCCGCTCTGGGACGGCTACAACGCCTTCTATGGTCGGAGCGGCCCGACCGCGCTCGCGCCCGAGATCACCGCCACCACCTGGGCGCGCTTCTTCGATCCCTACGAGCCCGTCCACGCCCTCGTCGCCGAGAGCGGCGGCCAGCTCGTGGGCCTCGTGCACTACCTCTTCCATCGCAGCACGACGATGATCGAGCCCACCTGCTATCTGCAGGACCTCTTCACCGATCCGGCCGCGCGCGGCCAAGGCATCGGGCGGACGCTCATCGAGGCAGTCTACGGGCGCGTCAAGGCCGCGGGCGGCAGCCGCGTCTACTGGCAGACCCACGAGACCAACGCGACGGCGCGGGCGCTCTACGACCGGATCGCCGAGCGCTCCGGCTTCATCGTCTATCGGAAGCTGCTTTAGCGAGCCGCGCCACCTGATAGCCCCTCGCCCACGGAGTGGGAGAGGGAGGGACCCGCCGCGCAGCGGCGGGAGGGTGAGGGTTGACGACCGCGATCGCGCATATCCCCTCACCCTGTCCCTCTCCCCCTAGCGGGGGCGAGGGGACGCCATGGCTGTCGGTCAAGCGAAGGCCCTTCTCCCGCACACGCGGGAAAAGGGCCTTGGGACTCAGTCGAACGCCGGATCCGCGACCTCGACGAGCCTGGCGCGGTCGAGGCCGTTGAAGGCGGTGCGGAGCGCGGCGCCGTAGGCGCCGAGCTGGCCGAGCTCGATGAAGTCGCCCTCTTTGACGTCGGCCGGCAGGAGGAAGGGACCCTTCATCCGGTCGGCGCTGTCGCAGGTGGGGCCCATGAGCTCGAACGCCGCCGTCTCGGCGGCGGGCGTGCCACCGAGGCGGATGACGCGCGCGGGATAGCGGAAGCCGGGCTTCCCCGCGTCCGAGAGCGCGCCGTAGATGCCGTCGTTGACGTAGAGCCGCTTCTTCTTGCGCAGCAGCACCTGGACGACGACCGAGGTGCCCTCGGCGACGAGCGCGCGGCCGGGCTCCGCCCAGAGCTCGAGCGCGCCCAGCCCGTGGCTCGCCACGGCGGCTTTGATCGTCTCCATGTAGAGGTCGAGCGCCGGCGGCTCCATGCCGGGATAGCGCGACGGGAAGCCGCCGCCGACGTCGAGCACGTCGACGGTGACGCCCGAAGCGGCGATGACGGCGGCGGCGCGCTCGATCGCCCGCGTGTAAGCCGCGGGGTCGAGGCACTCCGAGCCCACGTGGAAGGTGACGCCGAGGCGCGAGGCCAGCGGGCGCGCGACGCGGAGCAGCGCCGCCGCCTCCTCGGCATCGGCGCCGAACTTGCCGGAGAGGTCGTAGACCGCGCCGCCCTTGGGGAGCGCCAGGCGCACGAAGAGGCCCGGCAGCACCGCCTCGCCCGCCTTCGCCGGCTTGGTCTCGGCGCGGATCTTCTCCAGCTCGTCCAGGCTGTCGAGGGCGAAGTCTCGCACGCCGAGCTTCGCCCAGGCCTCGCGGATCGCGGCGCGCGGCTTCACCGGGTGCATGTAGTGGAGATCGGCGTCGGCGAAGAGCTGGCGGATGAGCTGCGCCTCGCGCACGCTCGCCACGTCGAAGCGGCGGATGCCGCCGCGGTGGAGCGCGCGGAGCACCGAGGGCTCGGGATTGCATTTGACGGCGTAGAGCACCTGGCCCGGAAAGCGCGCGAGGAAGCGCTCGGCGGCGGCGGTCACCGTGGCGGGGCGCAGGCAGTGCAAGGGGTCGGCGGGCTTCTCGGCGGCGACGACGTCGAGCACCGAGGGCAGGACGTCGGGCGTCTCGAGCGGACGCTTCAGCGGGAACGTGGCGGCGCGCAAGCGCGAGTAGGCCATCAAAACCTTCCTTGCTGGCGAGGGCTCTCGCCGAGGTGGACCACCCGCGCACTGACGCGGCGGTCAACGTGTTTAGGGGAAAATCGTGAAGAGCAGCCTAAAAACCGGGCGGCAGCTCCAGCGGGAGCTGCGGTTGCCGCGTCAGGCTCGGAAGGTCGCGCTGACCTTCGCACCGATGCCGGGGACACTCATGTCCACCTCCCTTAAGGGGCCGGCCCACGCTGACCGGCTCTGCCGAAAGAGACGCGTCCGTCGTTGCATAACCGCAGCGGGGCAGAACCACGGTGGGCCAGCGGCACGTGCGAGCAGCGCTCAGGCGGAGAACGTAGGAGCATGCCTCCGCATTGCAAGAAAAAATCGTTTCGGAGGCGGAATTTTTCTGGCCGGAGACGTGACAATTTTATCGATGCCGCTCTCTCTCCACCGTCACCCCGGGCCTTGAGCCGGGGGGCCACGTCTTGCGACCTCGATGACAGCCGAGCCTGAAGGATGGCCGGGTCAAGCCCGGCCCATGACGAAAGAAGGAAGCGACGCTGCAGCGCAGCGCCGGGCGCCTAGCGCGCCATCATGACGCAGAGGTATTCCCAGACCAGCGTCGCGCCGGCGAGCGCGGTGATCTCGGCGTGGTCGTAGGGCGGCGAGACCTCCATCAGGTCCATGCCGCGGAAGTCGATGGCGCCGAGCCGGCGCAGGATCGACTGCGCCTGATAGGTCGAGAGCCCACCCACCTCCGGCGTGCCGGTGCCGGGCGCGAAGGCAGGATCGAGGGCGTCGATGTCGAAGGAGAGATAGGCGGGTCCGCTGTCGAGGCGGCCGACGATCTCGCTGGCGATCGCTGCCGGCCGATGCTCCTGCGCCTGCTCGGCGTCGATCACCATGACGCCCTGGTCGAGGGTCCAGCGCATCACCTCGGGATCGACCGGCGAGCGGATGCCGATCTGCACCATCCGCTTGGGATCGACGAGCCCCTCGGTGATGGCGTGATAGAAGACCGAGCCGTGGCCCCACTTCTGCCCGAAGCTGTCGGGCCAGGTGTCCACATGGGCATCGAAATGGACGAGGCCGACGGGCTCGCCGACGCGCTTCCGGAGCGCGCGCAGCAGGGCCAGCGTCACGCCGTGATCGCCGCCCAGCGCCACCAGATGCTCGACGCCGGCCGCCTCCTTCTCGATGAGATTGAGGCTCTCGCCGATGTCGCCGAGCGCCACCGGGAAATCGCCGAGATCGGCGAGGTCGCCTTTCGCCGGCTCCTGCCGGCTCCTGGGATGGGCGCCGTCCACCAGCATGGCGCTCGCCCGGCGGAGCGCCGCCGGACCGAAGCGGGCGCCCGGCCGGTTGGTGGTGCCGAGGTCGAGGGGAATGCCGGCGATCGAGAAGCGCGCCGGCTTGCCGCCGATCGGAAGACCGAGAAATCCCGGCGGCGTCGCGAAGGTTGGCGGATGCGGCATCGGCAACTCCTCTCCTCGGCCGAGAATATGGGAGCGCCGGAGGAAAGGAAAAGTGAAGAGAGCCTTGCCGGCGCGGTCAGGATGTCCGGGCGATGAGCCTGCCGAGGCGCTCCGCCATCTTCGCCGCCGGCGTCTCCGGGGTGAACGTGGCGACGAAGCGCCCCTCCTCGTCCATCACGAACACCTCGGCGGTATGGTCGACGAGATAGCCGTCGGGCGTGTCCGCCGTCTTCACCGGGGCGTAGGAGACGCCATAGGCCCTGGCGGCGGCGGCGATCTGTTCCGGCGTGCCGGTGAGGCCGAGAATGCGCGGATCGAACGCCCTGACGTACTCCGCCAGCACGTCCCTTGTATCGCGCGCGGGATCGACGGTGATGAAGAGCGGCTGCACGCGCTCGGCGAGCGGGCCCAGATCGGCGAGCGCGCCGGCAAGCTCGTTGAGTGCGGTGGGACAGGCGTCCGGACAGGCCGTGTAGCCGAAATAGACCAGCATGATCTTGCCGCGGAAGCTCTGGTCGGTGACCTCGCGGCCGTCGGCGGCGGTCAGCGTGAAGGAGCCGCCGATCGCCGGCAGGGTGATCGGCGGACCCGGCTTCTCGGGCTTGACGCCCCACCACGCGGCGACCACCGCGATGGCGAGGAGGCAGACCACCACGCCGATCTCGGCGGCGTAGAGCGGCGAGCGGAACCTCACCGTGCCACCGCCGCCGCGCTGGGATGAAACCTGGCCTCGATCAGCACCTGGACCTCTGCAGAAAGACTACCAGCCCAGGCCCCCTATTCCATGCGACCGATTGTCTGCGGGGCGGCCCTGAATCCGGTCATGGCCGAAAGGCGCGGCGCGCGGAATTAGCGCTCCTCTTCCCGCCTCGCGCGGGCCCGGCGACGGCGGCCGGCTACGCCGCGGCGGCGCTGGAGATCCCCAGCAGCGCCGCGCCGGCGAGCGCCAGCGACACCAAGGCACGGCGCCAGCCGCGCCGGCCGAGCTCGGAAACCAGCCTGGAGTGCATCTCCCCTTCTCCCGACGAATCCACCGCGCGGGCGCAGACTGGCGGCAAGCTAGAGCGGCGCTGCGACAAAAATTTGACAGCGACTCGTCATCGCGCCGCGACTCTGATTCTTTTGACTCGTTCTTTTGACTCGTCATGGCCGGGCTTGTCCCGGCCATGACGACCTCTGGTGGTACAGGTCCACTGCACGGACTCAGTCTCGTGGCACAGAAACCCGAACCGGACACTCGTGGCCTTGAGCCGGGCATCCACGTCTTAGGGCGGCGCAACGGCGGGACGTGGATCGCCGGGACAACCCTGGCGATGACGAGCCAAAAGAATCAGAGTCGCGGCGCGTTGACGAGTCGCTGTCAAATTTTTGTCGCAGCGCCGCTCTAGCTTGCCGCCAGTCTGCGCCCGCGCGGTGGATTCGTCGGGAGAAGGGGAGATGCACTCCAGGCTGGTTTCCGATCTCGGCCGGCGCGGCTGGCGCGTTGCCTTCGTGTCGCTGGCGCTCGCCGGCGCGGCGCTGCTGGGGATCTCCAGCGCCGCCGCGGCGTAGCCGGCCGCCGTCGCCGGGCCCGCGCGAGGCGGGAAGAGGAGCGCTGGTTCCGCGCGCCGCGCCTTTCGGCCATGACCGGATTCAGGGCCGCCCCGCAGACAATCGGTCGCATGGAATAGGGGGCCTGGGCTGGTAGTCTTTCTGCAGAGGTCCAGGTGCTGATCGAGCTCAGGTTTCATCCCAGCGCGGCGGCGGTGGCACGGTGAGGTTCCGCTCGCCACTCTACGCCGCCGAGAT
>DATJOK010000197.1:0-12043 GCA_035507155.1 Allostellaceae bacterium
AGCTGTCAGACCGTCGTTCTTCGGCTATAAGCTGAGGACGACGGCTGACCGTTGCTGCGATGGGCCTGTAGTTCAGCTGGTTAGAACGCGCCGCTCATAACGGTGTTGTCGCAGGTTCGAGTCCTGCCGGGCCCACCAGCGCTGGAATGTACATCACAAATTACCTGTGCTGGACATTACAGGTATTTGCTTCTTAGCTTGCATATGGTCGGTTCGAGCCTTCAGGACGCCGCGCTCAAGGACGGTGCGGAGGAGAAATCGACGCCAGAGACCTTGACGACGGCCTGCCACGCGGCTTCCTGACTGGCGCGATCGTGGAGGTGCGGCTGGCGCTGCACCTCAATCGGGCCTGAGAATTTCCCTTTAGCCGAGGCGAAGAATTGCCCTGAGACGTCGGTTCCGAACTCCGACGCCTGTATGTAGCGACGGGCCGCGGTCTCCGGCGTCTGATTCATGCCGGGAATGAGGTTCACGATGGGAATCATCAGATACCTCAACGCCGGGCCAGCGCTTCGCACCACCTTGGTTGCGGTCGCCCCACCGGGCGAAACAGCGTACACCGCCATGCCGGAGGGTAGCCGGCGCGCCAGAGCCGCGACCCACCAAGCAATAATGAGCTTCGCGTCGGCATATGCATTGTTGGGCACGTACCTCACGTTCGGCCCATTGCGAATCAGGGCTTCCACAGCGGCGGTTCGGTCACCGTGGTGGTATTTGGCCGCGAAGGCTGGCAGGTCGGTGTATTTGAACATGGGCACGCCCCCACGGGCGGGCTCCGCGCCGGCGATAACAATCCGCGCGTTGGGGCTCAGCAGGTTGGCGCGGAGCAAACCGACAGTCAGTTGATGATGGCCGATGAGCGGGGCCTGAGAAGCTTCGATGCCCTCCGCCGTGAGCGCGCGCTTTTTGAAGGGGACCAACCCGGCATTGAGCAGCAGGAAATCGATCGGCTGGCCCCGCTTGACCAGCTCGTCGAGGGCGGACTGGACGCTGGACGGCGAGTCCAGATCGAGCTCCAGCGGCGTGAAGATTTTTTTCTTGGTCTCAGCCGCGAGTTGAGCAGCCGTTTGCTGGACCGCGCCCAGCCTGCGTCCGGTGACGATGACCTGTTTATAGCCCTTGGCGGCGAGCAAGCCGGCTGCCGCATAGCCGAGCCCTGACGTGGTGCCGGTGACGAACGCGAACGAATGCTTCATAGCGTCTCCTGGTGAAGGTTAAAGCTCGAAAGAACCCCGCGATATGGGAGCCGCCTTGTTATTTTCGAACTATCCAGTTATATATTGCAGACCGAAAAGGTCGCAGTCAAGGAGTTTTGAACTAGATGTTTCAGAATACGTCCAGGCCACGGGGACGTCCGCGCAGCTTCGACGAGAGCGACGCGCTGAAAAAGGCGACGCAGGTGTTCTGGTCGAAGGGCTACGACGGCGTGACGATCGACGATCTGGTCGCCGGGATGGGCGTGGGACGGCCAAGCCTGTATGCCATCTTTGGGGACAAGCGGGCGATATTCTTGCGCGTCCTCAAGTCGTATGCCGAGGCGAAGGGCGCTCGCGCTGCAAAGGCGCTCCTCTCGCCACAGAGTCTCCGCCACTCGCTCGCGGCCTTTCTGAGGTATGCCGTCGAAAGTGCGACCGAGAAAGGGTCCGCCCGGGGCTGCCTTCTGATTTGCGTCGCGCCGCTTGTGGACGATGAAGAGGTCCGGAAGTTCCTGCAAAAGGCGGCCGCGGGCGGTGCTTCGCTGGTGGAAGGTCGTTTCCGAGACGCGATCACCGCCGGAGAAATCCCGTCCGACTTTCCTGCGACCGAACGCGCGATCCAAGTCACCGATTTTGCCCGTGGCCTGACCATGCGTGCGCTGATAGGCACGCCGCGCAAGACACTCCTGAAAGACGCCGAGGAAGCGGCCGACTTGGTGCTCCTGTCGCCGCAGAGGGCAGCAGAACAACTGCAATAATTGGGCGCATCTGGCTCAGGGCCGGATCGGGCTCAACTGTCAAGACTGGTAGGGTGCTGCCGTTGGCCCTTAACGAACGCGTTTGAAGGGCCTAGAGATGCAGAGAATCCAGTGCCCAGTTTGACCCCGGTTGGTCCACCACCCTGCTTCGCGCTGCCTAACTCTTCTTCTTCACTAGGTCGGCGATCTGAATGAGCTCCTGCGCCAGAAACCGCATTCCAGCCTGAAATTTCGTCAAATCGTCGGCGTGAGCGAGAAAACGGCGTGCGTGAGCGGACCAGTTGCTGCGCCTTGCCATACTACTGCCGCGGGCGTCGCAAGAATCAAACGGGAACTTGCGCATCTATTGGCCCTCGAAGGATGTACTGGCCTTCACCCCTTCACCCCTTCACCGCGTGCCGCTTGTCGAGCGCGTCGAAGTAGTCCTTCTGCACCAGGCGCTGGCGGTCGGCGAAGCTGGCGATGCCCGGGGTCTTCTCGTCGACGCGGCCGTCGGTCTTGAGGCGCGTCAAGGCGGTCTGCATGCCGGCGACTGCCGCCTGCAGCGCGACGTTGGCGTAGAGCAGCATGCCCACGCGCATCGCCTTGGCGTCGGCGTGATCGACCGTCGGCGTCTTGCCGCCGATCACCAGGTTCAGCACCTGCGGCTTGTCGAGGCGCTTCATGATGGTCTCGATCTCGGCGCAGCCCTCTGGCGCCTCGACGAAGGTGACGTCGGCGCCTGCCTCGATGAAGGCCTCGGCGCGCGCCAGCGCTTCCTCGAAGCCGAGCACGGCGCGAGCGTCGGTGCGGGCGATGATCTGGAAATCGGGATCGCGCCGCGCCTCGACGGCGGCGCGGATGTGCTCGACCGCCTCGGCGCGCGGCACCACCTCCTTGCCGGAGAAATGGCCGCACTTCTTCGGCATCACCTGGTCCTCGAGCTGGATGCCGTTGGCGCCCGCCTGCTCGAGGGCGCGCACGGTGTGGTGCACGTTGAGCGCGCTGCCGAAGCCGGTGTCGGCGTCGACGATGATCGGAATCTTGACCGCCTGGCGGATCGCCAGCGTGTGCTGGACGACGTCAGTCAGGTTGATGAAGCCGAGGTCGGGAATCCCGAAGAAGGTGTTGGAGAGGCCGGCGCCGGTCAGATAGACCGCCTCGAAGCCCAGATCTTCGATGACGCGCGCGGCGAGCGCGTTGGCAGCGCCCGGCACCAGGAGCGCGCGGCGCTCGGCGAGCTTGGTCCGAAGCTCCAGATTCAGGGACTTGTCGATCATCGTCGCCTCGCGCTGCTCCAGGAGATCCAGGCCGGCGATGCCGGTTCTATCTTTGGTTGTCGGGGCTGGCAATGGCCATGCGGCTCGCGAGGGAGTGCCCTGTCGTCGCGCCGCATTGCTCGCCGCGCGGCGAGCGCGTTAGATAGCGACCGCAGGCTTCGAGTGGGGGTTATCGGTGTCGACGCTGACTGAGGAGCGGAGGATCGCGTCCGAGCCCTATTGGTGGCGCGCGGCGCCGCTGATGGCGCTGCCGCAGCTGCCGGTGGCCGCGCGCTCGGACGCGGTGATCGTCGGCGCCGGCTATACCGGCTTGAGCGCCGCCATCACGCTGGCGCGCGCCGGCCGCTCGGTGCAGGTGTTCGATCGGCAGAAGCCGGGCGAGGGCGCCTCCAGCCGCAACGGCGGCATCACCAGCGGCAATCTGCGCCCCAGCCTTGCTGAGATGACGGCGAAGTTCGGCGCGGCGCGGGCGCTCGCCATCCAGGAGGAATCGAAGGCGGCACGCGAGGATCTCTATCGCTTCATCGCCGAGGAGAACATCGACTGCGACTTCAAGCTGGTCGGCCGCTTCAACGGCGCGCTCTCGACGGAGGACTACGACCGCCTGGCGCGCGAGGCGGACTGGCTCCGCGACAAGCTCGGCGTCGAGGCCTATGCGGTGCCGCGTAGCGAGCAGCGGCAATACCTCGGCACCGACTTCTATCTCGGCGGCAGCGTGCGGATGGACATGGGCGGGCTCCATCCGGCGAAGCTCCATGCCGGCATGCTGCGCGTCGCGCTGGAGGCCGGTGCGGCGATCCACGGCGAGACCGCGGTCTTGGGCATCCGCCGCGAGGGCGAGGGCTACGAGGTGACGACCGCGCGCGGGGTCGTGCGCGCCCGCGACGTGATCGTCGCCACCAACGGCTACACCGACACCGCCGACCGCTGGCTCCGCCGCCGGCTGGTGCCGGTCCGGAGCCGCATCATCGCGACGGCGCCGATCTCGCCCAACCTGATGGGCGCGCTGATGCCGCGGCGGATGATGTGCACGGAGACGCGCGAGCTCCACTACTACTACCGGCCCTCGCCCGACGGCACGCGGATCCTGTTCGGCGGCCGCGACGGCACCATCGCCGGCGAGGCGACCTGGCCGACGCAATCGCTGCAGACCGCGCTCACCGACATCTTCCCGGAGCTCGCCGATGTCGCCCTCGAGCACAGCTGGTATGGCTACGTGGCGATGAACCGCGACATGGTGCCACGCATCTTCTCGCGCGCTGGCAAGCGCTACGCCGCGGGATACTGCGGCTCCGGCGTGGTCTGGGCGCGCTGGGCGGGCGCCAAGGCGGCGCGGCAGGTGCTGGGCGAGCAAGGCGGCGCCTCGGCGCTCGACTTCCGGCCGCCGGGCTACGTGCCGCTCATTGCCGGCAAGGCCTGGTTCATGCCGGCGCTCTTCGCCTGGATGACCCACAAGGACCGGGCGACGCTGAAGAAGCGCCGCGCGGCCGGCGTCTAGGCGCGCCTCAGCCGGCGTAGACCCACATCACCTCGGCGTCCTCCGGTCCCTCGGAACACCACTTGTGGCCGGTGGAGGCGTCGTAATACATGCTCTCGCCGGCCTCCAGCACCAGCGGCTGGTAGAGCTCGGAATAGACCACCAGCCGCCCGCTCAGCACATAGACGAAGGTCTCGCCGGAGTGGCGCGCCCACTCCGAATATTCCGTGGGCTTGCGCGCGATGACGCGGGTGCGAAACGGCAGCATCTTCTTGTGCGCGAGATCGGCGGCGAGCCAGAGGTTGCGGCAGGTCCCGGTGGTCACCGGCACGCCCTCGCCGCGGCGGCTGATGCTGCGCCGGCCGCGGCCGCGGTCCTCCTGCGGATTGGCGAGCAGCGTCACCACGTCGATGCCAAAGCCCTTGGCGATCTTGTTGATGCTGGTGAGGGTGGGGGAGAGCTCGCCGCGCTCGATCTTGGAGAGCGCCGAGAGCGAGATGCCCGCCTGCTGGCTGGTCTGCTCCAGCGTCCAGCCGCGCTCCTTGCGGAGCGCGCGCACGCGGCCGCCGATCTCCACCGGCGCGCTCGGCTCCGCTGGCGCGTCGATGTCGAGCGGCGCCAGGTTCGCCGATTTGAGTTCGATATCCATTCGCAATTCCCTACTGTGCTAAACGCGACCCGCCTGCAAAAAAGTCTTGCGCCGCCCTCTCCCTGTCAAGCGAGCTTGGGATCGAAGACCTTGCCGGGATTCATCAGCCCCAGCGGGTCGAGGAGCCGCTTGATGCCGCGCATCAGCTCGACATCCGCCGCGCCGCGGCCGGCGATCAGGCGCTGCTTGTTGGTGACGCCGATGCCGTGCTCGGCGCTGATGGTGCCGTGGAGCGACAGCGTCACCTCGTCGACGATGCCGTTGATCTCCGCCGCCGCCGACTCGAAGCGCGACTTCTCCGCGTAGCGCTCCTTGTCGAGGAGCGCGATCACGTGGATGTTGCCGTCGCCGATATGGCCGGTCATCAGCAGCGGGGCGTCGGGGAAAGCCTTGCCGATCCGCGCCTCGATCTGGCGGGCGAACTCCGCCTGGCGGTCGAGCGGCACGGCGGTGTCGTGGGAGACGCCGAGCCCGTCGCGCTTGTTCGCCTCGGAGACGCTGTGGCGGACGCGCCAGAGCGCCGCCGCCTGCGCCTCGCTCGAGGGCACCACCGCGTCGCGGATGAGTTTCTTCTCCAGCGCCTCGGCGAGCGTCGTCTCCAGCGCCTGGCGGAGGTCGAGATCGGCCAGCGTGTCGGTGGCCTCGATCAGGATGTACCAGGGCGCCCGCTCGCCGAACGGCATGGTGGTGCCGGGGATGTGGCGCAGCACCACGTCCACCTGGGTCCAGGACATGATCTCGAAGCTCGAGAGCCGGTCGCCGAGGCTGCTGCGGACGAGGCCCAGGAGCTCGAGCGCGTCGGCGACGCTGCCGAGCGTCGCCATGGCAACCGCGGTCTGCCGCGGCTTCGGGAACACCTTGAGCGCCGCCGCGGTGATGATGCCGAGCGTCCCCTCGGCGCCGATGAAGAGCTGCTTCAGGTCGTAGCCGGTGGTGTTCTTGCGCAAGGGCGACATCCAGTCGCGGATCGTGCCGTCCGCCAGCACCACTTCGAGGCCGAGCACCAGGTCGCGCGTCGGCCCGTAGCGCAGCACCGCGACGCCGCCGGCGTTGGTGGAGATGTTGCCGCCGATGCGGCAGCTCCCCTCGGCACCGAGGCTCAGCGGGAAGAGAAGCCCCGCCTGATCCGCCGCGCTCTGCAGATCCGCCAGCACTGAGCCTGCCTCGACGATCATCGTGCCGGCGGTGGGATTGATCTCGCGGATGCGGTTCATGCGGTCGAGGCGGAACACCACGGCGGCGCCGGACTTGTCCGGCGTGGCACCGCCGCAGAGCCCGGTGTTGCCGCCCTGGGGCACCATGGGCACGCGCGCAGCGGCGCAGAGCTTCACCACCTCGGCCACCTCCGCGGCGCTCCCCGGCCGCACCACGAAGCGCGCCTTGCCGTGATAGCGGTCGCGCCAGTCGGTGACGTAGGGCGCCTGATCGCTGGGATCCTCGAGCACGTTCTGGGCGCCGACGATCGCCGCCACCGCCTCTCTCAGCCCGTCAGACATCTTTCCTCCTGCGCTTTGCACCCGTCCGCCCGCGATTAGCCCTTGTCATAAACGCCGTAAAGTCGCAAAATTTATACTATACGATAAATTAGATCTCATCCAGGAAAGGCGGGGAGCCATGGGGATCAAGAGGATAGCGGGACTGGCGGGCGCTCAGGAGATCGGACAGGCAGTCACCCGCCGGCGCGTTCTCGGCGTCGGCGCGGTCGCCTTGGCGGCGCCCTTCGTGCTGCGCTCGGCGGAAGCCGCGGGGAAGCGCATCGTGGTGCGCGATCCCGGCGGCCCCTTCACCCAGGGCTTCGGCGAGGCCTACTACAAGCCCTTCCAGGCGGCGACCGGCATCGAGGTCGTGGGGGTCGCCTCGGCGGCCGAGCCCACCGCCGAGATCAAGAGCATGGTGGAGACCAAGTCCTATACCTGGAACATCGCCGGCGGCATCTCGGTGGCGGCGCTCAACACCCTCGTCGCCGGCAATTATGTCGAGAAGCACGAGCTCGACGGCGATGCCGCGGTGAAAGAGATCCCGGCCGAGTTCCGCACCCCTTACGGCATCGGCTCCGACGTCTACGCGACGGCGATCGGCTACCGCACCGATCGCGTGGCGCCGGAGAAAGCGCCGCAGAACTGGGCCGATTACTGGAACGTCGAGAAATTCCCCGGCCGGCGGGGCTTGCGCAAGTATCCCTTCGACGCGGTGGAGGAGGCGCTCCTCGCCGACGGCGTGCCGGCGGCGAAGCTCTATCCCTGCGATCTCGACCGCGCCTTCAAATCCCTCGATCGCATCAAGCCGCATGTGGCGGCGTGGTGGACCTCCGGTGCCCAGGCGACGCAGATGCTGGCGACCGGCGAGGTGGACATGCTGCCGGTCTGGTCGAGCCGCATCCTCGCCGCGCGCGACGCCGGCGCGCCGATCGACGTGTCCTGGGGCCAGAACATCTGGGGCGTCGATGTCTGGGCGATCCTCAAGGGCACGCCCAACGCCGACGCCTGCCGCGACTTCATCCGCTTCACCTGCGATCCGAAGCGGCAGGCGGTGTTCGCCAAATACGTCTCCAACGGCCCGACCCATCCCGACGCCTACAAGTACATCGATCCGGCAGTGGCGCGCACCCTGTCGACCTATCCGGCGAACCGCAAGACCGCGATCGCCATCGACAACGACTACTGGGCCAAGGCCAAGGACCAGGCGCTCGACCGCTTCAACGCCTGGATCCTCGGCTAGGACGTGAGCACGGCGGTCGCGACGGCGGCGACGGCGACGCGCGGGGCGCCGAAGCTCGCCGTCGATCGCGTCTCCAAGCGCTACGGCAGCGTCACCGCATTGCACGAGACCAGCCTGCAGCTGCATCAGGGCGAGTTCCTGACGCTGCTCGGTCCCTCGGGCTCCGGCAAGACGACGCTGCTGATGATGGTGGCCGGGCTCGTCGAGCCCGACAGCGGCACCATCCTGATCGACGGGCGGGAGGCCACCTACGCGCCGCCCTTCAAGCGCGACATCGGGATGGTGTTCCAGAACTACGCGCTCTTCCCGCATCTCAGCATCTTCGAGAACATCGCCTTCCCGCTCCGCATGCGGCGGCGGCCGGAAGCCCTGGTCAAGAGCGAGGTGGCGCGCGTTCTCGAGCTGGTGCAGCTTCCGCACGTCGCCGACCGGCTGCCGCGCCAGCTCTCCGGCGGCCAGCAGCAGCGGATCGCGCTCGCCCGCTGCATCGTCTATCGCCCCTCGATCATCCTGATGGACGAGCCGCTGGGCGCCCTCGACAAGAAGCTCAGGGATCAGCTGCAGATCGAGATCAAGCACCTCCACCGGCAGATCGGCAGCACGATCCTCTATGTCACCCATGATCAGCAGGAGACGCTGACCATGTCGGATCGCGTCTGCCTGATGAACCACGGCCGCGTCGAGCAGCTGGGTACGCCGCACGATCTCTACTTCCGGCCGCAGACCGTGTTCGCCGCCGACTTCCTCGGCGATTCCAACATCCTGCCGGCAAGCGTCGCCGGCGCGGACGGCGAGGCGATGCTGGCGATCCGGCTTCCGGGCTTCGAGGGCGCGCTGCGGGCACCGCGGCGGCCCGGCATCGGGAACTCGGTCCGGGTGATGATCCGGCCGGAGAGCCTGCGTCTCGCCCAGCAGCCGGAGCCGGGCTGGAATGCGCTGCCGGCGGTGGTGACCGAGATGATCTTCGCCGGCGGCGTCACCCGCTACATCATGAAGGTGCCGGGCGGCCAGCAGATGGTGCTCGCCGATCTCACCATGGAGACCTCGATGTCCGTCGAGCTCGGCCGCGAGGTCACCGTGCAGTGGCGGCCCGAGAGTACGATCCTGCTGCCGGGCGACGAGGGGAGCGCGGCGTGACCGACATCGTCGCGGCGCCGGCGGTCGCGCTGCGGCGGCCGCGCCTCCGCCTCGCCGCTTGGATGCTGATCCTGCCGGCGGCGGCCTTCCTCCTGGTGCTGATGGTCTATCCCGTCGGCGCGCTGCTGGCGCTGAGCGGCATGAGCCGCGACGGCCTCCACCTCTCGCTGGAGAATTACGTCAGGCTCTTCGCGACCCCGGTCTATCTGCGCGTCCTCGGCATCACCTTCAAATGCGCGCTCTGGACGACGATCCTCTCGGTGCTGCTGAGCTATCCCGTGGCCTATCTGATCGCCACCAGCGCCGACCGGACCAAGGCGCGCCTCACCTTCTGGGTGCTGCTGCCGTTCTGGACCAGCTTCCTGGTGCGCGCCTTCGCCTGGATCGTGCTGCTGGGCCGCAACGGCGTCATCAACCAGCTGCTGCAGGCGCTCGGCATCACCGACGCGCCGGCGACGCTGCTCTACACTTTCTCGGCGGTCATGGTCGGCATGATGCATGCGCTGATGCCGCTCTGCATCGTCACCATGACCTCGGTGATGGAGAACATCGACGGCAACCTGGCGCGGGCGGCACTCACCCTCGGCGCGCGGCCGGGCAGCACTTTCTGGCGCATCTACTTCCCGCTCTCCATGCCGGGCGTGGCGGCGGGCGGCCTCCTGGTCTTCATCACCTCGCTGGGCTTCTTCATCACCCCGGCGCTGCTCGGCGGCCCCCGGGACATCATGCTGACCCAGGTGATCATCCAGCAGGTGCAGGAGCTCCTCAACTGGCCCTTCGCCGGCGCGCTCTCGATGCTGCTGCTCGTCTCGGTCTTCGTGATCTTCGCGGTCTATGACCGCGTCTTCGGCGTCTCGACGTTGGCCGGCGCGCCCGCCGGAACCGGCGGCCGCGATGCGGGTCCGCGGCCCGGCCGGCTGCTCTCCCGCGCCGGCGAGGCAGTGCTCGCCGTGCTCGGCCGCGTCACCGATGCTGCCGGCAGCCTCCTGGCGCCGCTGGCGGGTACCGCCGCGAACCGGCGCCGCCGCCCGGTCGGCCGCTGGCTTTTGGCGGCCTGCGTGGTGCTGATCCTGGTCTTCCTGGGCCTGCCGGCCTTCCTGATGCTGCCGATGTCCTTCACCAGTGTCGGCGTCCTCGACTGGCCGCCGAAGGGCTTCTCGCTCGAGTGGTATCGCACCTTCTGGGGCTCGACGACCTGGCTCGCGGCGACCACACGCTCCTTCGAGGTGGGCTTCCTCACCGCCGGTCTCGCGATGCTGATC
Source organism: Allostellaceae bacterium (assembly GCA_035507155.1). Taxonomy (GTDB): domain Bacteria; phylum Pseudomonadota; class Alphaproteobacteria; order ATCC43930; family CGMCC-115725; genus DASZHJ01. The sequence continues at coordinate 10,457 of DATJOK010000197.1, forward strand.
GGCACGCCCGCCGCCTTCGGCATCATGCGCGGCCTCAGGCGCGGCAGCGGCATCGTGCTGGGCTTCCTGCTCTCGCCGCTGATCGTGCCGCGCATCGTGATCTCGATCGCGCTCTTCTATCTCTATGCGCGGCTCGAGCTGGTAGGGACGACCCTCGGCCTCGTGCTCGGCCACACCATCCTCGCCATTCCCTATGTGGTGGTGACGGTGATGGCGGTCTTGAAGACCTACGACCAGCGCTACGACCACGCCGCCTGGAGCCTGGGCGCCAACCGGCTCAAATGCCTCTGGCACGTGACGCTGCCGCTGCTGCGCGCCGGCCTCATCGCGGCCTTCCTCTTCGCCTTCATCACGTCCTTCGACGAGCTCACCATCGCGCTCTTCGTCACCGGCGGATTGAGCGCGACCTTGCCGAAGCAGATGTGGGACAGCGCGGTGCTGCAGGTCAATCCGACCCTTGCCGCCGCCTCGACGCTGCTTCTCGTCATCATCACCTGCGCCATCCTGCTGGCCAGCTGGCTCGGCCGGCGGGATCGCGCGCTGCACGGCTGACCGCCGTCGCATTTCATGCCGAAAGGACCACCATGGCCGCTTTGAAGCTCGAGGGTATTTTCACCGCCTTCCCGACGCCGACCCGGAAGGAGGGATCGGTCGACGAGAGCGGGCTGCGCCAGCTCATTCACTTCCTGCTCGACAACGGCGTCGCCGGGCTGGTGCCGCTGGGCGGCACCGGTGAATACACGGCGCTCTCGCCGGCCGCCCGCGCGCGCGTGGTCGCGGTGACGGTGGAGGTGGCGCAGCGCCGGGTCCCGGTGCTCGCCGGCGTGCTGTCGCCGGGCTATGCGGAGGCGGTGGCGGCGGGCCAGGCGTTCGAGCGCCTCGGCGTCGACGGGCTGATGGTGATCGCGCCTTTTTATGTCACTCCGACCCAGGCGGGCATTCGTGATTATTTCAGGCGCTACCGCAGCGAGGTCGGCGTCCCCGTCCTCTTCTATGACATTCCCTACCGGACGGGGATCGTCACCGCGCCGGAGACCATTGTCGCCATGGCCAAGGACGGCTCGATCATCGGCATGAAGGCCTGCAACACCGATGTCCAGCATTTCAACCGGCTGGCCGGGCTCGCCGACGCGAGCTTCACCATTCTCTCCGGCGAGGAAGGCCTGTTCCCGACCCATATGGCGCTCGGCGCCAAGGGCGGGGTGCTGGCCACCTCGGCGCTGGTGCCGCGGCACTGGACGCGGATCTACGAAGCGGCGCGCGCCGGCCGCATTGCCGAGGCGGTCGCCGAGCAGCGCCGCCTCGCGCCTCTGCTGGATGCGGTGTTCGGCGAGCACAACCCGGGTCCGCTCAAGGAGGCGCTCACCATGATCGGCATTCCCGCGGGTGAGGCGCTGCCGCCGCTCGGACCACCGAGCGAGGCGACGGTCGCCAAGCTGCGCAAGGCCATGGACGGGCTCCGCGCGGAGGGGATCCTGTGAGGGGCGGCGCCACCCCCGAGGCTGCCGGCCCGTCGCACGACCTCGGCGAGGTCGTCGGACGCATCCGCTCGGATTGGCGCGTGTCCTGGAGCGGCGAAGCCGGGTG
>DATJOK010000198.1:0-2089 GCA_035507155.1 Allostellaceae bacterium
CTGCTTGCCTTGCCAGACGCCATGCTGCAGCACCAGCTCGCCGATCTTGACGAGATCGCGCGGCCGCATGCGGAGGCCCGACGCGGCGATCGGATCGCCGTTCGCATAGCGCGCCCATTCCGCGCTGGTGATGCCGAGCGGGTCGAAGAGCAGGCTCTGCGCCAGCTCGTCGAGCGGCTTGCCCGAGGTCTTGCGCAGGATCGCCGAGATCAGCGTCGCCGAGCCGCCGCTGTAGTTGTAGACGGCGCCGGCGGGCGCCACGACCGGCTGCGCCAGGGCGAAGCGGTAGGGATCGGGCGCCTCGGTCATCTGCCGCTCGCTGTTGGCGGGATTGCTGTAGGGGAGGTCCTCGTCCCATTGGAGGCCCTGGGACATCGTGAGGAGATGACGGATCGTGATGCGCTGCTTCTCCGGCGTGGCGAGGTCGGCGTATTCCGGAAAGTAGGAGAGCACCGGCGTGTCGAGGCTCTTGATCCAGCCGCGCTCGATGGCGATCCCCAGCACCAGGGAAACCACGCTCTTGGAGATCGAACGCAGGTCGTGGACCATGCCGGCATCATAATCGACGGTGCCGAGCGGCCGTCCCCAACGCTCGTCCGGCCCGGCGAAGTAGTGCTCGAACACCAGCTTGTCGTGGCGCACCACCAGCACCGAATGGATGTCGGCGTCCTTCCAGGCCTCGAGCCGCAGGATCAGCGGGCAGAGCGTCGCGCTGTCGATGCCGACGCTTTCCGGCGTTCCCGTCGCCCAGCCATCCGCCAGTGCCGGCGGCACGCCACAGCTCGAGGCGATCGGCGCGGGCGCCGGCGTCGTCGCGCCGGCGCAGGCGGCAAGCGCGAGGGGCAGGAGCAGGGGTATGAGTCTGCGCGGCATGGCCGGACTCCCTTTCGTCGGTGTGGCTAAGGTTCCTGGCGGATCTCGCTCGAGCCGGCGACCCGCGAGCGCATGTGCTCGGGGTGCCCGTGCACGGTCACCAGCGCGCTGCCGGCGACGGTGAGATCGGCGTCCTCGCTGGGCGCGATGTCGGCGTTGGCGCTGCCGCGGATGTGCGCCCGCACCTGCCGCGCCGCGAGAGCGCGGAGATCGGCGCGGGCGGATCCGGCGACGTCGAGCGTGAGGCTCTGCACCATGCCCTCGGCCACCACCTTGCCGCTGCCGCGGATCGCGATCGCGAGCGTCTGCTGCTGGAGGTGCGAGAGGGTGAGCGAGCCCGCGCCGTTAACCCGCCAGGCGGCGGGGGCCGGCCCCGAGATGTGGAGGGTGAGCGCCCCGACGCTGCTGCAAGGAAAGCCGCCCTTCCAGGCGAGGCGGCCGCCCTCGAACCGCAGATGCTCGATGAGATCGGGATCGCCGGTGACGCTCGCCTGCGGGCTCGGCCCCGGCTCGAAGAAGATGGTGGCGGGAAGGTTGATCTCCATCGTGCTGCTGCCCGTCCAGGGGAGCGGCAGCGTCCGCGTGCCGCTCTTGGCGTCGTCTCCCGTCACCAGCCGCATCGCCCGGCAGCCGAGGCCGCCCAAGGCCGCGCGCGGTCCGAGCGCGTCGAGCACCGTCCAGTCGGCAAGCGAGCCGGCGATGCCGAAGCTGACCGCCGAGATCGCCAGGGCGCCGAGCGCGAAGCGGCCGAGCCTCATGGCATCACCTCGCGGCGCCTCGAGCAGGCGGGCTCAGACGGCATCGGGCACCGGCTTCAGCAGGCGGTAGTGGAGCCGCGCATAGCGGCCGAGGAGACGGAGCGCGCCGGCGAGCGCCAGCAGCAGCAGCGCGCCGCCGCCGAGGCTGCCGCTCAGCAGGCCGAGCCCGGCGAAGCCGCGCGCCAGCATGCCGGCGAGCGAGCCGAAATGCAGCATGCTCACCACCAGGCCGAGGCCCACCGCGGCGATCACCGCCAGCAGCGCGGCGAGGATCGCCGCCGCGAGCGCCACCGCGGCCAGCACCGGCAGCAGGAAGAAGAGATCGACCGCCGCGAGGCCGGCGAGTGCCAGCAGCGCCGCCACGAAATTGCCGAAGCTGCGGTGGCTCTCCCAGCGCCGGAGGCCGCTCTCGGCGCGGAGCTCGCGGGCGAGCCGCCGGGGATCGCCGAGCGCCGCCG
>DATJOK010000199.1:0-18522 GCA_035507155.1 Allostellaceae bacterium
TCCTGCACGCCGACCGCGTTCGGCACCGCGAAGGCGATGCTGCGGATGGCGTAGAGCAGGCTCTCCAGCACGATGACCGCGGCGATGCCGGGATCGGCGCCCATCAGGTGGAGCGCGATCCAGGCCTCGCCGCTGCTGGCAACCCAGCTCGCGAGATGGAGGAGAGTGGCCAGCAGCAGCGCGCCGCGGCGGCGATAGATGGCGGCGAGCTCGTCGTGGATCGGCCGGACCGCCGCCACCGCGCCCTGGCTCCAGCTGCGGGCGACATACCAGAGGAGGCGCTCGACCAGCTTGGAGCCGCGCCGCTGCACAATGATGAAGCCCATCACCGCCACGAGGCCCACCGCGATGCCGATCGCGGTATCGCGGATGAGTGGCGTCTCCGGCCTAAGCACCGCCAGGATGCCGAGGCCGATGCCGGTGTAGCCGAGCTGGCCCAGCACCTCGAGCGTCACGTCGACGATGGTGGAAGCGATGGCGACGGCGCTGCCGAGCCCCAGGAGCATCGCCGCTCGCGCCCCCATGACGAAGCCGCCGAGCTGGGAGAGGGGCAGCACCTCGGAGCCGCTGTCGCGGATGAGCCGGCCCCAGGCGTAGGCGCGGAACGGCGCCGCGTTCGGCGCCAGCAGGTACCAGCAGAGACCCAGGAAACCCATGCCGGCGAGGTGATAGGCGACGATGGCGAGGAAGCCGAGCCAGCCCACCGAGAAGAGCGCGTCGCCGACCGCGTCGAAGCCGTAATACCCCACCAGGACAGTGCCGAGGAGGATGCCCAGGATGGCAACGGCGACGGTGAGGCGCTTCACCGGGCGGCCTCCGGCCGCCGCGACCAGAGACGCAGGCTCCGGAGCGCCACCTTGGCGAGCGCCGGCAGGAAGCTGGGCCGCAGCAGCCCCTCGTCCATCACGCTCATGCGCCGCGCGTTCTCCGCGTAGCAGTCCTCGAGGAAGCGGCGGAAGGTGAAGCCCTCGAGGAACATGCTGGCTTGCGTCGCGGAGAAGTCCTTGCCGTCGTTCTGCTCCGCGCCGCTCCGGGCGGTGTCGACCAGGCGGCGGAGCGCGCGCGTGTAGAAGCGCAGCGAGGCGAGGCCGCGCCGCCAGGCGGCGCCCCGGCCCTGGCGCACCTGCCGGTAGGCCATCCAGTTGACGAAGAAGACGATGTGCCGCGTCTCCTCGTACATCAGCGTCTCGAAGATCTTGAACATGGATTCCGGCAGGAAGCCCGCCTCGCGGGCGATCTTGAAGACGCCGAAGCCCAGGAAGGAATCCATGCACTCGCCGAAGCCGAAATCCTTGAACGCGGTCTCGATGTCCGCCGGCAGCGCGTTGAGCGGCATCTCCTGCACCTCGATGCCGTAGCGGCGGATCATCTCGCGGATGAGCGCGGCGTGGCGCGCCTCCTCGAAGCCCTGCAGGTCGACCGCCTCGCGCAGCAGCGGGTCGTCGATCTCGACCGCGAATTTCTGCACGATGGCACCGGCGCGCAGCTCCGTGTGCAGCACCTGCTGCCAGAACGGCACCGAGCGGAGCCGCGCCAGCGCGTCGGCGTCGAGCTCGGGCCACGGCAGCGTCGCCGGGTCGTAGTCCTGGTATGTCGCCTTGAAGTGGCGGCAGAACAGTTCCTTGTGCGCCTCGGAGCCGATCTCGACCTGGCCTTTCTTCTTGCCCATGAAGCGGCGCGCGAAGCGCACCAGGCGCGGCACCATCTTGGGACGCAGCAGGCGCGGGTCGTAGCCGGCGAGCCGCCGGTCGTTCTCGGCGAGGCAGATGTCCATCAGCTCTCCGGTGGTGACCTCGACGCCGACCGACGCGCTGCCGGTCACCGTGAAGTTCGCATCCTCGGTCTTGCCGCCGAGGCCGCGGGCGATGCTCATGCGCTCCCAGATCAGGAAGGCCCAGACGCGGGCGACCTTCAGCTCGAAGCGGATGCGCCGCCACCAGGAGAGGTTGCGCCGGTGCCAGGCGGCCCAGTTGATGAAGAAGGTGATGTGGCGGCCCTCCTCCTGCATCACCGGCTCGAAGGTGGCCACCAGCTCCGGCGGGAAATAGCCCGAGCGCTTCGCCAGCTCGAAGAGGCCGAAGGCGAAGAAGCTGTCGATGCACTCGCTGTAACCGGTCTTCATGAAGGCCCATTCGGCGTCGCTCGGCGCCGGATAGGGCGGCTCCGGCGCGAGCTTGATGCCGTAGGCCTCGACCATGTTGGCGAGCACCGTCTTGTGCCGCCCCTCCTCGAAGCCGTTGAGCTCCACCGCCTGCTTCAGCAGCGGATCCGCGACCGCGTCGGCATAGCTCATGACGTTGATGCTGGCCTTGCCCTCGGTCTGCACCGCGATGTCCCAGATGGGCAATCCCACCAGGCGGTCGCGCGCGCCGGCGTCGAGCTGCGGCCAGTCGATGATGGCGGGCTTATAGGGATTGAAGGTGTCGAGCAGCATGCGGCTGAAGAGCCGCAGATGCTGCTCGCTCCCGAGACGGATCGGGCCGGGGTCGCCGCCGCGCCAGAAACGCTGCGCCTCGTCTGCCGCGGCGATATCGGTAACGCTCATGCCCGCTCCTCGACCGTTGTCCCTACATCTTCATGCCCGGCATGGCGCCCGGACCCATGGCGCCCGCCTTCTCCACCGTCGCCGTCACGTCCATCTTGCCGGCCTTCTCGAAGGTGAGGCTGAGGGCGATCTTCTGCCCTGCCACCAGCGGCCCCTTCAAGTCCATCAGCATTATATGATAGCCGCCGGGCTTAAACACCGTGGGTGTTCCGGGCTTGACCTCGAGGGGGCCGGTGGGGCGCATCTTCATCACCCCGTTCTCGGTAACGGTGGTATGCACGTCCGCCATGCCGGCGGCCGGGGTCGAGACCGAGACCAGCCGGTCCGGGGCATTTCCCTTGTTGATCAGAGTGAGATAGACCGCCGCGGTCTTGGCGCCACCGGGCGTGGCACGCGCCCAGGCCTTCTGCACCTCGATGCCGGAGGTTTGCGCTGCAGCGAGCGAGACGCCGGTGAGCAGGAAGAACGCCGCAAGTACGAACATTTTCCGCATGATTTTCTCCTTTGCCATGAGTTGCCGAACAACGATCAAGAGGTCTTGGCGATGAGCTTGCGCAGCCGCTCGGCCATCTGGTCGGCGGTGGTCTCGTGGGTGAACGATGCGACAAAACGTCCCTGCTCGTTCATCACGTAGACGATCGAGGTGTGGTCCATCAGATAGCCGTCGGGCGCGTCGGCGCTCTTGTAGGGCGCGTAGTAGACCCGATAGGCGTTGGCCGCCGCGGCGATCTCGTCCGGCGTGCCGGTGAGGCCGACGATGCGCGGATCGAAGGCGCGGACGTAGTCCGCCAGCACCTTTGGGGTATCGCGCGCCGGATCGATGGTGATGAAGAGCGGCTGCACCCGCTCGGCGCTCGGCCCGAGCGCGGCGAGCGCGCCGGCGATCTCGTTGAGCGCGGTCGGACACGCATCGGGACAGTAGGTGTAGCCGAAATAGATGAGCTCGATCTTGCCGCGATAGGTCTGGTCGGTGACCTTGCTGCCGTCGGTGGCGGTCAGCGTGAACGGCCCGCCGATGGCGGGCATGGTCACCTTCGACGCGGAGTCCAGCATCTCGCGGCCTTCCCGCCACCACATCGCCGCGAAGGCGACGCCCAGCAGGCAGAGCGCCGCGACGATCGGCAGCGCGTAGAGCCGGCGAAAGGATCTCATCGCACCTCTCCCTTCACGCCCGTCACGGCGACAGCGCCGGCGGCAGCGTGCCCAGCACGCTCACCGCGACGATGATCAGCGCGCCGAGCCCCTGCTCGACGCCGACGCTGAGCCAGAGCGCCTTGAGGGCGCCGGCGTCCTCCGGCGGCCGCAGGACCCGCGGCGTCAGGCGAAGCCGGTTGATCGCCGCCGCGACGATCATCAGCAGCACCAGGCTTGCCTTGATGAGCAGCATGCGGCCGAAATCGGTGCCGAGGAGCGCGGCGAAGCCGCCCACCAGGAACCAGCTGTTGAGGCAGCCGGTCAGCACCACCACGGCGACCGCGAGATAGCCCGCCCGGGAATAGCGCGGCAAGACCCGGCGCAGCGCCCGCCGCCAGGCATCGTCGCCACCACCGCGCGCGCGGCCCAGCAGGTAGCAGAGCGCCGGCAGGCTGCCGATCCAGAGCGCCGCCGCCAGCAGATGGACGACCTGCACGCCGACATGGGTCAAGCCCGGCACCATCACCGCATGGCCGGCCCAGGCAAGGCTGGCCACCAGCCCGATCGCCAGGGCGACGAGCACGAGACGTCCGCCGCCGGTCATCGCCAGTGCCGCCGGTAGCAGCATCGCCACCAGCAGCGCAGCGAAGCCCAGATGCCAGATCCAGGCCTTGCCGAAGGTGGTGTCGAGCAGCACCGTCGCGAGCGTGTCGGCGTCGATCGCCTGATCCCAGCCGTCGCCCATGATCGCCGCCTCGAGATCGAGCCAGGCGAGCGCGGAGAGCAGCGCGACGAGCGCCGCGGCGAGCAGCAGCCGGCGCAGCCAGCGATCGAACTCGCCGGCGGCCGCGTCGGCGCCGGCAAAGCCGCTGCCGACACCGAGGCGCAGCAACGGCGCGCCCAGCAGGATCATCGCCGATCCGAACTGCAGCGCGCGCATCGCGATGAGCGCCGTCTCCATCGCGCCTCAGGGAGCGACGGTGAAGGTGAAGCTGCCCTGGGTCTTGTGGGTGTCGACGGAGACCACCCGCCAGTCCACCTTGTAGCGGCCCGGCGCCAGCGTGCCGACATCGACCTCCAGCAGCTTCTGATCGCCGGGATCGAGCTTCGCCTTGCCCTTCTCCATGTGGTGGCCCTCGGCGTCGAGCACGCTGATCGTGCTGAACGCGGCCTCGAGCGCCTCGGTGAACCAGATCTTCACCTCGGCCGGCGGCTGATGCACGGTGCTCCCCACGGCGGGGCTCGCGTGATCGGGAAAAGCGTGCGCGAAGGCGGTGGACGCGCCGGCGCAGAGAACTGCGCTGGCGACGAGAAGGGATCTCACAGAGGTCTTCATGCTCACCTCCCGAACAGCGGGCCGTCGCTGATGATCGGCCGCCCGATGGAGTGCGGGAACAGGTCGTCGAGGAAGAAGTGGAGCTGCAGCACCGCGCCCACCCCGTGCCCCTGACCCTGGCCATAGGGCAGGATCGCCTCGGCGCCGAGCTGGAAGGTCTGCCCGGCCCAGATGATGCCGGGCGCCACCACGCCCGTGGTCGCGCTGCCGGTGCCGTTGGTGAGGCCGCTGTCGGCGTTGAAGCCGCGGTTGATCGGCGTCGTCGAGGTCACCTCCACCAGCGGGATCAGGCGATCGAAGGGCGCCGAGAGTCCGATGTCCTTCACGTGATGCTGCAGGTATTCGAGGCTGTACTCGAGGGCGAAGCCGGCGTTGAAGGTATCCTGGTTGAGATCGCCGTTGCTGTTCACCTTGGTGGGAAAGCTCATGCCGATGTTGCCGGTGATGGCGATCGGCTTCAGCCAGGTGAGGCTGTCGGGGAGATCGCCCATGCCCTTGCCGAAGTCGAAGGTCGGCGAGAGCGTGGTGTGATCGTCGGCGCCGCCCTGGTTGACCGCGCCCGTATGCCCCCAGTCGACGTCGAGACCGACGAGCCCCATGAACTCGTGCGGGTTGTTGATGAAGAGCTGGTATTGGACGCCGGTGCTGAGCCCGCCCCAGCCGGAACTCGGCGGCAGGCCCTTCGGCTGGAAGTAGTTCCAGGAATAGGCGGCGGTGACGCCGAGATCGCTGAAGAGGCGCTTCGCGATATCGGCCTCGATCGAATAGGACTGCTGGCCGGTCGAATCCGTCGGGTTCTTGGTGAGCGTCGGCAGCGAGGCCTCGTCGGCGACGAAAGGATCGTCGGTCTGCAGCGTCGCCGGAAAGAAACGGTCGCCGGCGAAGCCATGCGCCTCCGCCTTGCCGGCGAGCGCGAGGAGCGCCGCTGCGGCGCAGAATGCAGGCTGCATATGGCGGCGAGCGCGCGCGAGCGTCGCAGCCCCCCGAATGTACGAGAACATGATCAGACTCCTGTCGTGATGGATCACCCTGGCCGGTCACCCGCTCCGACCCGAGATCGGCGCGGCGCAACCGGCGCGGACGCAAAGCGGCGTCAGGCCATCACGGGCGGAGCGCGCGGCTGGGTAGCCGGATCGACGGCGTGGGCGATGATCGGCGCCTGGCCGATCGCGTCGACGAAACTCGCGGGAGGGGGTCCCGCGGCAATATTGACCGCGGCGGGGGGAACAAAATTCCCCAGCATGTGCAGCGCCCGGCAGATCGGGCAGGAAAACGGCTTGTGGGACGGCGACTTGCCGGGACCGTCCGAGCGATCCTGGCTCGCAGCGCCGAGGCAGAGCGCGAGATCGCTGCCGTAGAAGGCCGCCGCGCGGGCATAGGCGTCCTGGTCGCTGGTCGCAAAGATCGGCGGGTGATGGATCCAGGGCAGCCAGACCTGGATCAGCAGCGCGAAGGCGCCGAGCGTTGCGCCGAAGCCGCGGAGCGCGCGCACCCGACGGAAGGGCGCGAGACCGCTGGTCCCGCCGCCTGCCCGCCAAAGCCTGAAGCATCGCACGCTCTGCACGCGTCAACCTCCGGGGAAAGACGCTAGCAGAAGCCCGCCCGGCAATCCATGCGACCGATTATCAATAGTAGAGGAGCGCCTGCGTCACCGGATCAATGGACAGGGCGCACGCGTTGCCCCATCGTGACCGCCAGGGAGCGATGCCGACGGAGAGCGGGATGGATTTCGAGTTCTCGGAGAAATCGAAGCGGATGCAGGCCGAGGTCAGGGCCTTCATCGCCGAGCACGTGGCGCCGCGCGAGGCCGACTACGCGCGGATCGTCGAGCACGAGCACGTCTTTCCGCCGCCCTTCATGGATGACCTCAAGGCGAAGGCGCGCGCCAAGGGACTTTGGAACCTGTTCCTCCCGGGCCTCAAGCCCGAGGAGCCCGGCACCCAGATGTCGAACCTCGACTACGCGCCCTGCGCCGAGATCATGGGCCGCATCCAGTGGTCGTCGGAGGTCTTCAACTGCAGCGCCCCCGACACCGGCAACATGGAGCTCCTGCATCTGGCGGCGACGCCGGCGCAGAAGGAGAAATGGCTGAAGCCGCTGCTCGACGGCAAGATCCGCTCCTCCTTCGCCATGACCGAGCCCGAGGTGGGCTCGTCGGACGCCACCAACATCCGCACCTCGATCAGGCGCGAAGGCGGCGAGTGGGTGATCAACGGACGGAAGTGGTTCATCACCAACGCCGCCGATCCCCGCTGCAAGATCCTGATCGTGATGGGGCAGACCAGCCCCGAGCGGCCGGAGGCGCATCGCCGGCAGAGCATGGTGCTGGTGCCGATGGAGACGCCGGGCGTCACCGTCATCCGCAATCCGCCGGTCATGCATCACGAGGCGCCGGAAGGCCATTGCGAGATCACCTTCGAGAACGTGCGCGTTCCCGTCGACAATCTCCTCGGCGAGGAAGGCGGCGGCTTCGCCCTGGCGCAGGCACGCCTCGGTCCGGGCCGCATCCATCACTGCATGCGCGCGATCGGCGGCGCCGAGGCGTCGCTGGAGCTGATGATCCAGCGCTCCCTCCAGCGCCGCACCTTCGGCAAGCTGCTCTACGAGCACGGCGCCGTCCAGGACTGGATCGCGCTCTCGCGCATCGAGATCGAGCAGGCGCGGCTGCTGGTGCTGAAGGCCGCCTGGCTCATGGACAGATCCGGCAACAAGGCCGCGCGCAAGGAAGTGGCGCTCATCAAGGTGGCGGTGCCGCGCCTGCTGCTGGCGGTCTCCAACCGCGCCATGCAGACCTTCGGCGCCAAGGGCCTGACCCAGGACACGCCGATCGCCGATTTCTGGACCTATGGCCGCATCCTGCAATTCGCCGACGGACCCGACGAGGTGCATCTGCGCTCGATCGCCCGCCAGGAGGTGAAGGCGATGCAGGAGCAGATGACGAAGAACACCGCGGCGAGCCGGAGTCCGGCGGCGGAGTAACAGCTGTCGGCGGGCGTGACGGACCGACATCACGTGCCCCTCGATGCGAGCGGAACAACGTGGCGAAGAACACACGATCTCTCGAAGCTGACGGCTGAGAGGTGAGAGCCAACAGCTTTCATCTGTACGCGTGATCCACAGCCTGTGCATCAAATCGGCGATGGCACTCAGTCGAGTCGCAGTGCTACACATCCGTGACGATGGTCGAGCAGGTCAGATCCACCAACGTCACCCCGCTGCGCGAAGGCGCCGACACGCCGTTCCGCACGCCGCCGCATAATATCGAGGCGGAGCAGGCGCTTCTCGGCGCGATCCTGGTCAACAACCAAGCCTATCACCGGGTCGCCGAGTTCCTGCGGCCGGAGCATTTCGCCGAAGGCGTTCACGGCCGCATCTTCGCGGCAATCGGCAAGCTCATCGAGCGCGGCCAGATCGCCAACCCGGTGACGCTGAAGAATCTTTTCGACCAGGACGGCGCGCTCCAGGAGATCGGCGGCGCGCAGTACCTGGCGCGGCTCGCGGCCTCGGTGGTCACCATCATCAACGCCGCCGACTACGGCCGCACCATCCACGACCTCTATCTGCGCCGCCAGCTCATCACGCTCGGCGAGGACGTGGTCAACGAGGCTTTCGCCCACGATCTCGAGCGCGACGCCCGCAACCAGATCGAGCAGGCGGAGAAGCGGCTCTTCGATCTCGCCACCACCGGACAGTACGAGGGCGGCTTCCGCGGCTTCGACGAGGCGCTCGCCGACGCCATCCTGATGGCGGAGAGCGCCTTCCAGCGCAGCGGCCGCACCACCGGCGTCGCCACCGGCTTCACCGATCTCGACAAGCTGCTGGGCGGGCTCCATCCCTCGGACCTCATCATCCTCGCCGGCCGGCCCTCCATGGGAAAGACCGCGCTCGCCACCAACATCGCCTTCTACGCGGCCAAGCGCTACCGTCCGGCGCAGGCCACGGACGGGCGCAAGAAGGCGGAGGACGGCGCCGTCGTGGGCTTCTTCTCGCTGGAGATGTCGAGCGAGCAGCTGGCGACCCGCATCCTCTCCGAGGAATCGAGCGTGCCCTCGGACCGGATCCGCCGCGGCGACGTCTCCAACGACGACTTCGCCAAGTTCGTCGACGCAAGCCAGCAGCTCGCCAAGGTGCCGATCTACATCGACGACACGCCGGCGCTCAGCATCGCCGCGGTGCGGACGCGGGCGCGCCGGCTGCAGCGCCAGCGCGGCCTCGATCTGATCGTCATCGACTATCTGCAGCTGCTGCGCGGCACCGGCGAGGGCACCGCCGGCGAGAACCGGGTGCAGGAGATCTCCGAGATCACCCGCGGCCTGAAAGCGCTCGCCAAGGAGCTCGACGTTCCCGTGCTGGCGCTGTCGCAGCTCTCCCGCGCCGTCGAGCAGCGCGAGGACAAGCGGCCGCAGCTTTCAGACCTCCGAGAGTCAGGCTCGATCGAGCAGGACGCCGACGTCGTGATGTTCGTCTACCGCGAGGAATACTATCTCTCGCGCGCCGAGCCGACGCAGCGGCCGGAGGAGACCATCGAGAAGTTTGGCGACCGCCACGACCGCTGGAAGGAGCGCTGCGAGCAGGTCTACGGGCTTGCCGAAGTGATGGTGGCAAAGCAGCGCCACGGCCCGATCGGCAAGGCGACGCTGCGCTTCGTCGGCGAGACCACCCGGTTCGAGAACTATATCGGCGCCGATCATCTGCCGGAGCAGACGATCTGAGCCGAGCCGCGGGCGAGCTCTCGATCCGCCTCGCCGCCCCCGCGGAAAGCACCGCCATCGCCGCGCTCATCCGCGCCGCCTTCGAGGAATATCGCGGAAAGTTGAAGCCGGAGTCGGGCGCGCTCGCGGAGAGTGCCGAGAGCATCGCCGCCGCCTTCGGGGATCGCTGGGTCGCCGTCGCCGAGCGCGAGGGCCGGCTCGCGGGGGCCGTCCTTTATGAACGACACGGCGAGGCGGAAATCTATCTGGGTCGCCTGTCGGTGCTGCCGGAATTCCGCGGCCAGGGCATCGCAGCCGCCCTCGTCCACCATGTGGAGACGCATGCGCGCGTGCTCGGCGCCGCCGCCGTCACCCTCGGCGTCCGCATCGCGCTCCCGGCGAACCTGCGCTTCTTCCAGGGCCAGGGATACCACGAGGTCGGCCGCGACACTCACGCGGGCTTCGAGCAACCGACCTCGATTCGCCTGGAAAAGCGCCTCGACGCTCGCTGACCTCCCGCGGAGACGCTAGACTGCGGCCCGCTTCCCGCCTCCTTTACGCGAACCTTCATGCCCGCCAAACGCACCGCCCCCGCTTCCAAAGCGAAGCCGAAGGCTTCCCCTGCCGAAAACCGCCCCACCGGCGTGCTGGAGATCGACCTCGGCGCGATCCAGAAGAACTGGCGCTCGCTGCAGGCCAGGGTGGGGAAAGCCGTGCAATGCGCCGCCGTGGTCAAAGCGGACGGCTACGGCCTCGGCGGGCCGCAGGTCGGCAAGGCGCTGGCCGCGGTTGGCTGCAAATTGTTCTTCGTCGCCACCATCGAGGAGGCCCTGGCGCTCCGCGCCCAGCTCAAGACCCCGGAGATCGCGGTGCTGAACGGGCTGCTGCCCGGGAACGGGCGCGATTTCCTGCAGGCGAAGCTGATCCCGGTGCTGAACGATCTCGGCCAGCTCGACGCCTGGCGCGAGCTCATCCGGCCTGAGCGCGCGCGGCCGCCGGCGATCCTCCATCTCGACACCGGCATGAACCGGCTCGGCCTCTCGCGCGCCGAGGCCGCCGTGCTGGCGGACGATCCCGGCCGGCTCGCCGGCGTCACGCTGCGCGCCATCGTGAGCCATCTCGTCATCTCCGAGGATCCGAAGCACGCCAAGAGCGCCGAGCAGCGGCGCCTCTTCCTGGCGGCGCGGCGCAAGCTGCCGCCGGCGCCGGCGGCGCTCGCCAACTCCTCCGGCATCTTCCTGGGGGCCGACTATCACTTCGATTTCGTGCGTCCGGGCGCTGCGCTCTACGGCATCAACCCGCTGCCGGGACAGCCCAACCCGATGTCGCAAGTGGTTCGTCTCAAGGGAAAAATCGTGCAAGTCCGCGACGTTGACAGGGGGGAGACCGTTGGATACGGTGCCCGCCATCGTATGGAGCGAGGGGGACGGATTGCGACCGTTGCGGTGGGCTACGCCGACGGCTGGTTCCGCTCCTCCAGCGGTCGCGCCATGGCCGGCATCGGCGGCAAACAGGTGGCCGCGGTCGGCCCCATCTCCATGGACCTGATGACGCTCGACGTCACGGGAATGGATCCGGCGCTGCTGCAGCCCGGTGCCTTCGTCGACCTCATCGATGCCGTCAATACGCCGGACGTGGTCGGCGAGCGCGCCGGCACCATCGGCTACGAGGTGCTGACCACGCTCGGCCGGCGCTACCGCCGCGTCTACCTCGGCGGCTGAGCGATGGGGCCGCTGCTGCGCTTCCTCGCCTCGATCGGCGCCGTCTTTCTCGATGGCCTCGCCGCCGCCGGGCGGATGGCGATCTTCACCCTCCGCGCGATCAGCCACTGCGCGCGCCCGCCGATCTATCCCCGCCTGATCCTGCGGCAGATGGTCGACATCGGCTATTACTCGCTGCCGGTGGTGGGGTTAACCGCGCTCTTTACCGGCATGGTGCTGGCGCTGCAGACCTTCACCGGTTTCGCCAATTTCGCCGCCGAGAGCGCCGTGCCGACGGTGGTCGTGCTGTCGGTGACCCGCGAGCTGGGGCCGGTCATCGCCGGCTTGATGGTGGCAGGCCGCATCGGCGCGGCGATCGCCGCCGAGCTCGGCACCATGCGCGTCACCGACCAGATCGACGCCCTCACCACCCTCTCCACCAATCCCTACAAGTATCTGGTGGTGCCGCGCGTGCTCGCCGGCACGGTCACGCTGCCGGCGCTGGTGCTGGTCGCCGACATCATCGGCGTCTTCGGCGGCTTCCTGGTGAGCAACTATCGGCTGCGCTTCAATCCCGCCGCCTATATCCAGCGCACCGCCGACTTCATCCAGACCAACGACGTGATGGCGGGTCTGGTGAAGGCCGCCGTCTTCGGCTTCGTGGTGTCGCTGATGGGCTGCTACTTCGGCTACCACTCGCGCGGCGGCGCCCAGGGCGTCGGCGCCGCCACCACCTATGCGGTGGTCTCCGCCTCGATCCTGATCCTGCTCCTCGACTACGTCCTCACCGCCCTGCTCTTCGTCGGCCGATGAACCGCGAGACCAAGACCGCCACCCCCAAGATCTCCGTGCGAGGTCTGAAGAAGTCCTTCGGCCGCAAGGTGGTGCTGGACGGCATCGACCTCGATATCGGCGTCGGCGAGAGCGTGGTGGTGATCGGCGGCTCCGGCAGCGGCAAGTCGGTGCTGGCGAAATGCATCCTGGGCCTGCTGCCGGCGGACGGCGGCTCGATCAAGATCGACGGCGAGGAGATGGTGGGCCGCTCAAGCCGGGAGCGCGAGCGCGTCATGCGCAAGTTCGGCATGCTGTTCCAGGGCGCCGCCCTCTTCGACAGCCTGCCGGTCTGGGAGAACGTCGCTTTCGGCCTGATCCAGGGCCACGGCGTCGCCCGCCGCGAGGCGAAGCAGGTGGCGATCGAGAAGCTGGCATCCGTCGGCCTCGGCCCCGAGGTCGGCGAGCTCCGCCCGGCGGAGCTCTCGGGTGGCATGCAGAAGCGCGTGGGCCTCGCCCGCGCGATCTGCGCCGAGCCCGAGGTCATCATCTTCGACGAGCCCACCACCGGCCTCGATCCGATCATGGGCGACGTCATCAACGATCTCATCATCGACTGCGTGCGTCAGCTCGGCGCCACCGCGATGTCGATCACCCACGACATGGCGAGCGCGCGCAAGATCGCCGACCGCATCGCGATGATATACAAGGGTCACATCATCTGGTCGGGCCCCACCGCCGAGATCGACCGCTCCGGCAATGCCTTCGTGGACCAGTTCATCCACGGCCGCGCCGAAGGGCCGATCCAGATGGAGGTGCGGGCGTCGTGATCGCCGGAGCGTAGCCGATGGCACGGGCGCAGACCGTCTTCGTCTGCCAGCAATGCGGCGCTTCCTATCCGAAATGGGCCGGCCGGTGCGAAAGCTGCGGCGGCTGGAACACGCTCGTCGAGGAGGAGGTGCGCCAGCCGGCGGCGCGCGCGCTGGGCGGCGGCAAGGGGCGGAAGCTCGACTTCGTCGGCCTCTCCGGCACCAGCGAGCCACTGCAGCGGCGGGTCTGCGGCATCGCGGAATTCGACCGCGTCTGCGGCGGCGGGCTGGTGCCGGGCTCAGCGCTGCTGGTGGGGGGCGATCCCGGCATCGGCAAGTCGACGCTGCTGCTGCAGGCGGTGGCGGCGCTCGCCGCCGGCAAGAAGGCCGCCTGCGCCTATATCTCCGGCGAGGAATCCCTCGACCAGGTGCGGCTCCGGGCGGTCCGCCTCGGCGTGGCATCGGCGCCGGTGCAGCTCGCGGCGGCGACCTCGACCCGCGACATCGCCGCCTCCCTCGATCGCCGCGACGCGCCGGAAGTGGTGGTCGTCGATTCGATCCAGACCCTGCACGTCGACGGGCTCGACAGCGCGCCCGGCACGGTGAGCCAGGTGCGCGCCTCGGCGCACGAGCTGATCCGGCTCGCGAAGGAGCGCGGCTTCACGCTCATCCTGGTCGGCCACGTCACCAAGGAAGGCATGATCGCCGGTCCGCGCGTCCTCGAGCACATGGTCGACACCGTCCTCTATTTCGAGGGCGACCGCGGCCATCAGTTCCGCATCCTGCGCGCGGTCAAGAACCGCTACGGTCCCACCGACGAGATCGGCGTCTTCGAGATGACCGATCGCGGTCTCGCCGAGGTGCCGAACCCCTCCGCGCTCTTCCTGGCGGAGCGCCGCGGCGAGGTGAGCGGCTCCGCGGTCTTCGCCGGCATGGAAGGGACGCGGCCGGTGCTGGTGGAGATCCAGGCCCTGGTGGCGCCCTCGCCGCTCGGCACGCCGCGCCGCGCCGTCGTCGGCTGGGACGGCAATCGCCTCGCCATGATCCTCGCCGTGCTCGACGCCCGCTGCGGCCTGACGCTTGGCGCTAACGACATCTATCTCAACGTCGCCGGCGGCCTCAGGATCGCCGAGCCCGCCGCCGATCTAGCGGTGGCGGCGGCGCTGATCTCGGCGGCGACGCAGCAGCCGGTGCCGGCCGAGACCGTGGTCTTCGGCGAGATCGGGCTCTCCGGCGAGGTGCGGCCGGTGGCGCAGGCGGAGGCGCGGCTCAAGGAGGCCGGCAAGCTCGGTTTCACCGCCGCCTGGATGCCGCGGCGCTCCGGCAGCGGCGGTCGCCGCGCCACGGAGAGCGGGCTCGCGATCCAGGAGATCGCCCGGCTCGACGATCTCATCGCCCGCTTCGACCTGAAGCCGGCGCGGGCGCCGGCTCGGCGGAGCGCGCCCGCATGAATAATTTCGTGGGCTCGACTCGGGCGTAGTGAGAAAATAGCAGCATGAATCCGTTCGACATCATCGTCATCGCCATCGTCGTGCTGTCGGGCCTGTTCGCCTTCGCCCGCGGCTTCGTCAAGGAGGCGCTCTCGGTGGCGGCGTGGCTCGGCGCCGCGGTGGCGACGCTCTACGCGCTCCCCTATGCGCAGCCCCTCGCCGAGCGCCTGCTGCCCAAGGGCATGATCGCCGACGTCACCGCCGGCGTCGTGATCTTCGTCATCGTGCTGATCGTGCTGTCGCTGCTGACCTCGGCGATCTCCCGGCGCGTCAAGGAGAGCTCGCTCTCCGCCCTCGACCGCTCGCTCGGCCTGATCTTCGGCCTGGCGCGCGGCGCGGTGCTCGCCTGCCTCCTTTATCTCGGGGTGACCTGGGCGCTCCCCGAGCAGAGCCGGCCGCAGTGGATCCAGCAGGCGCGCACCCTGCCGCTCCTGAGCAGCGGCGCCGATGTCCTCCGCTCCCTGGTGCCGCCGAGCATGCGCAGCCGCGTCCAGGCAACCGCCAGCGAGGCGCAGCAGAAGATGGAGCAGGCGCATCAGGCGGAGGACGCGATCCGCGCCCTGCAGCTACCGCGTCCGGCGGCCCAGCAGCCTGCTGCGGCCGACTCCGGCCAGCAGAAAGGCTACAGCGAGGACCAGAGACGGGATCTTAACCGTCTCTTCCAGCAGAATAGTCAGTAGCTTCGCGGGCGGCTGGCGAATCGCCGGGAGAGCATGCTAGAAACCCGTTCGCGGGGCTCCAAATTCGACCGGGGCGCTCCTATCTCCAAGACGCGGGGAACCACCCCGCCATCCCTGACCCTTAAGTGAGGCGGCCGCGATGCTGACCACCCACCCCTATGACGATGATCATTTGCGGGAGGAATGCGGCGTTTTCGGCGTCTTCGGGCACCCCGAGGCGGCGGCCCTGGTGGCGCTCGGCCTCCATGCCCTGCAGCACCGCGGCCAGGAGGCGGCGGGCATCGTCGCCTTCGACGGCGAGCAGTTCCATGCGCACCGCGGAATGGGCCATGTCGGCGACATCTTCGCCTCCAAGGAGGTGATGGCGAGCCTCGAGGGCCATTCCGCCCTCGGCCACGTGCGCTATGCCACCACCGGCGAGGTGGCGATGCGGAACGTGCAGCCGCTCTTCGCGGATTTCGAGTTCGGCGGGCTTGCGATCTGCCACAACGGCAACCTCACCAACTCCTACCATCTCCGCCGGCAGCTGGTGCGCCGCGGCAGCCTCTTCCAATCGACCAGCGACACCGAGGTGATCGTTCACCTGATCGCCACCAGCCTCAAGGATACCGTCGAGGACCGCATGGTGGAGGCGCTCCGCCAGGTGGAAGGCGCCTATTCCCTGGGCGCGCTCACCCAGCGCGGCCTGATGGGCGTGCGCGATCCCCTGGGTGTGCGCCCGCTGGTGCTGGGCCAGCTCGGCGACGCCTGGATCGTCGCCTCCGAGAGCTGCGCCCTCGACATCATCGGCGCCGACTTCGTACGCGACATCGAGCCCGGCGAGCTCGTCACCATCGACGCGCTCGGGCTGCACTCTGCCAAGCCCTTCCCCAAGGCGAAGAAGCGCTTCTGCATCTTCGAGCACATCTACTTCGCCCGCCCCGACAGCGTCGTCGAGGGCACCAGCGTCTATGAGGCGAGGAAGCGCATCGGCGCCGAGCTCGCCCGCGAGAGCCACATCGATGCCGACATCGTCATCCCGGTACCGGATTCCGGCGTGCCGGCGGCGATCGGCTATGCGCAGCAGTCGGGGCTGCCCTTCGAGCTCGGCATCATCCGCAACCACTACGTGGGCCGCACCTTCATCGAGCCGACCGACCAGATCCGGCATCTGGGCGTGAAGCTCAAGCACAACGCCAACCGCGCCAACCTGCAGGGGAAGCGCGTGGTGCTGGTGGATGATTCAATCGTGCGCGGCACCACCTCCACCAAGATCGTCGAAATGGTGCGCAGCGCCGGCGCCCGCGAGGTGCATATGCGCATCTCGAGCCCGCCCACCACGCATTCCTGCTTCTACGGCATCGCGACCCCGGAGCGCGCCCAGCTCCTCGCCGCGCGCTACGACGTCCGCGCCATGGGCAGCTTCATCGGCGCCGACAGCCTCGCTTTCATCTCCATCGACGGCCTCTACCGCGCCATGGGCGAGCCCGGCCGTGATCCCGCCGCGCCCAAATTCTGCGACGCCTGCTTCACCGGCGACTATCCGATCCCGCTCACCGACCACGAGGCGGGCAAGGTCTCGATCCAGCTGTCGCTGCTCGCCGAAACGGCGTGACGGCGGCCGGCGCGCGGCTCCAGGGCCGCATCGCCCTCGTCACCGGCGCCTCGCGCGGCCTCGGCGCCGCGATCGCCCGGCGCTTCGCCTCCGAGGGTGCCCATCTCATCCTGGTGGCGCGGACGCAAGGCGGCCTCGAGGAGCTCGACGACGAGATCCGCGCCGCCGGCGGCGAGGCGGCGACACTTCTCCCCCTCGATCTCCGCGACTTCGACAAGATCGACCAGATGGGCGCGGCGATCCATCAGCGCTTCGGCCGCCTGGACGTCCTCATCGGCAATGCCGGGACCCTGGGCCGGCTCTCGCCCATGGGGCATTTCGAGCCCAAGCGCTGGGACGAGGTGATGGCGCTCAACCTCACCGCCAACTGGCGACTCATCCGCTCCCTCGATCCACTGCTGCGGCTCTCCACGGCGGGCCGCGCGATCTTCGTCACCTGCGCCGCGCCGCGCGAGCTGCAGCCCTATTGGGGCGCCTTCGCCGCCAGCAAGGCGGCACTCGAGACCATGGTGCGGATCTACGCCCGCGAGCTTGGCCTCACCAGGGTGACCGCCAACCTGGTCGATCCCGGTGTGATGGGAACCGCCCATCGCAAGCAGGGCTTTCCCGGCGAGAATTCGGCGACGCTGGTGAGCCCGGAGAGCGTCACCGAGATCTTCCTGCGTCTCGCCGAGGCGCGCTCCACCGAGAACGGCGAGCTGCTGACCGCGGGCGCCTGACCCTCCCGGGCGAGGCGTGGCAAGTTTCGGTCGGCTGCTACCTTTTGGCCATCCGCGCGTTGTTGCTCCGACACGCCATGCGCTTTCTGACCGAGAGGGAATTTGATGCGCGGGATCGCAATCGTTGGGCTAATCCTGGTGGTGTTGGGCATCATCGCCCTCGTCGTCCAGGTGATCCCTGTCCACCACCAGGAGCAGGTGGCGAAGATTGGCTCGCTGACCGCGACCCGGGACAAGGAGACCGATTACTACGTACCGCCCTACGCGGCGATCATCGCGGTGCTGGCCGGCGGCGGCCTGATCTACGCCGGCATGCGCCGCGCCTGAAGCAGCTTCGACGCACCTTCTGAATCCGCGGCGGGGTCCTCCCGCCGCGGAATATTTATGGGCTCAGGCGGCGACCGAGGCCCAGAACGCTGCCAGCTCCGCCGCCGGGCCTGCGAAGCGGTCGCGGTCGCAGGAGCCGATCCCCTCGACCGGCTTCGGATCGACGCCCTGCTTGCCGTCGGTCCATTGCCAGAGCTTGAATTCGCTCCAGCCGGGAGGCAGCTCCGGCGTCCCGGCGTAATCGGCGAGCCAGAGCGGGCAATTCGCCAGCACGGGATCGGGCTCGCCCTTGAGCAGCTCCTTGAGGAAATCCCCGCCATAAAGGACCGGCCATTTCCCGACGCGATCGTGCACCGTGGTGACGAAGTCGCGCGCCTGGTCGACCGTCATGTCGGTCTGGCCCTTGGTGGTGTTCTTCTCGAAGTCCAGGGCCAGCAGCTCGCCAGGGCGCGGGCCGACCGTCCGCAGGAAGAACTCGGCCTGGGTGGCGCCGCTCGCGCCGATGCCGAAATGATAGGAGCCGAACAGCAGCTTCGCGGTCCGCGCCTTACCCCGGTTGGTGCTGAAGGCGGGATCGACGAAGCCGGTTCCCTGGGTCGCCTTGTGGATCACCGCCGCGATGCCGGTCGCCGCGGCCTTGTCGAACTTCATCGGTATCGGATCGTTATGCGAGACGTCGATGACCGCATCGAACATCGTTTCCCCTCCCGATCGGGAAATGCCGAA
>DATJOK010000200.1:0-3028 GCA_035507155.1 Allostellaceae bacterium
CGAGCCCGCGTAGGCGATCGAGCCCGTCGAGAACACCGCGCCGCCACGGGGTGCCTCGAAGAACACCATGTCGGCGCGGATCTGCGGGTTCTGCACGCCGTCGGTCATGCCGTGGGCGACGCGCACCTCCTCGTTGACGAGCTCGTAGGTGTTGGAGTGGTTCTCCGAGCGCGCCACCACCAGCGCGTGGGGCGGCGTGCCCAGCGCGTGGTCGGTGCAGTCGATCTCGATGCCGGCGGCGCCCCCCTGCAGCAGCCCGTAGTCGCCGAGCACGTCGCCCTCGACGCCCTCGAAGATGAAGGCGGCGCGAGGATCGCGGGCGGCCTCGGTGCGGCGATAGGGCGATGACCAGTCGAAGCCCTGGCTGATGAAGCCCACGCCGGCGAGCGCCTGGGGCGCGCGGTTCTGCCGGCGCCAGAGCCCGCCGTATTCGCCGCTGAAGCTGTGATAGTACTCGCCGACCTCGGCGTCCCAGGCGCGTGTGCCATCCTCGCTGCGGCGCACCTCGATGATCCCGTCGCGGGTCGGGTGATAGACGATCCGCCAGTAGAAGCCGTTGCCGCCGAGATACATGAGCCGCCCGCCACGGCGCACCCAGCCGTCGAGCGCGTCCATCATGGCAAGCGAGGCGTATTCCGGGTGGCTTCCGGTCACCAGCACCCGATAGGGCCGGATGAGGTCGAGCCCCTCCTTGTGCAGATCGTCGTCGGTGACGACGTCGAACTTGAGCCCGGAGCGGTCGAGCCAGTCGACGATCAGCATGTCGCAGCAGTAGTTCCAGAGCCGGCCGGTGGGCCTGATGTTGGTCGCCGGGCGGAGCCGCGAGGAATAGCAGATGCCGCTGCCGTCGGAGTGCCGATCGTAGGTGGAGAAGCCCATCTCCGGATGCTCGAGCAGCAGGATGTCGACGGCGTCCATCACCGTGAGACGGCCCTGGGTCACCTCGGTCATCACCGAGCGGAAGCGGCCGACATTGTTGCAGTAGACCGTGTAGGTGGCGCTGGAGGCGAGATAGACGATGTCGGCGGCGGGCGCCCCCTTCGCCGGCCGCACGAAGAAGGCGACCTGGAAGCGCGCGTCGCCTGACATGAGCCAGGCGGCATAGCAGCCGCTCTTCAAGCCAGCCGGTACGGTGAAGGTGAAGTCGGTCTCCCAGCCGGCGTCGGCGATGTCATCGTCGTGGAAATGGATGGCGCCGTACTGCTCCGGCGCCTTGCGCCAGTTCATCTCGGTGCCGTCCCAGTTGCAGCCGGTCATGGCGCGCGCCGGAAGGTTGACGATCGTGCCGTCGAGACGGTTGGGCGAGGTGTCGCGGATGATCTCGGTCTCGATGTCGCGGGAGAAATCCCAGCGCGCGACGATGTCGGTGACGAGGCTCGCCGGGATCGTGTCCGCGGTCAGCGACCAGAGCGCGTCGCGGGAGAGCGCGCGACGGCAGAGCCGCGGCTTGTCGATCTTGCCGTTGAAATGGCCGCCGGCGAGCGTCCGGCCGCCCGCCTCGCCGCGATGCCAGGCGGCAAAGAGGAAGGCGCCCGGCCCGGCAGCGAAGCCGGCCACGGCCTTCTCCACCGCCACTGCCGGCGCCTGGGTCATGGTCTTGTCGGCGACCAGCTCCTGATAGAGGTGCGCGGTGCCGGTGGCGCGGTCGAAGGTGGCGGCGACGAAATACCAGCGGCGCTCGATCAGCGGCACCCCGCCGGAGAGCACGGTCGCGCGGCCGCCGCCCTGGCCCAAGCGCAGCTCCAGCGCGCCCTTATCGTCCAGCATCAGGCCGAAACCGGTGCCGAATGCCTCGCTCCAGGTGCCGAGGATCGCCTGCCGGCCGCGGCCGGGCAGCGTCGGCCAGATCATCGCCTGGATCGAGAAGCTCTCGAGAGTGGAGAAAGCCGCATGCGCCGGCACCATCGCCCAGGAGCCAGGCAGCAGCGCCTGCTCGCGGGCAGGATAATCGCGGTTCGTCGGCGTCTCCACCGTCTCCTTGCGAAACTCAGGCGCGTCCGGCCCCGCCTCCGGGCTCAACACACGGACGATCTCGGCGCGGTAGCTGGGCGCGCCGGCGCAGCTCACCTTGAACGCAATCGCGTCGCCGGGCGCGACGCTGATCTTGTCGGCATATCCCATCAGGGTGGTCACGGCGGCTCCCGTCGCGCGGCGGTCAGTCGAGGTCGAGCGGCGCGCCCGCCAGCTCTTCCCAGCGCAGCTTGAAGACGCCCCATTCCGCGGCTTCGAGGCTGTCGAAGGTGGTGTTGGTGAAGCGCGGCGGCCCGTTGTTGTCCTCGGTGAGCCGCGCCAGGGTCCACTGCTCGTGCGGCCGCGTCATCACCAGCACGTAGCGACCCCAGGTCTCCCGCGCCCGCATCAGGTTGAGGAGATACTGCAGGTCCGGGCTATGCTCGCCGAAGGGCCTAGCCTTGAACTCGCGGGCGAGATCGAGCCGCTGCGGATCGAACTTGAACATCGGACGCCGCCTTCAGCCCTTGCTGATGTTCCAGAAGACCAGCACCGCCGCCGGCACCACATCATGCACGCTCTTGCGCCAGGCGAAAGGCGGATCGAACTGGCCGAGCAGCGCATAGGGCTGCTCCTCCATCAGCCGGCGATGATAGCGGTCGAGCACGCTCATCCGCGTGGCGTCGTCCTGGGCGCGGATGAACTGGTCGCGCAGCTTCTCGGATTCCTCGTCGCACGGCCAACCCACCCAGTTCTTGCCGTCGCAGGTCATCGGCGTGCCGATGTTGCTGAGCGGGTGATGGAAGGTCGAGCCAGTGCCCCAGGAAGTGAACATGTTCCAGCCGCCGCTGGCGGGATCGTCCTTCTTCATCATGCGCTGGACGGTGACGCCCCAGGCATTCACCACCAGCTCCACATTGACGCCGATCTTGCGCAGCGTGCCGGCGGCGACCTGGGCCATCTGGCCAATCTGCGGCAGCTCGTCGGTGGTGATCAGCACCAGCTTCTCGCCCTTGTAGCCGGCCTCGGCGAAAAGCTGCTTCGCCTTCTCCAGATCCTGCTTCCGATAGGGCTCGGA
>DATJOK010000201.1:0-2114 GCA_035507155.1 Allostellaceae bacterium
TGGTGCCGGGTGCAGGGATTGAACCCGCGACCTTCGGTTTACAAAACCGCTGCTCTACCGCTGAGCTAACCCGGCGCTCTGTTGCCCCTGATACTGCGGATGCCGGAGCCTCGCAAGCGCGGCTCAGCGGTCGCCGAACATCAGGCGCCGCCGCGCATGCATGAGGACCGCGCAGAGGTCCCAGGGCGCGGCCTTGGGCTCCGCCGCCAGCGCCGCCGGCGTCAGCAGCGCCATGCCCTGGCCCTCGCGCAGCACCATGGTCGCGACGTCCTCGACGGTGATCGGCACCTCGAAGAAGGTCATGCGGTCGACGCGGGGCTCGCCAAACGGCAGCACCGCGGTGATCTCGGTGAAGAGCCGCGCCTCGCGGGCGGTGAACTCGAGCTCCTCCTTGATCTCGCGGCGAACTGCCGCCTCGGCATCGGCGTCGCCGGGATCGATGGCGCCGCCGAAGCAGGACCAGTGATCGGGGAGGGTGATTCCCGGGATGTTGTCGCGATGCTGCATCAGGTAGCGGCCGTCGGGCGTCACCAGCAGCGCCGGCGCCACCCAGCGGCCCGGCTTTGCCGGCATCCCGACACTCACGGCGTGACCCGCCGCGCGACCTCGTAGAGCGCGATCGCCGCGGCGTTCGAGACGTTGAGCGAGGCGATCGGTCCGCTGGTCGGCAGCCGCGCCAGGAAGTCGCAGCGCTCCCGCGTCAGACGCCGCAGGCCCTCGCCTTCGGCACCGAGCACCAGGACGACGCGGCCGGTGAGATCGAGATCGGCCAGCGGCTTCTCTGCCGCCTCGTCGAGGCCGACGGACCAGAAGCCGCTCTCTTTGAGCTTGTCGAGCGCCCGCGCCAGATTGGTGACGCGCACCAGCGGAACCCGCTCGAGCGCGCCCGACGCCGCCTTGGCGAGCGCGCCGGTGATCGGCGGCGTGCCGTGCTCGGGCAGCACCACGGCGCGCGCGCCGAAAGCGGCGGCGGAGCGCAGGATGGCGCCGACGTTATGCGGGTCGCTCACCTGGTCCAGCACCACCACGATCGCAGGGCCCGCATCGGGCGCCGGCGGCAGCTCGGCCAGCACGTCCTCGAGGAAGGCGGGCGGCAGCGGCTCGGCCTGGAGCGCCAGACCCTGATGCACGGCGCCCTCCGGCAGCAGCATTTCGATCCGGGCCCGATCGAGGATCTCGACCTTGAAGCCGGCGGCGCGGCCGGCCTGGGCATTGTCGATCAGGGCTTCCGCCGCGTCCTTGGCTTCCGGCAGCGCCACCAGGCTGCGGCAGCGCCGGGCCGGATTCATCAGCGCCGCCGCCACGGCGTGCCGGCCATAGATCCAGCTGCCGCCGTCGCGGCCTGCGGCGGGCTGAGCCGTGGGCGGTGCGCCTGGGCGGGCCGGGGCGTCCGCCTCGCGGCCGCGCGGCGCCCGGTCGGCGGGCGCGCGGAAGCCCTGGGCGGCGCGAGAGGAGGATCGAGGCGGCGGAGAAGGGCGGCGGCGGGACATGGGCGACTATATACAGGAAGCCGGCCGGGAGGGCGCGGCTTCACGACGGTTCGGAGGCCCGGCAGAGCCGCGCTTTCGTGACGGGTCCGGACGGCCGCTAAACCCCCCGCTGATGTTGACAAAGCCGGCCCGGCACCGTAAGACGCGCACTCCGCTGCGCCGGGCGGCAAGCGAAGATTGGAGGGGTTGCCGAGCGGTCAAAGGCAGCAGACTGTAAATCTGCCGACGGAAGTCTTCGAAGGTTCGAATCCTTCCCCCTCCACCATCGCGCAAGGGGACCCCTGGAAGGCACGGCGGCGGACGCGCGGAGTAGGCGACCGGATCGACGCAGGCGACAGGCGGGTGTAGCTCAATGGTAGAGCTCCAGCCTTCCAAGCTGGCTATGCGGGTTCGATTCCCGTCACCCGCTCCAACGCCCGTGACGCATACCGCATAGGCCCAGATTAGTCCGACCACAGGATGTCAACGAGCGACAGGAAGATTACCCATGGCGAAGGCGAAGTTTGAGCGGACGAAGCCGCATTGCAACATCGGGACGATTGGTCACGTGGACCATGGGAAGACGTCGCTGACGGCGGCGATCACGAAGGTGTTGGCGGAGACGGGCGGGGCGACGTACACGGC
>DATJOK010000202.1:0-28565 GCA_035507155.1 Allostellaceae bacterium
AACCGGCACGTCTCAGGCCAGCAGCTCCTGGAATTTGAGCAGCCGGCCGGCATTGGCCATCACCACCAGAGTGCTCACATTGTGTGTCACCGCGGCGATCAGCGGGCCGCCGGCGCCAAGGACTCCCGTTGCTGCGAGAGCGACGATCACGATCGTCCAGCCCAATCCAATGCCAACATTCGCATATATCGTCCGTCGGCACCGGCGGCTGAGACGGATGCAGGTACCGAGGCGGCGGAGATCGTTGGTCATCAAGACCAGATCGGCAGATGCCAGAGCTACGTCGGTTCCTCGCGCACCCATCGCAACGCCGACGGCACCCGCCTTGAGGGCAAGCGAGTCGTTAATGCCGTCACCAACGACGAGCGGCCTATAGCCGGCCGCGATCTCGTCCAGCACGTAGTCCATCTTCTGCGCTGGGAGCGCTTCCGCATGCACTACGGTCAGGCCAAGTAGACCGGCGATGCGGCGAGCGACGACGGTGCGGTCGCCGGTGATCAGAAGCTGACGCTGAAGACCGAGATACCAAAGATCCTCGACGGCTTCGCGCGCTTCCGGTCGTGCCTCGTCCGCCAGCAGTACCCAGCCGAGGAACCGCGAGCCGCGCGAGACACCGGCAATGGGGCCGTCGTGATCGGGCACCGGCGAGCTTCGGATTCCGAGCTCCTGGAATAGCTCGACCCTGCCAAGGGCTACGATCTCGCCGCCGATGCGGCCCACCACGCCGAAGCCCCTGGTCTCCTTGACCTCCTCGACGGTCAGCCGTTTCTGCTCCGGCACAAGAGTGGCAAGAGCGCGACTAACGGGGTGGCTGCTCGACGCAGCAAGATTGCCGGCGAGGTCGGTCAGCTCGCCGCGCGCAACTCCGGGCTCTGCCGTCACGTCGACCAGCCGCAACTGTCCGACGGTCACCGTTCCCGTCTTATCGAACACCACTGCATCGACTGTGGCGAGGTTCTCCAGGAAGGCGGCGCCCTTGACCAAAATACCGTGTCTGCCGGCGACCGCGATTGCGGCGATCGCGGTGGCCGGCGCCGCCAGCACCAGCGCGCAGGGGCAGGAAGCGACGAGGACCGCCAGCATCGCCACGGTACTGTTGGTCATGAACCAGGTACCCGCGGCAAGCAGCAGGACCAGCACCATGTAGCGCTGCGCATAACGTTCCAGCAGCCGGGTCACGGGCGGCTTCGCCCGCTCTGCCTCTTGCATCAGAGCGATCACTCGGCCGAGAGTTGTCTCCTCGCCGACTTTCGTGATCTGAACGACCAGAACTCCGTCGAGATTAATTGAGCCACTGAACACGCCAACACCGGGCTCAACCTCGATCGGCACCGACTCGCCGGTGATCGATGCGGTGTCGACACTCGAAAATCCCGTCACCACCACCCCGTCGGCTGGGATAAGGTCGCCGGCGCGCAGCTCGATCAGGTCGTCGACCTTCAGGACTCTTGCCTCCACCTCCTCAATCTCGCCCGAAGCCGCAAACCGGCGCGCTTTGCTCTGCGTAAACCGGCTGAGCGCCCGTATCGCCTCCTGGGAGCCGAGCAACGAGCGTTCTTCAAGAACATGTCCAACGGTCATGACCAGCGGCAGCAGGGCAGCCGTCATGAGATCGCCGTCCGCCCAGGCGGCAATCAAGGCAAGGGCAATGAGCTGATCGGTGATGCCGTGGAGATCGGGGTGGCGCAGACTGCGCCAAGCGGCGGCGATCGCGGGCCCTGCGACCAGAAGCGCGGCTACGCCCGCGACCAACTCGGCGACGTCGCGTTGGCTCGGCGCCGCGATCCGAAGGATTGCCGCCAGGATGAGACAGCCACCGGCGATCAGCGAAACAGTGAGGCGCACTCCTAGAGAGCGCTGCTCGGAAATGCTGAGGAGATCCGCTCCTGGCGCCGCGGGACTCGCGAGGCTGACCGTCGCGTCGGTCATTTCTGTGCCGGTCCCGGCAGAATGACGTGGCTACCGCCATCGCGGTCGATGGTGTCCACCGATCCCGCCTTCGCCAGCAGGGCACCCACGCGGTCGTAATAGATACGGTTGACAAGCGTCTGCCTGCTGAGCTCGGGAGATTGGCGCGCGAGGGCCGCTACCGCAGCAGTGCGGGTCGTCGCATCGGTCACCTGTTCCTCCGCCTTGGCCGTCGCTTGCGCGAGGATGCTATCGCTCTGTCGCTTGGCTTTCTGCGTGATCATCTCGGCCTCGGTGTGCGCCTCCGCGATATCCTGCTCGGCCGTTTGGGTCGCGATCAGGACGCGATCAAACATTATCTTGGCGCCGCTGGGGATTGCCGCCACGAGATCGACCCGGCTCACGGTGATGCCCAGCCCGGCGCCTTTCTCGGCGAGATCCTCCAGGCGGCGGTTGACCGCGTTCATGAGATCCGCGCGAAGCTGCTCCCGACCGGAGCGGAGAGGATCATCGGAATTCCCGCTGGCCTCCGGCCGAGCAACCAGAATGGTGTCGAGATCCCTCGCAGCACACACTGAGACGGCGCTGGCGACGAACAGCCGCTCCAGTGCCGGCCCGACATGGTCGGCAGAGATCAGGTAACTGACGGGATCGCTGATCTGATAAAATAGAGTGGCTTGCAGATGCACGACGCTGGAATCTCCTGTCATCAGGAAGCCGGCGTTCAGTCTGGGATCCTCGCTCATGTCGAATCCCGGGATCGAGTTGGCGGCAACCCCGGCGGCCATTCCGATGGGCTGGTATTTCGTGTCGACGAGTCCGGCGCCAACGCCGTCGAAGCGGCTTATCTTGAACTGGATTTGGCGATCGGCCGAGGGGAGCATGACGACCTGCTCGATCGGCCGTGGCCAGGCGATCAGCAGTCCCGCACCTTGCTGTCTGGCCACGCTGCCGAAACGCAAGACGACTGCCCTGCTGTCGGGCGGCACTTGACGGATGTTCGACACCGCCCATCCCGCCGCGATCACCGCCACGGCAACGAACAGAAATCGAAACGCGATCTTGGCCGACTGGGCCCAGACGCCATCAGGCTCGGCGCCATCCCTGTTACGCGGCGACATCACGGCGACTTTCCAGGTTTGGGCGTGGCGCCGCCGACCGCGCCGTTTGGTCCTTCGACCAGAACATTGAACGGCGCGGCATCAGTTCTGAGGATCAGCCTAGTGTTTTTGTTGATCACCTGATCCAGCGTATCGAGCGAGCGCAGCAGCGTGTAGAGGGCGGGATCATCGCGGTAGGCTTTGCCGTAAATGTCGGCTGCCTCGACGCGCGCCTTGGCGTCGATCTCCGCCGCCTCGGCCTTGGCCTTGGCGAGGAGGACGCGTGCGTCGCGGTCGGCATTGGAGCTGATCTCGTTCGCTGCCCGCTCACCTTCGGCCGATCGTTCCGCCGCGACCGTGGCCCGCTCGGCCTTCATCCGCTCGACCGTGGCTCTCAGCGTTTCCGCTGGCAGGGTGAGGCGCTCGATGCCGACCTGCCGGATGGTGATGCCGTATACCTTGAGGGCCTGCTCGTCGATCCGCTCGCGGAGCTGGCGTTCGAACTGATCCAGCTGGATTTTCTGCGGGTCGGTGTTAACGAGGGTCGCGAGATCGAAGCTGCTCGCCGTGATCTCCAGCGACGAGCCGACGAAGCTGCGCAGCTGCTCGGCCGCGATTTCGGGCTGGTTTCGCACGGCACGCAGGAACTGCCTGATATGATCGGCATCGTCCGGCACCTGCCAGGCCACATAGGCCTGCACCAGGATGCGCAATCCGTCGCGGGTTCCGACATCCTGCAGCCCGCTGGACGTCGTCTTCAGCCTGAGATCGACATCGATCTTGCTTTCGATGGGAGCGGGCACCTTCCAGTCGAGCCCCGGCCGGATCAGCACCCGGATCGGGTCGCCGAAGCGCGTGACGACCACCGCTTGGCCCGGACCGACCAGCACCAGACAGGCGGAGAGCACTGCCGTGCAGACGACGATGACCGCCACGAAGAAGCGGACATTGCGGGCAAGCCAGCTCCGCGGGATCGTCGCCTCGAGCTGGGGATCGTCGTGCGAAGGGTCGCCGTGGTGGTGATGGGGCATCTCGATCATTCCTATGACGGCAGGCGTCAATCCTGGAATCTCATTCAGCGTCATCCCCTTCCGCGCCGCCCTGCATTTCTATGGTCGAGGGCGCGCTCGGCTTGGTGGAGGGTGTGACCGGCCTCGCGGGGATAGTCTCGTACGCCGCTCCGGGCAGCTGGAAGCTTCTAAGATCAATCGTCGGCGCAGCCACGCCCGTCAGCCGATGATCGATCGCGATGAAGCTGGATTTCGGCAGGCTGCCGCTCAGGCGATCCAGCCAGCGTTCGAACAGAAACGGCCAACCATCCTGGTGGTAGGCCTGACGATCGCCTTCGAACAGGACGCTTTCGGCTTGCGCCTTATTGACGAGCTCGGCAGCAGCGGCAAGCGCACGATTGCGATCGTCCGTCGCGGTTGCCTGAGAAGTTTTCATTGCATTGATCGCGTCCGCCCGATGCAGCGATATCTGCGACTGCGCCAGGATCTCGGCTGCCTGCACATTGTGATAGGCCTTGGCGGCGCCGGGCGGAGGATGAATCGCTTCGACGACCACGGCGATTACCTCGATGCCGGTTGACAGCCCCTGAAGCCTATCCTGCAACTCACGGCGGAAGTCGCTGGTGAAGCGCTCACGGCTTTGCCCGAGAACATCCAGCAGCGTGTAGCGCGCGAAATATCGCACCAGGAGCTGGCCGGAAAGTGCGCGAATGAGCGCTTCCGGATCGGCGATCGCGTACGCGGCATCTCTTGCCTCCGCGTCCGAGAGGCCGACGCGGTAGACGACCCGCAGATCGATATTGACGATCTGAAAGCTCTGCTTGCCTTGTGACTCGCTGGCGATGAGATAGCTGGCTTCCGACGGGTGCGACGCATCCCACAACCGATCCGCGCTCGCCGGCGCGAGATCTTCGACGGCGGCCTCCTGCTGGATTTGATCGATCTTGTCAGCTCGAGTTCCCTGCTCGCCGAAGGGAGAGAAGATGATGGGAATCTCGTGCACGACCCCGAGTTCCACCCGGTGCATGATTCCGAGCGGCCACGGCAGATGCACATGGAGGCCGGGCCCGAAGATGGCGGCAGGCGCGCCGAATCGCTCATAGACCGCCCGCTCGTTGAGACCTAGCGCGGTCACGCCGGTCATGCACCAGGCGAAGACGGCCATGCCCAAGCCGATAGGCAGCGTCGCCCGGCGGACAAACGCCAGGGCCCAGCTGCGCGACAAATCGATGCCGAGTTGCCGCTTCACAGCCGTGCCGACGGCAGCGAAGGTCGGCGGACTCAAGCGGAGAAGACCCGCGATCGTGCTATCCGCGATCGAGCGCCGCGTGCTGATCGGCGCGACGGGCATGAAGCCGCACGCGACGCCGCGGAGGACGAGCTCCAGCGACACCAGACCGATCAGGATAGCGATCGCCCATTCGGCCACGGACGGCCAGTCGAAGCCGACCGAGAACAGCACACTCGTTATTCCCAAGCCGACAAAAGTCACCAGCGGGACGCGCAAGAGACGCTCGACCTGCGGCGCATCTGGCTGCACTTCCGGAGCGGTATTTGCGTAGGCGCGCTCGAGAACCAGAAATGGGAAACCGAGCAGGATGAGCAGTCCGCCAAGAACCTGCTGCATTTGAGGACTCAAGACACGCATGTCGTCGAGGCCCCACGCGGTGAATACCGACTCCATCGCAGCGGCGCCCAGCAGTATGACCGCGAGTTCCTGCGGCCAATTGGTGAGCCAGCTGGGCGTCCCTGCCGGCCCCTCTGAGTGCCGCCCGTCGGATGCCGTCTGGGCTGCTACGACGTCATCCGATACCGTCTCCTCGAACCGCCCCAAGGCGACGATGGCGCGCGAACGGTCCTGAGCGACAATGCCGGCCGAAACCAAGCCCGCAGCGGCGACCAACAGCGATGCCCCGAGATAACCGATAGCTCCGGGAATGTGAAAGTAGGCGCCCCAATTGCCGGCCAAGCCGACCAGCACCACAATCTGCATCAGGAAACCGACTGCCGCAAAAATCCAACCGACGAACAGGACCGCCGGCCGAGAACGCCCGGCCATGTACAGATGGGGCGATCCGAACAGCGTCATGCAAAACCTTTCGAACTCGTCGGAGCTGGCTTCGAAGCGGCTCGCCAAGTTCGTCGCCCAGCTAGACCCGGCTGCTGGCGCGTATTTTGTACCAAGGGCGCCACTACCGCGACGCTAAGGCGGCCACTCCCACTAACGCAAGCACCTGCGCAGCCGCTCAATCCAACGCCCGGTACAGCACCGATACGGCCCACGTACCTCTCGTCAGCGATGTCTGCATCGGTATCTGTCAAAAGCAGACATCCGAGCAGGATGATTAGGCGGACATTCCAATCCCATCAGGGTTATTTCATCCGATGAAAGCGGGGACTTTGTACCGAAAGGAGACTGGAATCCGTCACGCTTTCGTACGCTAGGACGCGACCCGGCGCAATCTCATATCAGATGACCCATACCCCGAGTCCCCATCTGCGCGTCCCAGACGACCGCTTCCCGTCCCGAACCTAGCGTCATCGATGCAAAGTATCATCGGTGCAACCGA
The DNA here is from genome assembly GCA_035507155.1 of Allostellaceae bacterium. GTDB lineage: Bacteria > Pseudomonadota > Alphaproteobacteria > ATCC43930 > CGMCC-115725 > DASZHJ01. Next base: position 6,589 of record DATJOK010000202.1, read on the forward strand.
ACATAGGAAAGAGCCGCCGTGCGGCGGCCTCCCCTCGCCAAGGGGTGAGCTTATGGGCTCACACTTTCCGCGGCCTCCTCTCGTCGCTGGCGCACCGGTTCGGGAGACCGCGCCACGACCAGTAGAAACGCCGACACCGGCGTCTGCTCGTGGGCAGCGTGTGGGAAGACGTCTGACAAAGATTTCCGCGTCGATGGTCTGGCCGGAAAGTTTGCCGGTCGCATCGTGGAGCGCGGCCGTGTCCAGAATCTCGCTAGCGTGGCTCCGCAGCTCCCTTGCAAAAGCCGGCTTAAGCCAGTCCTCTACCCGGCTAATCGCGAGCGACAAAGCAGTGCGGCAGACCCGCGGAGGACTATCTTTCGCCTGGGCGCTCTCCCGCCGCGTCACGCCGGTCCTGGACAGCGGGAATCTCCGGATAGGCCGCACGGACCGCGTCGAAGGCGCTCGGCAGCCAGAGCTGGTCGGCGCCCGGCGCCTGGGCGGACGCCCGCTCAAAGATCTTGGTCTTGACGAAGAAGCGCCAATGCACCGGCAGGGCGCTTAGGATCCGCGTCAGCGCATCGTAGTTCTCGCGCGTCCAGACCTTCTCATAGGTCTCGCGCTCGGGCCCGAAGGCGAAATGAGCGCCACTCTCGGAGCTGCGCAGCGTCGCGCGCCGCGCATCCGTCGCCAGCCGGTCGACGGCGCCGTCGCGCAGCACGACGCCATAGTCCGCCTCCGCCGCCTGCGCCGAGACATAGCCGCGCTCCACATCGAGCAGGACGCGCTCGGGCTCGCGATCGAGCGAGCTGCCGCGCCCGCCGCCGCCCGGCGAATGGATATGGACGACGTCGCCGGGCTCACAGGTGACCGTATCCGTGTTGCCGAGGATCTTCTCGCTGGCGGTGCCGGGATTGAGCACGAAATCCGAGGGCCGGCCCGATTTTCCGCCAAGCACGCCCCAGGGCCGGAACCGCGAGCGATCGCGGTTGCGCGCGGTGATCCGCGTGTTGGGCGCGAAGACGCGGAAGTCGAGAGCGGTTGCGAGCCCGCCGCGCCAGCGACCCGGACCACCGGAATCCGGCAGCAGCCCGTAGCGCAGGATCTGGATCGGCACCTCTGCCTCGGTGATCTCCACTGGCGTGTTCTTGAGATAGGCGCCGTCGGCGCCGGAGCCGTTCGTGCCGTCCCGATGCGGCATGCCGCCGGCACCGCCGACGACGGGATTGACCGCGGCGAGCACCGTGCGATGGGTGCGATTGTCGGTAGTCATCACATTGACGATCGAGCTCGACCCCGCCGGAGCCGCCGGCATCCGCTCCGGGATCGCCTGGCTGAAGGCGCCGAAGATCAGACTGCGCAATCGGCCGCAGGTGAGGCTGCGCATGCCCACCGCCGCGGGAAACTGCGGATTGAGCACGCTTCCCTCCGGCGCGATGCAGGTGAAAGGCCGCGTGAGGCCGGCATTGAGCACCAGGCCGGGATTGAGCGTGTAGAGCACGTAATAGACGCCCACCAGCAGCAGGGTGTGGCGGGGATCGCCGCCGGTCGGTACGTTGAGCGCCGAGGTGAGCTGCGGATCGCTGCCGGTGAAGTCCAGCACCGCCTCCTCGCCGCGGACCCGGAGCGTGAGCGCGAGCCGGCAGGGATTGCCGGAGACCGCGTCCTCATCCGCATAATCCGAGAAGAAATACTCGCCGTCGGGAATGCCGCGCAGGATCTCCCGCGCCTGATGTTCCGCGTAGTCCTGCAGGGCGCCCATCCCCTCCCGCACCGTCTCGACACCGAACTTCTCGAAGATGGCGCGCAGCTTGCGCTCACCGGTGTTGAGGGCACCGACGAAAGCCTTGAGGTCGCCCAGGTTCTGCTCGGGCTTGCGTACGTTATGCAGCATCGCGCGCAGCAGATCCTCGTTGAGCTCGCCGCGGCGGTAGAGCTTCATCGGCGGGAAGCGCACCCCTTCCTGATGCACCTCGGTGAGCGCCCGCGACAGGCTCGCCGGCACCGCGCCGCCCATGTCGGTGTTGTGGATATGGCCGCAGGCGAAGCAGACCACCTCGCCCTCGTGGAAGATCGGCTTCCACATATGGACGTCGGGGACATGGGTCGCGACATAGCCGCTATAGGGATCGTTGGTGAAGGCGATGTCGCCGGGCTCGTAGCTCGGAATCATCGCCATGGCGCGCCCATAGGTGATGCCGGAATACCAGGTGGCGCCGAGATCCATCGGCACGGCGATGCAGTTGCCGGCGGCGTCGGTGACCTGGGTGGTGAAGTCCTCGGTCTCCTTGACGAAGGTGGAATGGGCGGTGCGATAAAGGGTGTGCGCCATGTTCTCCGCGGCGGCGCGGAGATGGTTGCCGAGGATCTGCAGGGTGACCTTGTCGACCGCCATGGCGCTATTCCTGCCGCGTAAGGTGGAGATTGCCGTGCTCGTCCACCTCGCCGGAGAAGCCGGTGGGGATGCAGATGGTGGTGTCGTCCTGGGCGATTATCGCCGGCCCCGTCAGCCGGTGGCCGGTCTGCATCGTCTCGCGTCGATAGAGCGGCGTCAGCCGGCTCGCGCCGTCATACCAGACCGGCACCTCCATCTCGCTCTTGAGCGTCCCCTCCGCCCGCGGCAGCACGGGGAAAATCGGATGCGGCGTGGCACCGGCGACGACCAGGCGGAGATTGACGATGTGCACGTGGGCCGCCTCGTCGGCGAAATCATAAATGGTGTCGTGCTGGCGGTGGAACGCGCCGGCGATCGCCGCCATGTCGCCGGCGGCGATCCAGGCCTCCTCCAGCGGCACCTCGATCTCGAAGGACTGGCCGTGATAGCACATGTCGGCAGAGAAGCTGCGGACTGCCTGCCCCTCATACCGCTGCTCCTGGCGCAGCCAGCGCTCGGCCTTGGCGCCGAGCATCGCGGCCGCGGCCCGCAGCGTTGCGGCGCCGGCGGCGCTCGCATCGACGAAGACGGTATCGATGAAGTCGTTCTTCACGTCGGCGATGAGCCCGCCCAGCGCCGAGACGACGCCGGGCCGGCGCGGGATCATCACCCGCACCATGCCGAGCTCTGCCGCCAGCAGGCAGCCCAGCATCGGACCCGCGCCGCCGAAGGGCATCAGGGTGAAATCGCGAGGATCGACACCGTAGCGGGCGACCAGCTTGTTCACCTCGACGAACATGTTGGAGATCGCGACCTTGATGATCGCCTCGGCGGTCTCGTGCCGGCTGCGCTCCAGCTTCTGGGCGAGCACATCGACCACCGCCTCCGCCCTTGCCCGGTCGATAGCCACCGACCGGTAGGCGAGCGGCATATTGCCGAGGAAACCGCAGACCACCATCGCGTCGGTGATGGTGGCGTGCTCGCCGCCGCGGCCGTAGCAGGCGGGGCCGGGTGTCGATCCCGCGCTCTCCGGCCCTACTTTCAGCATGCCGAAGCCGTCCACCGAAGCGATCGAGCCGCCGCCATCGCCGATCGAGGTGACGGAGATCGAGGGGATGTAGAGCGGGAACTCGCCGACGGTCTCGGCCATGCCGAATTGCGGATGCCCGTCGATCACCAGCGCGACATCGGCGCTGGTGCCGCCAATGTCGAGGGTGAGGGAATTGGCGATGCCGGCCTGGCGCGCGAGGAACGCCGCGCCCATGACGCCCGAGGCGGTGCCGGACAGCAGCATGTTGACGCAAGCGGTTTTGCCGAGGCCCACATGCATGATGCCGCCATTGGACTTCGTCACCATGGGCGTCGCCTTGATGCCGCCCTTCGCCAACGCCGTCTCCAGCGAACCCAGATAGCTCGCGACCCGCGGATGGACGTAGCCGTTGAGGATGGCGGTGGTGGTCCGTTCGTATTCGCGGATCACCGGCCACACCTCGGTGGAGGTGAAGACGAAGAGATCGGGCGCCTCGCGCTCGACGATCGCCTTCGCGCGCGCCTCGTGGGCACTGTTGCGGTAGGCATTGATGAAGGCGATCACGATGCCCTTGGCGCCGCGCTTGCGCGCGCCCTCGATGGCGCAGGAGACCGCCCGCTCGTTGAGCGGCGCCTGCTCACTGCCGTCGGAGAGGATGCGGCCGCCGACGCCGAAGATGCGGTCGCGCGGAATGAGCTGATCCGGCCGGGCGCAGAACAGCCCGTGCATCTCCGGCATGCGCAGGCGCGCAAGCTCGATCACGTCCTCGAATCCCGCCGTGGTAAGAAGAGCGAGATCGGCGCCCTTGCGCTGAATGATGGTGTTGATGCCGACAGTGGTGCCATGCACGAAGGCGCGCACAGCCTCCGGCTGCATGCCATGCCTCGCCTGCAACAGCGCCAGCCCGTCCATCACCTCGCGGCCGGGCTCGTTCGGCGTCGTCAGCACTTTCAGGGAGTGAAGCTGCTGGCTCGCTTCGTCAAGCAGGCAGAAATCGATGAAGGTGCCACCGATATCCACACCGATGCGCCAACTCATGAAGGCTCCGTCCGGGGTAGGCAGCGAGTGTTTCAGCCACGCGCCGCCCTGTCCAAGACAGAGTTTGGACCGACCGATAAGCCGGCCTTATGCGCCCTCCAGTGCCGGTCGCTGCAGCCGACCGAAGAAGCGCTCGCGCCCTATGCGGAGGTCGAGCGCTCCTTCGTCGGCATCGAGAAGATCGCGCGCGCCGCCGACCCGCCCATGGTCAGCGCCTTCATCGCGACCTTCGAGCGCTGTCTTGTGCCGAAGCTGATGCGGCGAGCGCTCAATAGCCGCGGCTGCGGTCAATCAAACCTTGCAGGGTCTCGCCGCGCTGATGGCGGCGGATATTGGCGAGCAGCACCTCGGCCGCGGTCTCGGCCTGGGTGGTGGCGCCCACATGGGGCGTCACCAGGATGCGCGGATGGCGCCAGAACGCGTGCCCGGCGGGAAGCGGCTCCGGCTCGAAGACGTCGAGGATCGCGGCCGAGAGTTGGCCGCTGTCGAGCGCCGGCAGAAGATCCGCCTCGACGAGATGGCCGCCGCGGCCGGCATTGACGAGGCCGGCGCCGCGGGGCAGCGCCGCGAAAGTCCTCGCATCGAGAATGCCGCGGGTCGCCGGTGTCAGCGGCACCAGGCAGATCAGTATGTCGCTCCGCGCCAGGAAGAGAGCCAAGTCCTCGGGGCCAGCGAAGCAGTCGATGCCGTCGAGGCTTGCCGGCGTCCGCGCCCAGGAGGCGAGCGGGAAGCCGAAGCGCGCGAGGCTGGCGAGCACCTGCTTTCCGAGCAGGCCGCGGCCCATCAGGCCGACGCGGCGCGCGGCGGGCAGCACCATCGGCTGCGCCTGCCAGCGCCCCTCGCGCTGCTGGGCGATGTAGTCGATCAGGTTCCGATGCAGTGCCAGCACCGCCATGGTGACATAGGTGACGACACCGGCGACGATGCTGGGCTCGATCATGCGCGCCAGCGGCAGCCGCTCGGGAATGGCGGAGAGATCGAGCTGGTCGACGCCGGCGCCGACCGAGAACACCGCCTCCAGATTCGGCAACTCGCCGACGAGGGCCGGCGGCAGCTTCCACGCCACCAGATAGCGGATCGCCTTGGGATCGTCGATATCGGGCCAGACCCGGATCGGAAGGTCGGGCGCGCGGTCGCGGAAGATCGCCGCCCATTTCCGGCCGCGCTCGGGCTCGCCGACATAGAGCACGCTCATGGCGCCGCCGAGAATCGCTTGATGTGAAAAGGATCGATCGCCGTGCCGGTCTTGCCGGTGACGATCAGCTCCGCCATCACGTCGCCGACGCCGGGGCCGAGCTGGAAGCCGTGGCCACAGAAGCCGAAGGCATAATAGAGGCCCGGCACCTTGGCGCTCGGCCCCATGACGGGAATATCGTCCTCGAAATAGCCCTCGATGCCGCTCCAGGTCCGGATGACGCGCAGCGCCGCCAGCGCCGGCACCACGCGGCGAAGGTGAGGAAGCTGGCGCAGCGTGTTGGCGGGATCCACATAGGCGCGGCGGATATCGGCGAAGGCCGGCCCGCGCAGGCCGCCGCCGAAGACGATGTTGCCGCGCTTCACCTGGCGGAGATAGACGCCTTCCTCCGCCACCGCGGAGTAGACGCCGACCACCGGCTCCAGCGCGTAGCCGACGGGCTCCGTCACCGCCATCTGCGGGCCGCGCGCCACCAGCGGCGCCGGCTCGCCAAAGCCGGCGGAGAGCAGCCCGCCCCAGGCGCCCGCGGAGATCTGCACGACAGGCGCGCGGAAGCTGCCGGCATGGCGCGTCTCGACCAGGAAATCCTCGCCGGCTTTCTCGATGGCAAGCACCTCAGTGTTCTCCAGCACCGTGGCGCCAGCACGGCGCGCGGCGCGGCCGAAGGCGGGGGCGGCCAGGCGCGGATTGGCGTGACCGTCCTTGGGCGAATAGGAGCCCGCGATCGCGGCGGTCGAGAGAAAGGGAAAGCGGGCGCGGAGCGCATTGCCGCTGAGCATCTCGAGCTCCAGCCCGTAATCGCGGACGGCGCGCGCATGCGCCTCGAGCTCGCCGACCTCCTCGGGGCGGAAGCAGACGCGGACATGGCCGCTCGCCAGGAATTCCGCATCCTCGCCCAGGAGCTCCGGCAGCCGACCCCAGATCTCGCGCGAGCGGTTGGCGAGCGGCAGCTGCGGCAGGAAACGGCCCTGGCGGCGCACATTGCCGAAATTGGTGCCACTCGCGTGCTGACCGATAGAGTCGCGCTCCAGCACGATCACCGAGCGGCCGCGCCGGCGCAGAAAAAAAGCGGTGGCGGCGCCCATCAGGCCGCCGCCGACGATGATGACATCGGCCGCCTGCGGGATCATGCCTTGGTTCCGATCGAGAGCGGCTTCACCGGCGCCTGACCGCGCAGCCGCCCCACCTGCTCCACCGGCAGCTTGAGCGCCGCCGCCAGCACTTCCGCCGCGGCGAGCCCGCAGTAGCGACCCTGGCAGCGGCCCATGCCGACGCGGCTGAAGGCCTTGGCGCGATTGAGCTCGGAGGCGCCGAGCGCGCCGGCGCTCCGGCGCAGCTCGCCGGCGGTGATCGCCTCGCAGCGGCAGACCAGCGTCGCGTCCGGGAGATCCGCAGCGAGATGCGCCGGCCAGGGAAAGGCCTGCTCCAACCCGGCGCGGAACCGCGCCATGGGTCGCAGGCCGCGCCGCAGCCCCTGCATTTCCTCCGGCGGCACGGCCAGTCCCAGATCGGCGAGCGCCACGCAGGCGGCGAGGCGTCCCGCCAGCTCCGCTGCATCGGCGCCCAGCACGCGCGCGCCATCGCCGGCCACATAGACGCGGGGGACCGAGCTGCGGCAGTCCTGATCCGTCTGCAGCAGCCATTGCCGCGCCACCAGATCGAAGGCGAAGTCGCAGCGGGCGAGATCAGCGAGCTGGGTCTCCGAGCGGAGCCCATAGCCGATGCCGACCGCGTCGCACACGATCCGCCGCTCGATCCCCCGGCGATCCCGCAGCGCCACTGTCGACGCGCGCGCGCCGCCCTCTATGGCGAGCGGCGTCACGCCGGTCAGTACCGGCACGCCATGGGCCGCGAGCCAGGTGCTGTAGTAGAGGCCCTTGGCGAGCATGGCGGGTCGCGCGGCAAGCGCCGGCAGCGCGCCGATGCGGCGCGCGAAGGGCGAGGTATCGAGCACCGCCGCGGGCGGCGCTCCTGCCTTCGCATATTGATAGGCGACGAGATAGAGCAGCGGCCCGGTGCCGAGAAAGACCGGCCGCGCGCCGATGGCGCAGGCCTGAGCCTTGAGGGCGATCTGGGCGCCGCCGAGACTGTAGACGCCGGGCAGCGTCCAGCCCGGCAGCGGCATGATCCGGTCGGTGGCCCCCGCCGCCAGGATCAGCGCGTCGAAGCGGAGCGCCTCGGTGCGGCCGCCGGCCTCCACATGGAGGGCGCCGTCATAGACGTTCCAGGCCAGGCTTTCCGGCCGGTAGTCGATGCGCCCGGCGAGCGCGGCGAAATCGCGATGCAGCGCCTGGGCTTTGCCTGCCTCGAAGCCGTAGAGCTCGGCAGCGGAGCGGCGGAACCGCTCCGGCTGGCGGCGGTAGATCTGGCCGCCGCTCGCGCGCCCTTCGTCGATCATGATCGGCCGCAGCCCCGCCGCCACCAGCCGCTCGGCGGCGCGCACGCCGGCAGGACCGGCACCGACCACGATTACCGCGTGCTCGGCCATGGCGCCCCCTGCGTCACGATCCTGAGGCCCGACGACACCTCGGTGCTGCAGGCGCGCAGCCGCTCGCCCTCGGCGGTCCAGACCCAGCAGTCCTGGCACGCGCCCATGAGGCAGAAGCCGGCGCGGGCGCCGTCGCCGAACTCGCTCTCGCGCAGGGCGACGCCGTTGGTCAGCAACGCCACCAGCAGCGTGTCGCCCGCCAGCGCCTCTATGGGGATACCGTCCACCTCCAGCCGCACCGGCGCGCGCTCGCGCTCGGCGAGGCGGCGAAACAAGCCGCTGCTGTCATCGCCTCTCTGCATGGAGCCCAGAGCCTTTCATCGCGGCAGAGCCGATGTCCAATCGGCTTTCGATCTGCTTATATAAGGTGCGGTTATGGAGTGGACCGATGAATGCGCGGCAGCTCGAGGTTTTTCGCACCATCATGCGCTGCGGCACGCTTACCAGCGCGGCCAAGGCGCTCGGCGTCTCGCAGCCGGCGCTGAGCCAGATCCTGCTGCACACCGAGGACGAGCTCGGATTCAAGCTGTTCAAGCGCCTCAAGGGACGTTTGGTGCCGACGCCGGAGGCGGAGCAGCTCTATCCCGAGGCGGATCGGCTCTTCCGTGAGCTCGACAATCTCCGCCGCTTCGCCGGCGATCTGAAGGGCGGCAAGGGTGGCACGGTCAGGGTCGCCGTCTCGGCACCGCCGGCGCTCTCCCTGCTGCCGCGCGCGCTCGGCGCCTTCCGCGCCGCCCGGCCCGGCGTGCGGCTGCGCTCCTATGTCGTTCCCGTCGCGGTGATCGTGGAGATGCTGGAGCGCGGCGATGCCGATCTCGGCGTCGCCATGAACGACACGCCAATGCCGCTGATCGACACCGAGATCATCGGGCGCAGCGAGGTGGTCTGCGTGCTGCGGGCGGATCATCGGCTCGCCGGCCGCGGGGCGATCAAGGCCGCCGATCTGCAGGACGAGACCATCATCTCCTATCACCGGAACAATCTGCAGGGGATGCTGATCGATCGCGCCCTCGCGCGGGAAGGCGGCGAGCTGCGCCGCGACGTGGAGATCGACGTCTCCATCATCGCGCTCTCCTTCGTACAGCAGGGCATCGGCATGGCGCTGGTGGACGGGCTCCTGCCCTGGAGCAGCTTTCCAGGCCTGGTCACCCGCCCGTTCCGCCCCGCCATCTCGCTGCCCCTGACGCTGCTCACCAGCAGCCGCCGTCCGCTGTCGCGCAATCACGATCTGCTGCGCCAGCATCTGCGCGCGGCGGTGCGCAGTTACGGCGCGGATCCCGGCGTCTCCGGCGTGCTCGTACCGGTCTAGGCTCGGCTCGACCGATCTGATTCGCCTCGGCTTCCGGGCCTTCGGCCCGCGCCGCTTGCGCGCCCTTCATAAGTTCGGCTTATCGGAAAGCGCCGAATCCGTCTTGGACAGGCACGCCCCGCTGCCGGGAGACTTCCAGCGGTCCATCCGGTGGAGCTGCCATGACGCGGATCGACATCGATGGCGTCCCTGTCGCGACGATCTCCCCGCCCATCCGCGGGGTGCTGAGCTTCATGGAGGCCAACTTCGCGGAGCCGCTGTCGCTGGCGCAGCTGGCGCGGCTCTCCAATCTCAGTCTTTATCGCTTCGCCACTGTCTTTCGCCGGGAAGTCGGCCTGCCGCCGCATCAATATCTCTGCCGTCTGCGCATCAGCCACGCGCAGTTCTTGCTGCGGCAGGGCACCTCGCCGGCGACGGTGGCGATGGATTCCGGCTTCTTCGATCAGAGCCATCTTTGCCGCCACTTCAAGCGGCTATGCGGCGTGACCCCGGGCCAGTTCGTGGCGACGAGCCGCGGCTCGGGCGCGCCGGCGGGCTTCAACGTGCCGCTGCCGGCCGCCTGCGCGTGACGCCTGCGGCGGCGCCTGTCACTGCCTTGAGTCGGGATTCGATCCCTTGTCGGGGCGGCATCTCGGGACGAGATGCAGCGCCGGATACATCCGGTCTATCGTGGCGATGTCGGCCCGGGTCTCCTCGATGATCCAGTCGCGGATGTCGGCGGCCGCCGAGCGCAGCGGCCGGTCGCGGGTGTTGACGAGATGGCAGAGACGCCCGGTGACGATCACCTCGCTCGCTGCGGGCACCAGCGAGCCTGTGCGCAGCCAATGAGAGACCACGTTCACCCAGCCGAGCGCCACGCCCTGCCCCAGCAGCGCGGCCTGCACCACGATCGCGTAGTCGGAGAAGATCAGGGAGTTGGTGGCGATCGCGGCCTTGCTGGCGCCGGCTCCGAAGGAGAACAGACTCGACCAGTCCGGCTGCGCTTTGTTCAGGTTGATGATGGTCTTGGCGCCGAAATCGCCGTCGTCGCCGGGCTTGGTCATCTCCTCGCGGTAGCCGGGGCTGCAGATCGGCAGCAGGATCTCCGGCATGATCAGCACCGCCTGATGGCGCGCGTCGCCGCCCTCGACGAAGCGCATGCCGAGATCGACATCGTCGACCGGCCCGCCGAGCGGCCCGGACAGAAGCTGGAAGCGCAGATCCACGCTGGGGAATTCCCGCTGCAGCTTGTTCATGCGCGGCATCAGCCAGTGCGTGGTGAAGGCGGTCGACACCGAGAGAGTGACCGTCTCCGTGCCGGTGCGCCGCGCCTCGATCTCCCGCACCGCGGTCTCGATGCCGCGAAATCCCTCCGAGATGCGTTGGTAGAGGATCTGGCCATCGTCCGTCAGAACGAGACCGGAAGCTGTGCGCCGGAACAGCGAGACGCAGAGGCGATCCTCCAGCCGCGCCAGCATGCGGCTCACCGCGGGCTGGGTGACGTTGAGCTCCTCCGCCGCCTTGGAGAAATTCCCGCGCCGCGCCGCCGCCTCGAAGACGAAGAGGGCATTCATCGAGGGCAGCGTCTTGCGCAGATAGGACATTACTTATTGTTATGCTAACCGAAACAATTCCGCAATTGTCCGAGCGCCCCGCAGTTTGATCTGCTGGCTCGATGATGCGGGTTCGAGCCGATACGTCCTTTGCCTTGCGCCATGTCGCGAGCCTCGTACACGCCCAACGATACCCCGTCAGACCTGTCGTCAACACGATCAATTCAAAGGATAATTCCCGAAAAAACCTCGGTGTTTCGATACCGTGGCCGGGCCGGCGCCGAAAGCGCATGTCCGGTCGAGGAGCGCACACAGATCTTGCGCTCCAGTTTGCCGTCGGGCGACCTCCGGCCGCACGCAACGTTGCCGCCATTACATGCCTTGCCGGATGGGCGTCGACGGTCTCGCCGATGGACGCCGCCGGGGAAGCCGCGCGATGACCGGCACCCGCCCGATCTCGCCCGCCATCCGCACGGCGCTTCGCTTCATGGAAGCCAATTTCGCCGAGCCGCTGTCGCTGGCCCAGCTCGCGCGGATGTCCAATCTCAGCGTGTTCCGCTTCGCCACCGTCTTTCGCCGCGAGATGGGCCTCCCGCCGCATCAATATCTTTGCCGCCTCCGCATCAGCCACGCGCAGTCGCTGCTGCGCCTGGGCACCTCGCCGGCGATCGCCGCGATGGAGTCCGGCTTCTTCGATCAGAGCCATCTCTGCCGGCACTTCAAGCGCGTCTGCGGCGTCACGCCCGGCCAGTTCGCGGCGACGATTCAGTGACCGCGGGTCTGACGCTTCGCGATCTGCGGGCCGCCGATCTCACTGCCGCTCATCGCCTAACACAGGCGATGTCCTGGCCGCATCGGCTCGAGGATTGGTGGCTGATGCAGGAGTTCGGATCCGGCCTCGTCGCCGTCGACGGCACCGATGAGATTCTCGGCACCGTGCTGTGGTGGCCCTTTGACGCCGAGGCGGCGATGCTGGGCATGGTGCTGGTCCCCGCGGCGCAGCAGGGCAAGGGGATCGGCCGCGCGCTGATGCAGGCGGCGATGGCGCAGGCGGCGCCGCGGGCGCTGATGCTCTACTCGACGGCCGCTGGCCAGCGTCTCTATGCCTCGCTGGGCTTCCGCGCCATCGGCGCCATCCGCCAGCATCAGGGACGCCTGGCGGCACCGCTGCCGGCCAGCGGCCCGGCGCGGCCGTTCAAGGCCGCGGATCGCGCCGCCTTGCTGGCGCTCGATGCTGCCGCTTTCGGTGCGCCGCGCACCGCTCTCCTCGATCGCCTGCTGCGGATCGGCGAGGCCGCGGTGCTGGAGGCGCCAGGCGGCATCGCCGGCTTCGCCATCCGCCGGGCGGCCGGGCGGGGCGAGACCATCGGCCCGATCGTGGCCGCCAGCGAGGCGGACGCCGGCGCCCTCATCGCCGCGCTTTCCGCCCCCGGCTTGCTCCGCGTCGACATCCCGGCGGACGCGACACGGCTCGCGAGCTGGCTCGGCGAGATCGGCCTCCCCTGCGTCGACGCCGGCACGGCCATGGTGCGGGGCAATTGGCCGGAGCGCTCGCAAGCTCCCCGCAGCTTCGCCCTGGTAAGCCAGGCGTTGGGCTAGCGCCGCGCCTCCGTCCGATGGGCTTCGACCATCGCAGCCATGCTGGTGAAGCGGAAATCATAGCTGGCGCCTTCCGGGGGCGGCATGGTGGCGCCCCAGCCCGACTGGTGATGCCGCCGGTCGATCCAGGCCGAGGCGAGGCCGAACCGCCTCGCCGGCCCGTGATCGTGGAAGAGGCTCTGGGCGGTGTGCAGAATGTCGCCCTTGTCATGGCCGAGCTTCGCCAGGTGGTCGAGCATGTACTGGAAATTCGCGGGGTCGGGCTTGTAGGAGCCGACATCCTGCGCGGTGTAAATCGCGTCGAATTCCACGGCGAGGCGCCTGTTGCTGCCCGCGAAGCTCGCGCGGTCGACGTTGGAGAGGATCACCAGCTTGTAGTGCCGCTTGAGGTATTGCAGCGCCGCCGCCGAGTCCGGGAAAGCGGGCCAGTCCGGCACCGAGGCGCCGAAGCGGCGATGCGCCACCTCTTCCGCCGGCACGCTCCACTCCCGCGCCAGCCGGCGATGCACCACCGCCAGCAGATCGGAATAGATCATGCCCGGCGTCTCCGCTTCCTGGGCGGATTCATGCCTGGCGAAGGTCTCCAGCACGAGGTCGCGCGGCAGATCGAGCCGGCCCTGCCGCAGCAGAGGCTGCAGCGCCGTGTGGATGCCGCTCTCCCAGTCGATGAGCGTGCCGTAGCAGTCGAAGGTGAGGATTTTGAAGTCGGCGAGTTTCATGTCGAGATCTCCAGATAGCGATACCGGCGGTCAGTAGCCGGCCGCCCAGCGGGCAAGCTCGGGGAAGGAGGCGCCGCCGTCCCAGGCGGCGATCAGGCGCTCGCCGATGAGCGGGCCGAACTTGAACATCTGCCCGTCGCAATTCGTCACCACGACGCGCCGGCCCGATTGCTCCAGCCGGAAGCGGCGGCTCGGCTCCTTCACGTAATAGCCTACCTGCAGGCGGAGCGGCCGGTAGGCATCGGCGTCGCGCAGATAGGGACCGAAATCCGCGATGACTCGGCGCCCGAACTCGAGCGGCGCCTCGAAGCCACCCGCGGGCTTGGCGGGCCGTCGCTGCTCGCCGGAGCCGAATTTAAGTCCGGTGCCGGCGCGCGGCGGCAGGGTATAGACGTCCCGATCGCCCAGCACCACCAGCGCCGGACCCCGGGCCCAGCTTTCGCGATAGGCGGCGGGCGCTTCCACATAGCAGAGCGTCTGCCGCCAGACCGGCAGCGCGCCATATTCCGCCGGCAGCAGATCCGGCAGCCAGGCGCCGGCGGCCACCACCACGAGATCGCCGTCGAGCACCCGCCCGTCCGCCAGGCGGATGCTGCCGGCGGTCGCGTCCACCGCCACGACGCGCGCGTGCTCCAGGATCTCGGCGCCGCGGTCCCGTACCAGCCGCGCCAGGTCGCCGACGATGCGATCGGCGAAGAGCGGCCCGCCTTCCGCCAGCACGCCCCGCGCCGGGGCGGGCAGGTCGAGATGCGGACAGAGCCGCGCCAGCGCGTCCGCGTCGAGCCTGTCATGGGAGATTCTCAGGCGCTCGAAGGTCCTCGCCGTCTCGTCGGCATAATCGCCCGCCCGCAGCGAGATGGCGAGCGCGCCCGAAGCGGCGTAATGCTCGATGCCGAGCTCCTGCCAGAGCGCGCGCCAGGCCTCGAAGGCCTCGGCCACCATCCGCGTGTAGCCCTCCGCGGCGCCATAGTGGAAGCGGATCATGCGGTGCTGATCCCAGGACGCCGCATGCGGGTTGGGCACCGCGCCCTGCTCGATCAGCGTGACGCGGTGGCCGCGGCGGAGCGCCGCCCGCGCGACAGAGAGTCCGACGACCCCCGCGCCGATCACCAGGATGCGAGACACCGGCAATCCCCGATCGTCCGCCTAGAGCGCCATGCAGAGCCGCAGGGCGTCGTAGATGGCGCCATGGACGTTGCGGCTGGTAACAGCGTCGCCGATGCGGTGCAGCTCGAACTTCCCGCCCGCGGGACGGCTCGGTTGCTGCGCGCGGCCGGCGAGCAGCGCCTCGATATCGGTGACGCCATCGTTGAGCGAGCGGCTACGGAGCGTGGCGAAGACCTCGTCCACCGGCACGGTCCCGTGCTCAATCACCACCTGGGACGCGGTGAGCTCCATCTCGGCGCCGGTGAGCTCGTGCTTGAAGGTGGCGACCAGGCGATTGCCGCTCGGCCGCACGCTCCTCAGCTGATGGTCGATGGTGACGCGGACGCCGTTCTGGGCGAAGCGCTTGCGATAGACCACGCGGGCGGAATACTCCATCTCGAGCCCGACATTGTCGTCGAGGGTGACGAACTGCACGTCGCGGCCATGCTCCGCCAGGTGCAGCGCGCAGGAGACGGCCTGGTGCCGGCCGGTGCCGTCATAGACGATCACGTCCTCCTTCGCCCGCGTGCTGTCGGCGAGGATGTCCCAGACGCTCTCGCAAAGCTCGGCGCCCTCGAGCCAGTCCATGTCGGGAATGCCGCCGGTGGCGACGATCACCGCGTCCGGCTGCTCGGCGAGCACGTGGTCGGCCTCGGCGAAGATGTTGAGGCGGACGTCGACGCCGAGGCGCTCCAGCTCCGCCGCGCGCCAGTCGACGATGGCGATGAGATCGCGCCGCCAGGTGGCGCGGACCGCGGTGAGGAGCTGGCCGCCGAGCTTCGGCGCCGCCTCGAACAGCACCACCTTGTGGCCGCGCTCGGCGGAAACCCGCGCCGCCTCGAGCCCGCCGGGACCGCCGCCCACGACGACGACCTTGCGGCCGGGCGCGGCGGATCTCTGGATGAGCTGCGGCAGGGTCTCCTCGCGCCCGGTGGCGGGGTTATGGATGCAGTGGGTCTTCTTGTACATGCAGTAGGAGGCGCCGACGCAGGGGCGGATGCGGTCCTCCTCGCCGCGGGCGAGCTTGTTGACGATCTGCGGATCGGCCATATGGGCGCGGGTCATCGCCACCATGTCGAGAAGCCCCTCGCCGATCGCATGGCGGGCGGTGGCGATGTCGGGAATGCGCGCGGCGTGGAAGACCGGCAGCCTGGTCTCGCGCTTGAAAGCGCCCACCGGCTTCAGGAAGGGCGCGATCGGCTGCGACATGCCGGGCATGTTGTGCTCGGCAAGGGCCAGATCGGTGTCCATGCGGCCGAAGATGCAGTTGAAGAAATCGATCTGGCCCTCGCGCTCGAAGATGCGGGCGATCCTGAGGCACTCCTCGAAATCGATGCCGTCCTCGATGCCCTCGTCGACGACGAAGCGGATGCCCACCAGGAAGTCGTCGCCGACCCGGCGGCGGATCTCCTCATGCACCATGAGGCCGAAGCGGGCGCGGTTCTCGGTCGAGCCGCCGAAACCGTCGCTGCGCTGATTGGTGCGCGGCGAGAGGAACTGGCCGATCAGGTGGCCGCCCGTGACGGTCTCGATTCCGTCGAGGCCGCCCTCCTTGCAGCGCAGCGCCGCCGCGCCATAGGCCCTGACGATGCGCTCGATGTCGTGCCGGTCCATCACCCGCGGGATGTTGCGATGCCGGGTCTCGCGGATCGCCGAGGGCGCCAGCGTCGGCAGCCAGTTCATGACCGTCGCGTCCGCGCGCCGGCCGAGATGGGAGATCTGGCACATCAGGGCCGCGCCCTGGCGGTGGATCCGTTCGGAGAAGGACTGGAAATAGGGAATGATCTCGTCGGTGGCGACATTGAGCTGGCCGCCACCCCAGCTCGAATCCCGATCGACCATCGAGGAGCCGCCGAACATGGTGAGCGCCAGGCCGCCACGCGCCTTCTCCTCGTGATAGCGCTGGTAAGTCTCCTTCGGCAGGCCGCCATCGTCGAGGGTCGCCGCATGGCTGGTGCTCATCACCCGATTGCGCAGCGTCAGCTTCTTGATCTTGAGCGGCTGCAGCAGCGGGTCTTTCTTGCGGGCGGTGGTGGCGCCGGAGGCTTCCGGCGATGTCAGCGTGGGCATGGCAAACCTTTCATTCGACACGGGCGATTTGCGGGAGGGGCGGCTCGGCGGCCAAGCTGCGTTCGGGCTGCAGCTCCAGCAGATCGGTTTCGGTGCGGTGGCAGAGGATATCGGCGCCCTTGGAGAGGCGGCGGACCGGCGGCGGCTCGCGATCGCAGAGGCCGGCGACCCGCATGGCGCAGCGGCTGACGAAGACGCAGCCGCGGCCGGTGACCGGCCCGGCCGGCGCGACCGCCGCCTCGGCCAGATGCGTGTCGCTGACGCCTTCGAGCCAGCCGGGACGAAGCTCCGGCACCGAGGAGATCAAGAGATCGGAATAGGGATGCAGCGGCGGGCGCAGCACCGCCTGGCGGCTGCCGACCTCCACCATCCTGCCGGCATAGAGCACCATGATCTGGTCGCAGATCGCGCGCACCGTGGAGAGATCGTGGCTGATGAAGAGATAGGCGACGCCGAGCTCGCGCCGGAGCTCCGCCAGCAGCTCCAGGATCGCCGCCCCCACCACGGTGTCGAGCGCGGAAGTCACCTCGTCGCAGAGGATGAGGCCGGGCTCGGCGGCGAGCGCGCGCGCCAGGTTGACGCGCTGCTTCTGTCCGCCGGAGAGCTCGCTCGGATAGCGCGTCGCGAGCTCGGCGGGGAGCCGGACCATGTCGAGCAGCGCCGCCACCCGCTTCCTGAGCGCGGCGCCCCCGAGCCCGTGATAGAAGGCGAGCGGTCGGCCCAGGATGCGCTCCACCGTGCGCGCGGGGTTGAGCGCGGTATCCGCCATCTGGAAGACGATCTGGATGCGGCGGAGCTGATCGCGCGAGCGCCCGGCGACGGTCGCCGGCAAGGGCTTGCCGTCGAGGCTGAGCGTGCCGCGCGCCGCCGGCAGCAGGCCGGCGATGACATGGGCAAGCGTGCTCTTGCCGCAGCCGGATTCGCCGATCACCCCCAGCACCGAGCCGGGCAGGATCGAGAACTCGACCTCGCTCAGCACCGGCACGACGGGCACGCCCGCCCCGTCGGGCTTGCCATAGCCGGCGACGAGGCCCCGCACCTCGAGCAGCGGCGCCGGCGGCGCGGCCGTCAGCCTCACTGGCGGTGCGCTTCGGGCGGCGGGCTCCGCCGCCGCCAGCAGGCTGCGAGTGTAGTCGTGGCCGGGCGCCGCCAGCAGCCGCTCGGTCGAGCCCGTCTCCTGGATCTCGCCGCCGCGCAGCACGATGATGCGGTCTGCCATCTGGGCGACCACGGCGAGATCGTGGGAGACGTAGATCGCGGTGACCTTCCGCTCGCGCACCACCTGCTTGAAGGCGCGCAGCACCTCGATCTGGGTGGTGACATCGAGCGCCGTGGTCGGCTCGTCCATGATCACCAGCTCGGGATCGGTGAGGAGCGCCATGGCGGCCATCAGCCGCTGCAGCTGCCCGCCGGAAACCTGATGCGGAAAGCGCGTGCCGATCCGCTCGGGATTCGGCAAGGCGAGCGCGCGGAACAGGCTAAGCGCCCTCGCCTCCGCGTCGGCGCGACTCAGAATGCCGTGAATGCGGGCGCTCTCCACCACCTGGGTCATGATGCGCTGGGCCGGATTGAAGGCCGCCGCGGCGCTCTGGGAGATATAGGCGACCTGTCGGCCGCGGAGATCGGCGAGGCCGGCGGCCGAGAGCGATCGCACCGCAGTGCCGCCGATCGAGATGCGCCCGCCGGCGATCCGGCAGCCCGGCCGCGCATAGCCCATGAGCGACAGCGCGATCGTCGTCTTGCCGGAGCCGGATTCGCCGATCAGCGCCAATACCTCACCGCGCGCCACGGTGAAGCTCACATCCCTGACGATGACGGTCTCGCTGCCACCTGCGTCGCGCGCGTTGACCTGCAAGCCCTCGACCTCGACCAGCGCGCCCATCCCGGTCATCGACCGGCGGCGCCCGGGCCACGCCGGCCGGGCAGATTGTCGATCAGCAGATTCATGCCGATGGTCAGCGTCGCGATGGCGACCGCCGGCATGATCACCGCCGGAGCCCCATAGGCCAGCCCCTCGATGTTCTCGCGCACCAGGGCGCCCCAATCCGCATAGGGCGGCTGGATGCCGAGGCCGAGAAAGCTGAGGCCGCTCAAGAGCAGCACGGCGAAGACGAAGCGCAGGCCAAAATCCGTCAGCACCGGCAGGATCATGTTCGGCAGGATCTCTTCCCGGATGATGAAGCCGGTGCCCTCGCCACGGGCGCGCGCCACCTTCACGAAATCCATCGCGTTGATATCAACGCCGAGCGCCCGGGCGATCCGATAGGCGCCGGGCGTGTAGATGACCGCCGTCGTCAGCACCAGCACCGTGATCGAGGATCCCAGCGCCGCCACCACCACCAGCCCGAACAGCAGGCTCGGCAGCGAGATCACCGCATCCAGCAGCCGGCTCAGCGCCGCATCGATCCAGCCTCCCCGGACCGCCGCGGCCATGCCGAGGGCGGCGCCGGCGCAGCAAGCGAGGACGGTGGCGAGGAGCGCCACGCCCACCGTGTAGCGGGCGCCGAAGAGGACCCGGCTCAGGATATCCCGGCCCAGATAGTCGCTGCCGAGCGGGAAGCGCGCGCTCATCGGGCCGAACACATTGCTGTCGACGATGCGCCCGGCGTCGTGGGGGGCGATCAGCGGGCCGATCAGCGCCATCAGCAGCCAGAATCCGACGATACCGAGACCGATGGCGCCGATCACCGGGAAATGCCGACGCCGCCGGCGCGGCGCCTCGGCGCCGGGCTGCTGCGCCAGGCTCATCGGTAGCGCAGCCGCGGGTTGGAGACGATGGCGCAGATATCCGCCAGCAGCGCCAGCAGCAGGTAGCCGACGCAGAAGATCATCGCGCAGGCCTGCACCAGCGGCATGTCGCGGGTGGAGACCGCGTCGACCATCAGCTTGGCGAGGCCGGGATAGTTGAAGATCACCTCCACGATGATCACGCCGCCGAGCAGGAACGAGAGGCTCAAGGCCACCGCATTGGCGATCGGGCCGATCGCGTTCGGCAGCGCGTGGCGCAGCACGATGCGCGCCGGCCGCGCGCCCTTCAGTACCGCCATCTCTACATAAGAGGAATCGAGGGTGTTGACGAGCGCCGCCCGGCTCATGCGCGCCATCTGCGCCACCACCACGAAGCAGAGCGTCATCACCGGCATCGCGAAGCTGCGCAGGAGCCCGGCGAGAGAATGCACGTCCGTGCCATAGGAGAGCGCCGGCAGCCAGCGCAGCTTCACGGCGAAGATCAGCACCGCGACGGTGGCGACCAGGAACTCCGGCACCGACACGATCGAGACCGCGAACACACCCGTGATGCGATCATAGAGAGTGCCGCGCCAGATCGCGGCGGTGACGCCCAGGGTGAGCGCCAGAGGCACCGACACCGCGGCAGTGAGCGCGGCGAGCAGGAGCGAATTCGGCAGCCGGCTGCCGATGAGCTGCGCCACCGGCAGCCGGTTGACCAAGGACTGGCCGGGATCGCCCGACAGCAGGTCGCCGAGCCACTGGAAATATCTGAGATAGGCCGGCTGATCGAGGTGGAGCGAGTGCCGCACCGCGATGACCGCCTCGGGCGTGGCGCTCTGGCCCAGCACCGCCTGCACGACGTCGCCGGGCAGGAGCGCGGTGGCAATGAAAACCAGGACGGAGACGATCAGCAGGGTCAGCAGGCTGATCGCCAGCCGATTGGCGAGGAGCCGCAAAATCGCCGTGTTCATCGCCGCGATCCTTCGTCGCGCGCCGGCGGCGCGCCGCCGCCCGGCCGCCGGAGACGGTGCCTCAGCCCGGTCTCAGCTCTCCAGCCAGACATTCTCGGCAAAGTCATAGCCCATGAGACCGCCGGTCGGGATCGGACGCAGGCCTTTGAGCCGCGAAGCATGGGCGTCGAGCATGCTGATGAAGAGCGGGATCCCGATGCCGCACTGATCATGGATGATCTGCTGCATGTCGCAGTACATCTGCTTGCGCTTGGTCTCCGCGGTCTCGGCGCGCGCCGCCAGCAGGAGCTGGTCGAACTTCTCGTTCTTCCAGCCGGACTCATTCCAGGTGGCGTCCGACTTGAAGAACAGGGTGAGCAGGATGTCCGCGCTCGGCCGCGGGTTGATGTTGCCGAAGCCCAGCGGCTGCTTCATCCAGTAGTTGGACCAGTAGCCGTCCGCCGGCACCCGCTTGATATCGAGATTGAGGCCGACCTGCTGTCCGGTCTGCTGCAGCAGGACCGCCATCTCGATGGAATTATCCGCCGCCGGCGACGCGTAGATCGGCACGGTGGCGTTCAGCAGCCCGCCCTTCTTGAGATGGAACTTCGCCTTGTCGGGATCGTAGGGCCGCTGCGGAATATCGGCGCAGTAGAATCGGTTGCTGGGGTCGATCGGCTGGTCGTTGCCCACCACCGCGTAGTTGCGGAAGATCGCGCTACGCATCTGCTCACGATCGAACATGTATTTCAGCGCCATGACGAAGTCGGGGTTGCGCGTGGGATCTGCGTCCTGCCGCATCACCAGATCGGTGTAGTTGCCCGACTTGGTCTGGAAGACTTCGTAGCCTTGGGTCTGGCGGATCCGCTCGGTCGAGCGCGGGTTGATCGCGCTGATGAGCTGAACGTCACCGGAGAGCAGCGCATTGACCCGCGCGCTCTCGTCCGGGATGCCGAAGAACTCGATCTGATCCAGATAGGGCTTGCCGTTCTTCCAGTAATCGCCGTTGCGAACGGCGATGGAGTGCACGCCGGGAGAGAACTCCTTGCACTTGTAGGGTCCGGTGCCGACGGCGGTGGAGAAATCCGTGGTGCCGTCCTTGATGATGAGGAAATGGAAGGTGCCGAGCACCACAGGCAGATCCGCGTTCGGTGCCTCGAGGCTGATCTGCACCTCGTCGGGGCCGGTCGCTTTGATTTCCTTCATCTGGGTCGCGAGGGTCCTGGCTTTCGATCCGACCGCTGGATCCTTGTGCCGCTGCAGGGAATAGACGACGTCCGCCGAGGTGAGCGGCTTGCCGTCATGGAAATGCACGTTCTTGCGCAGCTTGATCGTCCACACGGTGGCCTTGTCGTTCTCGATCGACGCCGCCAGCTCGAGCTGCGGCGTGAGATGCTCGTCGAGCGAGGTCAGGCCGTTGTAGAACATGTTGCAGCGGGAATAATCGGTCGACAGCGACTGCTTCGCAGGATCGACCGTATCGGCAGTCGAGGTCGACTGACCGGCGACCCGGATCTGGCCGCCTTTCTTCGGAGTCTCGGCAAAGGCACGCGTCGCGTGGGTAGCGATGCTGCCGGCCGCAGCGATGCTCATTCCCGAGGCCGCCAGCCAGCGCATGACGTCACGCCGTGTCGCCCCCTTCCGCAACGCCGCCTCGATCAATGCCGCATCGGACGCACCGAGGATCGCAGATGATCCCGTGATCTTTCCCTGCATGAGCCCTGCCTGTTTTTCGTTCATCGCAGATTTCCCGTTGCCACCAAACTATCGGCCGGCTGGGCGAGCGTATTGGACGATCTTGTCGACGAAACTTACGCT
>DATJOK010000203.1:0-2102 GCA_035507155.1 Allostellaceae bacterium
GCGGTGCAGAGCTACCTCAACAGCATCCACACGCTGAGCTCGCGCTTCCAGCAGTATTCCGCCGATGGCGGCATGGCGACCGGTCAGCTCTATCTGTCGCGGCCCGGCAAGATGCGCTTCGAGTACGATCCGCCGGTGCCCATCCTGCTGGTGGCCGACGGGCGCAACATCTACTACTACGACAAGGAGCTGCAGCAGATCACCGACATCCGCGTCAACGAGACCCCGGCGGGCTTCCTGCTGGCCGACAACATCCGCCTCTCCGGCGATGTCACCGTCACCGCCTTCGAGCATCATCCCGGCGCGATCCGGCTCACCGTCGTGCAGACCAAGGAGCCCGGCCAGGGCTCCGTCACCATGGTGCTGGAGGACCGGCCGATCCAGCTGCGCCAGTGGACCGTGCTGGACGCGCAGCAGAAGCAGACCACCGTGGTCCTCGACAGCCCCCACTACGGCGTGACGCTGAACCCGATGCTCTTCTACTGGACCGATCCGCGCCCGAGCAACGACTCCAAGTAGCGGCGATCCCGCCGCTCAGGACGGGCGGAAAGGCGCGACGATGAGGCCGGCGAGCGCCTCGTCCTCGCGGCCTTCGACGCCGATCGCCAGGCCGGGCGTGCGCCGGGTCGGCGAGCGGGTGCGGAACAGCGGATCCCACAGGCTGAGGACGGTCGCGTAGTTGGAATCGGTGTCGCGGCGCACGCGGTGGTGATGCACCCAGTGGATCGACGGCGTGACGACGAACCACGAGAGCGCGCGCTCCAGCCTCGGCGGCAGTCGAAGGTTCGAATGATGGAAGATGGTCGCCAGCAGCAGCAGCGTCTCGTAGACCAGCACCGAGGCAAGAGGGATCGCGAGCAGCAGGACGACGCCGGCGCGCGCCAGCGCCGAGAGCAGCACCTCGCCGAGGTGGAAGCGGACGGCGGTGGTGGTGTCGAGGAAGCGATCGAGGTGATGGACCGAGTGGAAGCGCCAGAGCAGCGGCACCTCATGGTTAAGACGGTGCCAACCATAGATGAGACCGTCGAGGATCAGGAGGTCGAGCAGCAGCCCCGCCGGGCCCGACCACCAGGCCGGCCGCCAGGGGAGGGCGCGGCTGCACGCCCAGACCGTCACCGGCACCACCACCAGGACCGAGGCGACCGCATTCAGCCCCCACAGGACCGCATTGCTGATAAGACGCCGGCGCGGGAGTGCCGGCCGCGGGACCGCCGGAATCAGCCGCTCGGCAAGGAATAAGCAAGCCATCCAGGCGATGATGAGGCCTGTCTTGACGGCGAGGAGCGTGGCCACCGCGTCTTGCATTGCCGCGCATCTTGCCGCAAGCTTTCGTCAACCCCAACCGTCGGGCGTCCGTCGCCTGCATCCCACCTCTCCATGACCTCCACGTCCCGTCCCGCGATCGTGATTCCCTGCTGCACGCGTCTCCAGGGAGATCACATGACCCACTTCGTCAGCGAGAAATACCTGGTGACCGCCTCCGAGCGGGCGGGCGTCACGCCCTTCCTGGTGCCGGCGCTGGCGCATCACGTGCCGGTGGAGGAGATCCTCGCGCGCTTCGACGGCATCCTGCTCACCGGCAGCCGCTCCAATGTCGAGCCGCATCACTACGGCGCCGAGAAGGTGCCCGACCTCGCCCACGATCCCGCCCGCGATGCCGTCACCCTGCCGTTGATCCGCGCCGCGGTGGCGGCGGACCTGCCGATCGTCGCGATCTGCCGCGGCATCCAGGAGCTCAATGCGGCGATGGGCGGCACGCTCCATCAGCAGGTGCAGGCGGTGCCCGGCCGCCTCGATCACCGCGCGCCCAAGCGCGACACCATGCCGGAGCGCTACGACCACAGCGCGCATCCGGTGACGCTGACGCCGGGCGGTCTCTTCGAGCGCTGGGCCGGCGCCGGCGAGATCGTGGTGAACTCCCTGCACCAGCAGGGCATCGACCAGCTGGCACCGGGCTTCACCGTCGAGGCGGTGGCGCCCGATCAGCAGATCGAGGGCATCAGCCGGCCCGGCAACGGCTTCGTCATCGGCGTGCAGTGGCACCCCGAGTTCCGCGCCAGCGACACCCGCTTCGGCCGCAATCTCTTCGAGGCCTTCGGCGA
>DATJOK010000204.1:0-24143 GCA_035507155.1 Allostellaceae bacterium
ACGCCGCCCTGGGCGAATTCGAGGATGCCCTCGCGCTGCCAGCGCGCCAGCTGCTTGTTGATGCTCTCGCGCGAGGTGCCGAGCATGTTGCCGAGCTCGCCCTGGGTCAGGCGGGCGGCGATGCGGGTGCCCTGCGGCGTCCGCTCGCCCTGGCTCTCGGCGAGGCTCAGCAGCTTCTTGGCGAGCCGCTCCGGCAGATTGAGGAGCGCCAGATCCTCCACCTGCTCGGTGGTGCGGCGGAGCCTGGCGCAGAGCGCGATCAGCAGCCGGGTGGCGACCTGCGGATGCTGCTCCAGGAACGGCAGGAAGCTCCGTCGCTCGATCACCAGGAGCTCGCAGTCGGTGGCAGCGGTGGCATCCGCCGTGCGCTCCTTGCCGTCGAGGAGCGCGATCTCGCCGACGATGTCGCCCTCGCCGATCACCGTCAGCACGATCTCGCGACCGTCGAGGCCCGGCACCGCGATCCGCACCGAGCCCTTCAGCACCGCCATCATGCCGGTGCCCGGCGAGCCCTTGAGGAAGATCCGCTCGTTGGCGGCAAACCGCGCCACATGGGCATAGGCGAGGAGCGCGGTCAGCTCGGCGTCGCTGAGCTCGCGGAACAGGAAGTGGTTGCGCAGGATCTGCTGCTTGTCGCCGCCGGACTTGGCCTGCATCAATGGACCGCTCCCGCCGCGTGCCGGCAGGTCCCCCGAAGGTGGCGGCGCCGCACGCCAGCGCAAATTCTCGCATCCCCGCTGGGCTTCGTCCATGCCGCGGGAATCGGGTGCTGAGGCCTCGGTGTCGCGACCATGGCGGGCAGTTTCCGGCGAGAGCAAGGGCCAGGCGGCGTGGCGCTTCATCATCGGACCCTCCCCCATTTTCCCGGCTCAGCCGAGCCCCGAGAGCAGGACCATCCCGCCGAGGGCGACGAGCACCGCCGCCCAGGCAATGGCAATATCGGCCCGGCTCACCATGGTGCAGAACTGAGAAAATTCCGGGAATGCGGCACCGCCAAGCTCCGCGCTCCGGCCTCGATATGGAGTGCCCATGGCACCCTCCTGGAGTGAAACGCGATCAGTTGAGGAATCTATGTCCGGCCGGCTCGCGCCGGTGTGAAGCGCCTCACAGGCCTGCCTGCCGCAGCCGGCGCGTCCAGACGACGCGGCGCAGATGGAACCACACCTCCAGCTCCTCCCGGTTCTGCAGGGCCGCGATGATGACCCGGAAGACCAGCAGGCAGCCAAGCGCGAAATAGACGTGCGGGGCGCCGGAATGACCGGCCCAGCTGATATCCAACTCATCACCCATCGACCCTCTCCTGCTGTGGCGCCGGGGCGCATCGGGCTCCCGGCTGCAGCACGCTAGCAGCGCGCGGCCGCCATTTTTGTGAGCGCCGTCACACGAGGGCGTTCGGCGTCGGCGCGCGCCTTCAGGCCGGCCGAGCCTCGCCGGAGAGGTAGTTGAAGTTCGACCAGTTGTCCTCGGCGATCGGGAACGCCCCCTCGCCCGCGAGCAGACGCTGGCCGCCCCGCTCGAGACGGAAGCGCTGCGGACCGGGAGCGAAATCCGCCGCCACATGATGGACGCCGGCCGCGAGCGGGAACTCGTAGGGACGACCGCCGCTCTCGATGTGAAGGACCGCCGGAGCGGTCAGGAAGGCGCTGGCGAAGACGCGATCCTCCAGCAGCCCGGCGCCCTTCGGAAAGCTCTGCGGCTTCCCCTCGGGGATGCGCCGGCCCGGCCGGCTGCGCGGCGCCAGGCGATAGAACCAGAACAGCCGGTCGCGATCGATCTGCTGCGCGCCGGTCTTGAACCAGCGGATGTAATACTGGCTGGCGGCAAGATAGCCGGCATGGGAGAGGATCGGTCCCCAGCGGCCGTCCCAGAGCTCGGTCGCGTTCGGCGGCCCGAAGCTCGCGACATAGGTCGACTCGCCCCAGTCGTTCCAGGTGACGATCTCCACCCATTGCGCGTCGGTCTCGATCGCCGACTGCCATTGCTGCGCCATCCCCTCGAAGCCGCGCGTCTCGAACAGCCGGTAGTTGCCGTCCATGCCACGGTAGTAGGGCGTCACTGGCGCCATGTAGAGCTTGCCGGCGCTGTGCCAGGCGTCGCCGATGCGCCGGCTGCGCTCGGCGATCTCCACCCCGGTGCCGGCGCCGCCGAAATAGAAGAAGCCGTCGAGCTCGGGATTTTGCGCGATGAGCTGGCGGACGCCGGCCTGGGAGAAGCGCTCGCCGCTGCGCGGCGGGAAGAAGGCGGGCACGAAGAAGACCGGGCGGTGGACTTTCGCCAGCGCCGCCAGCAGCGCTGCCGCCCAGTCGGCATCGCCGGAATAGCAGGAGAGCAGCGGCTTCCCGCCGTGGCGGAAATAGGCGGGATGATCGTAATAGGCCGACAGCATCGCCACCGCCTCGTCGATCTCGAGACCATCGATCGAGAAGAACAGCTTGAAGTCATTGCCGAGCGAGCGGGCGGCGGCGAAGAGCCGGGCGGTCACCGCCGGATAGATCGGCTCCTGCTTCCAGCCGCCGACATTGAGCGCGAAGGCGTCGATCCCCATCGCCTGCGCCTGGCGCATTTCCGGCAGGTAGTCCGCCGCCTCGGCGTCGAGTCCCGCCATCGGGCAGCAGACCATGTAATGGGCGAAGACCTGCCGCCCGCCGGGCGCCGCGGCCGCGGCACGACCGAGCCCGGCGCGCGCCGCCGCCAGGCTGGCGCCGGCCGCCAGCGCATAGCGGCCGAACTGGCGCCGACCGATGCGGCCGAAAATGCGGCGGCGGGTGCATCGGAGATCGGTCATGGAAGGTCTCGGCGGTGGGACGGCAGGCGCTGCGCGAGCGCGCACGCTAGCATCGCCTTGCCCGCGGGAAAAGCCGCGCTCCTGGCGCGGGACTTCCCAGCTCCGTGAGCGGCGCTACAGCAGGCGCTGCGCCACCACCCACAGTCCGCCGCCGCGAACGATGGCGCCGACGGTCTCCCGCAACGTACGGTAGAGCCGGCTCCGGCGGTCGGTCGTACCGCCGCGGCCCAGAGGATCGACGCGATTGGCGAACCGCCGCTGCACCATCGCCTCGCCGGCCAGGAGATCGGCGAGGTAGGGCGCGTACAAGAGGCCGCGCACCTGGCGGTTCATCGGCGCGCCGAAGCGGCGGTGCGAGGTGCGCCAGAGAATGGCGGAGATCCGCTTCAGGCCGCTGAAGTGGAAGAAGATGATCGGCTGGCCGTCGACGGTCGGCGCGCCCTGGGGATCGACGCCGAGGCGATAGCGATCGAGATTCCAGGGCGCCACGTTGATGCCGGGATGGCGCGCGATGGCGACGCGGCGGAACATCTCCGGAAATTTCTCCAGATAGCGCTGATCGCCGAAGCGGTCGCCCTCGACGTAGTCGTGGCACCATTCGAGGCAGGATTTCCGCCACCAGGCGAGGCAGGCGAGCCCGTCGGCGTCGCGCCGGAACGAGACCCAGCCGACGTTATAGAGGCCGCCCCAGAGCAGATCCTCGTTCCGCTTGGAGAAGTTGTGCGGGACGATGTAGGTGGAGGCGTCGCGGAACTCCGCGAAGATCGCCTCCGGCGAGGCGAAGAAGTAGAGATCGGAATCGAGGTAGGTCAGCACGTCGATGTCCGGATGGAGATCGAAGAGCGCCGCCATCAGCGTCGAGGAGCAGGTGAAATAATACTCGATCGGCGTGCGGTTGCTCTTCGCCTGCAGGAGCTCCGGATCATGCGCCTCGAGCTCGGCAAGCCGCATCGGCAGCAGCCCGGGGAGGTCGAGCGCGATCAGGAACTCGTAGGCCTCGTCGCTGAGGCAGAGCGCCCAGAGCCTGAACGGCTCGCAATGCCGGCGCATCGAGGCATAGAGCGCAAGCCCGCGCGGCAGGTAGCGATGGTCGAAATAGGTGCAGTAGTGCCGGACCGCCGTCATGCGGCCTGCCCCGCGCCGCGGTCCTGGCGCCGCAGCAGATTGCCGATCTGATTGATCTCGCGCCGCCCGAAGCCGCCGACCGCCGTCAGTGCCGCGAAATAGGTGACGCCGCCGACGGCGAGCACCGCCGCCAGCAGGAAGGGATTGATCGATACCACCGTCCCGGGCGGGTAGCCGATGACCCAGAGCAGCAGCCCCATCGCCGCCGCGGCGACACAGTAGCGGGCGATCGCGCCCCATTCGAAGGCGATCCGCCACACCGGCCTGAGCGCCAGCACGGTGTAGACGGCGGCGGCGACATAGCCCACGAGAGCGCTGGCGGCGGGCACCGCGATGTCGCGGACGAATGCCAGCACCGCGACATTGAGGGCGATGTTGAGGATCGCGCCCAGCAGGCTGGCGCCCAGGATGGTGCGGGTGCGGCCCATCACGAAGGCGACCAGCGAGGCGAGCCGCATGATGCCGAGGAAGATCGAGGCCACCGCCATCAGCGGCGAGACCCAGCGGCTGGCCTCGCCGATCTCGGGGCTCGCCAGCAATCCCAGGATGGTGGGCCCCATCATCAGCGCGCCGACCGCGAAGGGCGTCGCGAACATCAGGAAGAGCCTGAGGAAGATCGCCAGCAGGCGCTCCGCCTCGGCGCGTTCGCCGAGATCGACGAGGCGCGAGAGCGCCGGCACCAGGATGATGTCGATGAGCGTCGGCAGCATCATCACCACGGTGGCGAGCGCATAGGCCGGCTGATAGCGGCCGACATCCGCCACCGAGAGGTAGAGCAGGATCACGTAGCGGTCGGCGAAGCGCAGCGCGTAGTCGATGACAAGCTCGACCGAGAGCGGCCAGGCGACGTGGATGTCCTCCATCAGGGTGCGGAACGGCAGCTTGAGCCTCGGCAGTCCGAGCTCGCGCAGCAGCACCGCCAGCAGCGGCAGGCTGATGACGAGATAGGTCACCGCCTGCAGCAGCAGCAGCGTGTCGAGGGACAGCTCCTGCGTCAGCAGCGCCACCGCCACCAGGATCGCCACGAAGACATAGGTGGCGCTCGCCGAGCTGATGCTGAGCGGCAGGAAGCGCTGGGTGTAGCGGAAATAGTCCTGCGACTGGCGGCAGAGCAGGTTTGAGAACAGCACCGCCGCCAGGTAGGCGGGGGTGAAATGGGTCATGTCGCCGAAGATCCAGGTCTCGAGCCGGCGACCGGCGATCAGGATCGCCGCCGAGGCGAGCGCCACCATCAGCAGCTGGAAGGTGAACTGCGGCTCGAACAGCGCCCGGCGCTCGGCGAGGGTCTTGGCGGAAACCAGATTGCGCTGATAGCGGTAGGGAATGCCGTAGCCGATGAAGGCGATCCAGAGGCCGAGCAGCGAGATCAGCAGCGTGTAGGCGCCGTAGGTCGCCTCGCCGGCGATCCGGATCATGATCGGCAGCACGACGATGCCCTGCAGCCCGTTCATCGCGCTGCCGGCGAGGGTGATGATGAAGTCGCGGCCGACCCGCCTGCCGGTGCTCACGGCGCCCATCCCCGGCACCGCCGGCCGCGCCCGTCCCTGCCGCCCTGTCGCGCTGAAGCCGCCACCCGAAGAGCCCGATCCCGTCCCGACGCCCCGTCGGTCCCCCGGGACCGTGGTTTGCCGCAGAGCCTGCCCCGATCCAACGAAATATTCATTAATGCCTGGCGTCGAGGCGTCCCCTTACCGGGAGCCGTCGATTTGCGCAAGCGGCTGCTCCGGCAAGATGCGTTCTCTCGGCCGCGCGGCAACGGCGGGCGCAGTATTGGCGGCGCCCGCCGCCCCATCCTGTCCCTGCCGGGGCAACGTGCCGGTGCCCGCGGCCGAGGCCACTTAAGCCGGCGTTAAAGGATCGGCGCTAGGCATGTTCCGATTCAATCGGGTCGGCACTTGCCTTAGTGTCGGCGCCTGGCCGCTCCGAGCGGCGCCTCGTGAGCGGATCCAGCGCCCCATGCCCTCAAAGGTCGGCGTGTTCCATCCGGGAACTCAGCATTCCTGGCAGACCGCGCTGGCCTTCCAGGAAGGCGGCACGCTGGGCTGGCTCGCCACCTCGGTGTTCTACGACCCGCGCCGCTGGCCCTATCGCATCGAGCGCTTCCTGCCGGCGCCGCTCGCAGCCCGCGTCCACCGCGAGTTCTCGCGCCGCTACACGCCGGTGCTCGATCCCGACGGCATCCGCCAGTTCGGCTTCTGGGAGTGGCTCGAGGCGGGCGCCCGGCGGGTCGGCCATGACCGGCTCTGGACCACCATCAACCGAATCGGCAACCGCCGCTTCGGCCAGCAGGTGATCGACCTCACAGAGCGCGAGAAGGTGGACGTGCTATGGGGCTACAACACCTCCTCGGTGGAGGTATTCCGCTGGGCGAAGCGGCGCGGCATTCCCTGCGTCCTCGACCAGACCATCGGCCACTGCGCGTCGCTCAACCGCGCCATGGCGGCGGAGGAGGCGCGCCATCCCGACTTCTTCTCCCGGGGCTATGTGCCGTTCTCGGCAGCGGAGATCGCGCAGCAGGACGAGGAGATCGCGCTCGCCGACGCGGTGGTGGTGGGCTCGGAGTTCTGCGCCGGCACGCTGGCGGAGAACGGCTGCCCGCGCGAGAAGATCCGCATCATCCCCTACGGTTTCGACGAGACGCTGTTTCCGATCGAGCGGCCGCGGCGGGCGCCGCTCGAGGGGCGGCCGGTCAGGTTTCTCTTCGTCGGGCTGGTGCACCCCCGCAAGGGGGTCGCGGCGCTGCTCGAGGCATTCGCGCGTATTCCGCCCGAGGAGGGGAGCCTGACGCTGGTCGGCAATCTGGAGATCCCGGAACAGACCTTCCGCCGTTATGCCGGGCGGATCCGGCATGTCGGCTCGGTGCCGCGTCAAGAAGTCGTTAACTACTTCATCGAGGCCGATTGTTTCGTCTTTCCCAGCCTTTTCGAGGGGGGCGGAATCGTGCTATATGAGGCCGCCGCTGCGGGGCTCGGCATCATCCAATCGATGCAATGCGGCGACGGCGTGCGCGATGGCCGTAACGGCGTGATCCTCAAGGAAGTAACCATCCCGATGCTGGTTGACGCTCTCAGTTCCGTCATCCGTGACCGTGCGCGTCTGGCGGACTGGCAGGAGGCGTCCTGGCAGATGCGCGGCGAGCGCAGCTGGCGGCGCTATCGCGAGCAGGCGAGGAGCCTGGCGCAGCAATGGTAGAGGCGCTCCTCACCATCCAGACGGTCATCTGGCTGATGGTCGTGGTGATGTTCCTGCGCAGCCCGCGCGGGTCGATGTTCCATCCCTTCGCCTTCTATCTCGCCTTCCACGGCATCGTCTTCGTGCTCCGCCCGATCATGGAGCGGGCCTTCAACTTCGACCTCGTCTTCTACGCCATGCGCTTCTACCCGAGCGAAGAGGACATGGTGCGGGCGATTCTCGTGTCGCTGCTGGCGTTCCTGGTATTCACCTATGCCTGCCTCGGCATCGACAGGACCGCACCTCGCTTCGACCGGCGCTTCACCGTCGGCTTCAACCGCCAGGAATGGCGCGCGTTCATGGCGCTCTGCATCCTGGTGCTGCCGATCGCCCTCTACTCGGCTTACCTCAACATCCACCAGGACGACCTCACGGCGAGCGGCAACGAAGAAATCGGCATGCAGCGGGACGAGGAAACCGGCATCGCCACCTTCACCAACACCACCGGCTACGTCGTCGACGCCGAGAAGATGCTCGGCACGCTGGCCCTGATGTTCATCTGGGGCATGCGGTTCCGGCTCATTTCCTTCGTGCCCTTCGCGGTCTACATCGCCGAGCGCGTCTATGTCGGATGGTCCCGATGGACCATCATCATGGCTTTCGCCTCCCTGGCGCTGCTCTACCTCTTCAAGACCGGGCGGCGCTGGTTCCCGCTGCGCGTCGTCGTGGTCGCGATCCCGATCTTCCTGGTGTTCCACCAGCTCGGCCAGGATCGCGGCTACTACCAGGCGCTGTTCCTCGGCGGCACGCTGCCGCAGGAGGATCCGATCGAGAAGGAGAAGACCTGGATCCAGAAGCAGGACACGCCCGACTTCGCCAACCTCGACTTCCTCACCTTCGTCATGGATGTGGTGCCGGAGAAGTCCGGCACCTACACCTATTTCACCCAGTACCTCCAGCTCTTCACCGAGCCGATCCCGCGCATTCTCTGGGCCGGCAAGCCGTTCGGGCCGCCGATCCAGTGGGTGAACCTCAACGACTACGGCAACTGGATCGGCTGGACGCTGTCGCTGGTCGGCGACGGCTGGATGAGCGGCGGCTGGCTCGGCGTGATCGTCACCATGCTGGTCGTCGGCTACGCCAATGCCCGGGCGCATCGCTGGTTCTGGCGCGGCGAGGCCACGCATTTCAAGCTGCTCTGCTACACCAGCTACGTGCCGCTGACCCTGCAGTGGTACCGCGACGGCGGCATCACCATCTTCAAGTTCGCGCTGATGGCCGTGATGCCGGTGATCCTGTGGCGCGGCCTGGTCCGCATCATCGGCCGATCGAGCGAGCCCGGCACCAGCTTCCAGCCGGGCTACGGTCGCCCGCTTGCCGGCCCCGGCGGCGGCCGCGTCATCGGACCGCCGGCGCAGCGGCTCTGAGCCGGCGGCGGGGTCCCCGTTGAAGCCGGCTGTCCTCTTCGTCTGGGACTATCTCGGCCCCTATCACGTCGACCGCCTGGAGGCCGCCGGCGCCGCGCTCTCCGAAACCCACCGCGTGATCGCCGTCGAGGTCGCGGGATCGAGCGAGACCTATGCCTGGAGCCAGACCGGCGCCATCGCCGGTGTCGAGCGCGTCACGCTGTTCCCGGGCGGCGCCGCCGAGAAGCTGCCGTGGTGGCGCGTGCTGCCGGCCTACCTCCGGCTCTGCCGGCGCCTCGACGCGCGGCACGTCTTCCTCTGCAATTACGACCGGCTCGAGAACCTGCTGCTGGCGGCGGCGCTGCGGCTCGCCGGCCGCCGCGCCTATCTGATGTTCGAATCGAAATTCGACGACTATCCGCGCAAGCTCTGGCGCGAGCTCATGAAGCTCGTCTACTTCCTCCCTTATCATGGCGGCATCGCCGGCGGGACCCGCTCGCGCGACTACCTGCGCTGGTTCGGCTTCCGGCCGCGGCAGATCGCGCTCGGCTACGACACCGTGTCGATGGAGCGCGTGCGCGGACTCGCCGCCGCCCCCGCCGCGCCGGAAGGCACGCCCTTCGCCCAGCGTCACTTCGTCATCGTGGCGCGGCTGGTGCCGAAGAAAAACGTGGCGATGGCACTCGAGGCCTATGCCCGCTATTGCCGGATCACCGGCCCCTCGGCGCGCGAGCTGCACGTCTGCGGCTCCGGCGCGCTGGAGAGCGCGCTGCGCCAGCGCGCCCGCGAGCTCGGCCTCGCCAAGGCGGTGTTCCACGGCTTCATCCAGGCGCCTGACATCGCCCGCACCCTGGCTCAGAGCCTCGCCCTCATCCTGCCCTCCACGGAGGAGCAGTGGGGCCTGGTGGTGAACGAGGCGCTCGCCATGGGCCTGCCGGTGATCTGCTCCTCCAATGTCGGCGCCCGCGACCTGCTGGTGCGCACAGAGGTCAACGGCTTCGTCATCGAGCCCGACAATGCCGAGGGCCTGGCGCGGCTCATGCAGCGCATCGGCGATGACGAGGCGCTCTGGCGCCGTCTCGCCGAGAATTCGCGCCGCCTCGCCGCGCTCGCCGACTCCCGGCATTTCGGCGCCGGCGCCGCCCGCCTCATCGGCCCGCCGGCGCGCGAGATGCCCGGCCTCGAGGAAGCGCTCGCCATGGAGATGCCGTGATGGAGGCCGGCGGCATCGCGGGGCCAGTGCAGAACCTCAAATCCTTCCGGCTGCCGCCGGGATTCCGCGGCCGGAGCGCGCTCTGGGTGCAGCTCTGGTGGATCGTCGAGGCGCTCCTCTTCAACACCTCGCCGCAGGTGGCCTATGGCTGGCGGCGCTGGCTGCTTCGGCAGTTCGGCGCCACCCTCGGCGAGGGCGTGATGCTGAGACCCTCCATGCGCACCACATATCCCTGGAAGGTGACCATCGGCGATCACGCCTGGGTGGGCGACAATGTCGTGCTCTACAGCCTGGGCGAGATCGTGATCGGCGCCAATGCGGTGGTGTCGCAGAACTCCTACCTCTGCGCCGGCGCCCACGACTACACCAAGCCCGACTTCCCGATCTTCGCCAAGCCGATCCACATCGAGCCCGAGGCCTGGCTCGCCGCCGACGTCTTCGTGGCGCCCGGCGTCACGATCGGCCGCGGCGCCGTGGTGGGCTCGCGCAGCAGCGTCTTCTCCGACCTGCCGGCGATGATGGTCTGCTTCGGCTCGCCGGCGAAGCCGATCCGCCCGCGGCTGGCGGAAGAGCCCCCCTCACCGCGATCCTGACAGTCGCTGCAGCATCGCCTCGACGGCACGCTCGGACTCCTCGCAGGCGGCGAGCGCGGCGCGGCGGGCGGCGCGGGAGCTCTCCGCAAGGGCGGCGGGATCGGCGCTCCAGCGCGCGATCCGCTCGCGGGCGGCGGCGATGAAATCGGCGCCGACCGGCACCGCGGCGCCGCAGCTTTCCGGCAGATCGGAGGCGACACAGCCGCGCGCGAAGGCGATCGCCGGCACGGCGAAGGAGAACGCCTCGAAGAGCACGTTCGGCTGCGCCTCGAACTTGTAGCGGGTCGGAAAGACGAAGACGTCGATGTCGGCGAAGAACTTCGCCTTCGCCTCGCCGTAGACCGGTCCTCGATAATCGAGGGCAGCGCCCAGCTCGCGCTCCGCCACGGCGATCTCCGCCGCCGCCGCCGGCGTCGCCGCCGGGCCGGCGAGCACCGCCCGGAACGCGATACCCGCCTCTCGGAGGGCGCGCAGCAGGGCCAGGAAATCGTCGAGCCCCTTCTCGGCGGAGAGATTGCTCATATGGCCGAGGCGCAGCAGACCGGGGATCGGCGGCGTCCGCTCGCGCATCAGGTTGGCGCGGATGTAGAAGGCGTTGGAGACGATCATGCCGCCGCGGCACGGGCCATACTGCGCCTCGAAGCGGTGACGCATGGCCTCGCAGAGGAAGATGTGCACCGCGTCGGGACCGGCGAAGCGCACCAGCAGCGCCATCAGCGCCGAACGCTCCTCGATGTAGGCGAAGGAGTGGTGATGGACGGCGATCTCGTAGCCGGCGAGCCGCGCGATCGCCGCATGGAGCACGGTGAAGAGAAGACCGCCGGCGCCCGCCGCCGGCAGATAGGTGCGCCGCTCCGGCGAGGCGATGCCGCCCAGCAGCGCCAGCCCGCCGCGGAGCTCGCGCCAGACGCGGCGCGCGTAATAGGCCGGTGAGCGCCGCGGCGAGCCCGGCGAGGTGTCTACCACCCGGAGCTCGCAGCGTCCGCGCAGCCGGTCGGTGATGATCTTCGTGTTCTCGGAGAACCCGTGGGTCGGCGGCGGCAGCGGGCCGATGGCCACAACCAGAGACGGCATCACCCCAACCCCGCTCCCCCTCCGAGACCCCTCGCCCGCGCGCGGCCCTGCGTCGCTCGGCTTGAGCTTAACCTTTCTGAATCGGCGATGACAGCAGCGCGGCATTATCGCCGCGACTCGCGCACGCCCCAATGTTCAGCCCGCCGACAACGCGCTAGCATGCGCCGAGGGGCCAGGGATGAGAACGCAGGCAACACCACGGAGCGCCGAGGCGCGCCGCCACCGTCGCACGTGGCGATCGGTCGGGTTGGGGGTGACATTGCGCGCCGCCTGCCAAGGCGGGCTGTTGCTGCTGGCGCTCTGGGCGCCGCTGCCGTTCGGAAGCGCCCGTCCCTGGGCCTGGGGCCTGCTCGCCGCCATCACCGGCCTCCTGGTGCTGATGATGGGCGTCAGCGATCTCATCATCGAGCACGATGACGCGCTGCCGCTGCGGATCGTCGGCATCCCCACCTTGCTGTTCGAGGCGGCTATCGTCTGGGCGGTGTTCCAGAGCCTGCCTTGGGCGCCGGCGGGCTGGCAGCACCCGCTTTGGCAAGATGCCGCGGCGCTGCTGCCGCACACCTCCATGCGACCCAGCATCAGCATCGACCCCGCGGCCTCGCGGACGGTGATCCTGCGCCTCCTCACCTATGCCGGTGTCTTCTGGCTGGCCTTCCGCTCGGCGCAGCATTCCGGCAGGGCGCGCCTGCTGATGATCGGCATCGTCGGCATCGGGACCGCCTATTCGGTCTGGGGTCTGGCGGTCTACTGGAACGGCAACCACAGCGTACTGTGGTATGACAAATGGGCCTATCTGACCGACCTCACCAGCACCTTCGTCAACCGCAATTCCTATGCGACCTATGCCGGGCTGACGGTGGTGACAGCGATCGCGCTGCTGCTCGACAACGTGCTGCGCGGCGTCGATTTCGACCAGCCGCCGCGGGTCATCGCGCGCTCGCTGATCGAGCTGCTGATGACCCGCTCGGTGTGGTTCGTCGGCTGCATCGCGATATCGGCGACGGCGCTGCTGCTCACCCATTCGCGCGGCGGCATGGCGGCGACCGGGGTCGGCGTGCTGGCACTGATGGTGATGATCGCGCTGGCGCCCAGCCTGCGCGGGACCTCGCGGGCGGTCTTCAGCGTCGCCGTCCTGGTGGGCGGCGCCGCGGTGCTGTTCGTCAGCGGCGCCGCCACCTTCGCCCGCGTCGCCAGCACCTCGCTCGACCTCGAGGTGCGGCCGGAGATCTTCGCCCTCACTCTGAAGGCGCTGGCGGACCGGCCGCTGCTCGGCACCGGGCTCGGCACCTTCCAGACCGTCTTCCAGGCCTACCGCACGCCGGACCTGCCGTTCCTGGTGAACGCCGCCCACAACGACTACCTCGAGAACATGCTGGAGCTCGGCATACCCGCCGCGCTGCTGCTGTTCGGCTCGCTGCTGGCGCTCTTCATCATGTGCGTACGCGGCGCGATCCGGCGACGGCGCGACGCCATCCTGCCCTGCATCGGCGTCGGCGCCACCGCCCTCGTCGCCGCTCATTCGCTGGTGGATTTCAGCCTGCAGATCCCGGCCGTGACGGTGACCTACATGATGCTGCTGGGAGCGGCCGTGGCGCAGTCGATCCCGAGCGGCGCCCGCCTGCACCCGGACGACGTTACTTCTTGAACATCGCCTGCAGCCGGCCGTCGAAGCGGTAGAGCGCGTCGAGGTCGCCGCTCAGGATGCTGACCACCGTGAGGGTGGTGTTGGTGTCGTGCGCGATCTCGGCGAGCTGATCCATCGTCTCCGCCGACATATGCGCCAGGAGCCGCACCTGGTCGGCGATGCGCAACCGCTCATCCGGGCTCAGCGAGGCATAGATCGGCAGCCCGACCGCGGCGCGGTCGGCGAGCAGGAACGGCTCGACCCGGGCCAGCCTGATCGACATCATCAGCGCGTCGACGGTGCCGCGGGAGCCGCCTTCCGATACGTAGCGGGCCTGGGCGAGCCGCGCCCAGGCGACGGCGTTGCCGGGCGCCTCCGCGATGGCGCGCGCGAACTCGAGCTCGGCGGCGGCGATCGGATTCTGATCCGTCACGACGGGAGCGCCGGCGGCGGTCGGCGTCGCTTCCAGCACGCCGATGTAGATCGCGTTGTCGGGCTGCCGCCACCAGGAATCCGCGCGCTCGAAATCGGCGATGCCGGCGGTCAGCGTCTGCGGCTGCGCCGGGGAGCCGGCGCGCAGCATGTCGATGGCGGAGACGCCGCGGATCTGGAACATCCCGGCCGCCGTCTGCGCGAAGCCCAGATAGCAGAAGGTCGCGCCGGCGATCAGGGCGACGATGCCGCCCAGGCGACGCACCGCAGGCCGGCCGGGATGCGAACGCGGCCCCCCGCCGTGCAGGCTCATTGCGCCCTCATCGGGGCGTGACGCTCTCCAGCGCGGCACGCGCCGGAAGACCATCCCGCGGGCTCGAGCCGACCGGCCGGAGCCCGCGCGGATGCCGACGGGAGACGAATCCTACGCCTTGGCCTTGCTGCCGTAGTAGGAGCCATAGCGGCCATAGTAATAGCCGGAATCGCCATAGCCGTACTTCGCGTGCTTGCGCACATTGACGCGGGTCAGCACGAAGCCGGCGAGGCCGGTGCCCTGACCGCGCAGCAGCTTGAGCGCGCCCATCGCCACCGACCGTGGCGTCTCCTCCCAGCGGATCAGGAACAGCGTCGCATCCACCAGGTGCGAGAGCACCAGCGCGTCGGAGACCGCCAGCACCGGCGGCGCGTCGAGCACGATCAGGTCGTACTGGTCGCGGAGCCCCTC
This sequence comes from Allostellaceae bacterium, assembly GCA_035507155.1. GTDB lineage: Bacteria > Pseudomonadota > Alphaproteobacteria > ATCC43930 > CGMCC-115725 > DASZHJ01. The sequence goes on from DATJOK010000204.1 coordinate 14,148, forward strand.
CAGCAGATTCTTCATCTGCTGGGAGCCCAGCAGATCCTGCGGATTGGAGGCGCCCTCGCGGACGGGGATGTAGTGAAGGCGCGACTGCTCCTCCACCTGGATGAGCTGCGCCGGATCGGTGCCGTCGGCGAAATAGGCGAGGAGGCCCGGAACCTTCGGCGCCTCCAGCAGCTTGCTGACGGTCGGATGCCGGAGATCGCAATCGATGATGAGCGCCCGCCCGCCCGAGCGCGCGACGCTGCGCGCGAGCGAGGTCGAGAACACCGACTTGCCTTCCTTCGGCACCGAGGAGGTCACCAACACGATCTTCGGCGGCGCGTCCACATTGGTGAAGTGGAGCGCCGTCCGGACCGAGCGTATCGCCTCGGCGTAGCTCGAGACCGGCTGCTGCACCACCAGATCATGGGCGCGCTTGCCCATCGGCACCGTCGGCACCAGGCCGATGAAGGGCACGCCGGTCAGCTGCTCGATCTGCTCGGGGCTGCGGAAGCCGTTGTCGAGACGCTCCATGGCGAAGGCGCCGCCGACGCCGATGCAGAGCGAGATGAAGAACCAGAGGCCGATCAGCATCTGCTTCTTCGGGTAGGTGGGGATGGTCGGGAACTGCGCCCTGGCGATCAAATGCGCGTCCGCCTGCTGCATGTCCTCCTGGGTGGAGACCTGCTTGAAGCGGGTCAGGAAGTTCTCGTAGATCTGCCGGTTGGCATCCGCCTCGCGCTGCAGCTCGTGGAGACGCACCTCCTCCTGGGTCTGCTTGCCCTGGGAGTTCTGCAGGCCCGCCAGGCTCTGGCGCAGCGAGGCCTCGCGCGAGCGCGCCACCTGCACGTCGTTCGCCATGCTGCGGGTGACGTTGCCGATCTCCTCGGCGAGCTTCTTGTCGATGTCGGCGATCTGCGCATCGATGTTGATGATCTCAGGATGCGCCGGCTTGTAGCGGGTCAGCAGCTCCGCCCGGCGGCGGCGCAGATCCGACTGCTGGTTCTTCAGCGTGATGATGGTGGCCGAGTTCAGCACCTGGGCGACGGAATCGACGTTGCCGGACGCCTTCGCGTCCTGCAGCTGCTTCAGCGCCGCTTCCTTCTGCGCCCGGTCGGCGGCGGCGAGGATGAGCTGGGAGTTGATCTCGGAGAGCTGCTGGGTGGTCACCGTCGTGCCGCGCACGTCGGTGAGATTGTGCTCCTCGCGATAGCGCTGCACCGCCTGATCGCTGTCCCGCGCCTTGTCGCGCAATCCGGCGAGCTGCTCGTTGAGCCAGTCGGTGGCGCGCTGGGTGGCGGCGTATTTGAGGTCGAGCTGCCCGGCGAGGTAGAGGTCCGCGTAGGCGTTGGCGACCGCCTGGGCGAGCGCCGGGTCCTCGCACTGGAACAGGATCTTGATGATGTAGGAGCGGCCGTCGTTGAGGACGGTGAGATCCGTCAGCATCGTCTGGATGGTGGCCTCGAGCTCGGTCTGCTTTTGCTGCTCGGGCGTGAGCGGAACCTGCGCGGCCGGATTCTCCAGCATGTGGCGGACCAGCGCCGCCGGGTTGTAGCGGTCGAAGAAGGTGGTGGGCTGCAGATAGGGGTTCAGCACCTTGCTCTTGGTGAGATCGAGCTTCTCGATCACCTTGGCGGTGAGCGCCGGCGAGCGCAGCACCTCGAGCTCGCTGCGCACCACGGCGGCGTCGGCATAGAGCCCGGAGACCACCGCCTGGATGTCGACCACCTTGGTCGTGCGGGTATCGAGCATCACCGTGGCGTCGGCCGTGTAGCGGGGCGGCAGCTGGAACACCACGATGGCGGCCAGCAGCGTCAACAGCGCGGTGGAGCCGACGATCATGCCCCAGCGCCGCCGGATGACGGCGATGAGCTGCGGGATCTCCATCCAGTCCGGGCGGTCATGCACGGGCGTGCCGCCCGTCGGCGGACCGCCGAAACGCTGGTCAGGACCGACAATCTGCTGATCGGATCGGCCGTCGCTCTCGTCGCGAGGACTCGAGAAGGTCACCAAATTTCCCATAAACGCCGCCTCTCCACTTGGATCGGAGACCGATCGCATGAATTCCGCCTATCGCCGCGGGCGGGTGACGCGGGCCAACGTCTAGAAGAAGCGTTCCGGAACGCGGATAACGTCGCCTGGCAGAACCGCACTGTCCTCCTCCACCCGCTGCTCCCCTTTGTCGGGGTCGGAGGCACGCTTGACGACGATGCGGTCACGATTGGAACGGGGGGTGTATCCCCCCGCCAGGGCGACGGCGTTCACGACGGTCATCCCATTAACGTACGCGTAGCTGCCCGGGCTTCTGACCTCGCCCAGAATGAAGAACGGCCGATAACTTAGGACCTCGACGTTTACCCTGGGGTTAACGAGATAATCCTTGCCGTAACGCTCGGTAATCATTGCCTCGGACTCGGCGATGGTCTTCCCGATGAGGACCACCGGCCCGATCAGCGGCAGGGTCACGGCCCCCTGGTCGTTGAGGCTGAACTCTCCGGAGAGCGTGGCCTCGTTATAGACGGTCAGGCGAATCTTGTCGCCCGTCCCCAGCCGGTAGGGGGTTGGTAAATCCTCGGCAAAGCCGGCCAAGGGCGACAACCCCGCCCATCCGAGGATGAGGGCCACGAGAACGAATCGGGAGAACGCGCACCATCGCTGCCTGTTTACCATGTCTCACATGAGCCTGTGGTACCTGCGCCCCCGGTCAGAAGCCCAAGCTGACGCCCACCGTACCCACGACGCGGTCGTAAGGCGCCGTCGGATCGGTCGAGTCGCGCTTGCTGTACGTGATGTCAGCAGTGGCTCTCCAATTGCGATTGAGCAGATAGCGCGCGCCCACATTGGCACCGTAGGTGTCGTCCGTGCGACTCACGCCCTGATAATCGTCATGGGTGTAGCCGATCGAGCCCAGCACCAGCACATTGCGCAGCAGCTCATGCTCGGCGGTGAGGCTCAAATTGGTCTCGATCGAGCTCGAGGCGCCCTGCAGCGTGGTCTCGGCGATCGCCTGCGAGAACTGGCCGCGGATCGTGTCGAGAGGCGTCACGTTCCAGAGCAGGTTGCCGCCGAAGGCCACGCCGGTGTCGGACTTCAGGAGCGGGTTCTCGTAATCCTGCTCCTGATATCCGACATAGAGCTCGCTGCTGAGCAGGCTGGTGATCGCGATCGCGCCGCCCGCGTCCACTTCCCAGCCATGGGAATTGCGGCGCACGTTCTCGCCGTTGGGCCCGGCGCCGGGCTCCTGGCTGTTGTAGTTGCGCTCGTTGCCGATCGCGCGCACGAAGGCGTTGTACCCCGGCTGGATCTCGTAGATGAGGCGCGGCGCGAGCACGTATTCGATGCGGTCGCGGAAGCGCTCGTTAATAGTCTGGCCGGAGACGGAATCCGTGCCGTTGTTGAAGCTGTACGAGGTCAGCACGCTGTCGACGCGGATGCCGATCCGCGAGGGCATGCGATAATAGGCGAAGTCGGCGCCGCTGACGTGATACTCGATCGGGTGCTTCGCGGTGCCCGGCGCATCCGGCGAATCACGATCCTCGTGCTGCAGCTGATAGATGCCTTGCAGCAGTGCGTATTCGTTGGTGCCGAGGTCGTAGCGGCCCTCGATGCTGGTATCGAGGTTGTTGACGTTCTCCGAGGTGAGGCTCGCGTAGTGCTTGGTCTCGCCCTGCACCGACGCGGAGAGTGCATTGCGGCTCCAGTCCGACGTGACGGTCATGCCCGGGAGGAAGTCGGTGTACCAGTCGCTCCTCGTCGCGCTCGGCGTGGCAAAAACGTTGCTGTCGAAGGACTCCGTCAGGCCGAAGGTCGGATAGACCAGAAAGCTGCCCATCCTGATGCCGAGCGGGTCGTAATCGGGCCGCGGCCGGTTGAACACCGTATCTCCTTCCGGTCCGACCGCCGCCGGCTCCAAGGCGCCCGACGGCCACGACGGCACCGGGGTGTACATCACCTGCGCGTTTGCGGCGCCTCCGGCGAACGTCCAGACGAGAGCCGCCGTCGACGCGGCCCCCAGAAAACCCCTCGCTTGCCGCATCCGCTTTCTGCCGCGGGCTGCCGCGCTCTCCAATTCTAGGTTCCGCACGACTCCCCCCAACAAGACCCCTGATGTCATCGTCCCCACCACGTTCTGTCGCTGCCATCGCGGGGCAGCCGTTCTTGGCTGCCCCGTCCGTAACTGCCCCCTCACCTACCGCAACCTATCGCACCTGATCGCGCGCCAACCTCCCTACCCGTCACATACCAGCAGCCTGTCAGTTCCCACCTCAGGTGGGGCTGACGGGCGTCACCGGAGTGTTCGGACTGGTAGTCACGGCCGGAACATGGCGCGGATCAGTCCAGCACGATCCGACCGGGCATCCCGTCCGCGGACGGATGTTCGGATCGGAGCCGCGCGGCCCGAACGCGAGATCGGTGATCGCCGTGGTGATCTGGTCCGTCGAGCCGGGCGCCGCATCTTCGACCGCCGCGACGATGGCCGGCGCGTTGTTCTCCTGCTGATCGGCCGGAAGCGCCAGGATCACCGCCACCACGATCGCCGCCGCGCCGGCGGGATCCACGGAAGCCGCGGCGCCTGCCACCCGCGAGGCCTGGTTCGGGAAGGTCGAGGCGCCGAACGCGGCGATGTCCGCCGCCTGATCCGGATGCGCGGTGACCGCCGCCTTGATCGCCATCTCCAGCGCCTGCGGATTGCCGCCGCTGTTGGTGATGGCCTGCTCGACACCGCCGGGCAGCGCATCTGCGCGCGCGGCGGGAGACCACGCCAGCACGCTCAGCGCAAATAGCGCCAAGCTCATTGCTCGAAGAAAGTTGCTCACAGTTGCACTCCCTTAAAAGCCGATTTCTTTACAAAGTATGACCAACGTGAACATTTGAGTCAAATTCCGTCATGCTTAAAATGTATTAAAAAACAATACTGTACCTGTGACCCATGTCACTTCACGACAACGTCGGAACCATAACAGCGCCAAAGCCTTGACGCCAAGGGACATATCGGGCGATGCCGGCTGCATTGGGCCCGGCCGCCAGTGCCTGTTGCGGCGCCGGAACGCTGATTAGTCTTTTGAAATGAGATAGTTATCCGAGCGATAGGGCACCGCGCCGGCGCCCGGGCGCCGCCGGCGCTCCTGCTTTTCCCCGCTACTGTCACCCACGCGCCACAGTTTTCCGCCACAGGCGGCGTTTCATCCCGGCAGAACAACGACATGCGCAACGGCATTCGCCCGCCCCCGGGGATTGGCCGCCGCGGTGCTCACCGCCGTCATGCCGAGTGCGTCCTCCGGCATTTGCATAAAATACTGGATAAATTCGTCTCAAATCAAAAGCACAGTTTTCTCAATAAACCCCAATAAAGACCACTCTTTCACACTCGGTTAAGCGAACAGGACCAGTATCTTCCGAGCAGGAGGAATTGGTAATGCTCAGGGCCACCGCAGTTCTTTTGTTCTGTTCTGTCGCCGCCCTGGTCGGCGCCATGCCGGCCTCAGCCGGCACCTGGATGACGACTGGCCAGCCCGCCATCCCGCCCGCGGGCTTCCTCGGCTTCTGCATCCACCACCTGCAGGAATGTCGCACGCCTCCCGGCAGCGCCGAGCCGGTCGAGCTCACCGACGCGCGGCGGCACGACCTGGATGTCGTCCAGGCCGATGTCAACGGGGCGATCACGCCCCGTGAGGACCCGAGCCATGCCTGGGAGTATTCGACCAACGGCTACGGCGACTGCAACAAATACGCCCTCGGCAAGCGCCGTGAGCTGATCGAGCACGGCTGGCCGCGCCAGTCGCTGCTGCTGGCGACCGCCACCACCGAGCGCGGCGAGGGTCACCTGGTGCTCGTCGTCCACACCACCAAGGGCGATTTCGTTCTCGATAACCGCCTGCCGCGGGTGGTCGACTGGAGCTATCTCCCCTATCACTGGATCTCCGTCCAGAGCCCCAACAGCCCGGTGAAATGGCTGAGCGTCATGGCGCAGCCGATCAACACCGCCGACGCCAGCGCCACGAACCAGCCCACCACCACGCGCTGATCGCTTTGCGCCGCCCTGCGGCGGCGCGCGCGACTACTCTCACGAAAGTTCGAAGGAAGCGGGCCCGCGGCTTCTCAGTTGAGGCCGCGCTCGGCGCCTCGCGCCGAGGACCCGCTCGCCACCAGCTCCAGCAGTCGCGCCTCGGCGCGGAGAAGGATGGTCTCCGCGTCCATGGTGGTGCGGGCGAGACGGGCTGCCGCCTCGCCCATGGCGCGCCGGCGCGCGGGATCGTCCGCCAGCGTCCGGATCGCCTGCGCGAGCGGCGCCGCGTCCTCGGGCGGCGTGATCAGGCCTGACTCCACCAGCGTGCGATCGAGCTCGGAGTCGGTGAGCGCGGTCGCCACCACCGGTTTCCCCGAGGCCAGCATCGCCAGCAGCTTCGAGGGCATGACGAGATCGCTGGCATCACGCCGCTGCGGCAGCACGTGGACGTCCGCCACGTTGAGGAACTCGTTGAAGCGCTCGTAGGGCTGCAGCGGCAGGAAACGCACGTTCGGCAGATCCTTCGCCTGCGCCTCGAGCTCGGCGCGCTTCGGACCGGCGCCCGCCATCAAGAACAGCGGCGAGGGCGCGGGATCGGCGGCGAGGATACGCGCCGCCTCCACCAGGTATTCGAGCCCCTGCTTCTGCCCCATGCTGCCGGAATAGACGACGACGCAGCGGCCGTCCTCGATCCCGAGCTCGCGGCGGAGCGGCACCGGCGCCGGCAGCGGCCGGAACGCCGCGGTGTCGACCCAGTTCGGGAACATCATCATGCGCTCGCGCCTGACGCCCTTGCGCTCGATGCGCTCGGCCATCTTGGAGGAGATCGTCGAGACGAGATCGAAGCGCGTCTCCAGCCACCGCTCGCAGCCGAAGGCGAAATCGATCATCTTGCGATTCCTGACGAAGCCCAGGTCGAAGGCCGCGTCCACCTCGAGATCGAGGATATGAAGCCAGGCCTTGGCCCCCATCAACCGGGCGGTCACCAGCGCGGTCGGCACCGAGAACAGCGTCGGCGCCATCACCGAGACGACGTCGATGCGGCCGCGGAACATGCGCGTGATTGCGGCCGGAATGCTGGAAAGGCCGAAGGAGGAGAGATGCAGGATGCGTTGCTTGCCGGTGGTCTCTTTCGGCACGTAGAGCGGGCAGCGCACCACGTGGCATCCCTCCCAGGTCTCGGACTTCCAGGTCCAGCCGGAAAGGCCCGGCGGGCGCTTCCATTCCGGATAATAGGGACGGGTGGTGATGACGGAGACGTCGTGGCCGCGGCGCGCGAACCATGCCGCCATCTCGCCGGTGTACTTGCCGATGCCCGTGAGCTCCGGCCAGAAATTCAATCCGACGATGAGGATGTTCATGCGGGGGAGTTCCTGTCGATCGCGGCGCGGGCCGCGCCCGACCCGCCGCCCGCGGCTCAGTAGGCGTTCTGCCGCGACAGGATTACCCGCACGGTCATGAAGAGGATCTTAAGGTCGAGCCAGATCGACCAGTTGTCGATGTACCAGAGATCGTAGGTGACGCGCTGGCGCGCCTTCTCGGGCGTATCGATCTCGCCGCGCAGCCCGTGCACCTGCGCCCAGCCGGTCATCCCCGGGCGCACCCGGTGGCGGAGGAAATAGTCGCCGACCGCCTCGTGATAGAGGCGGTCGCCGGCCTTCATCGCCATCACGTGCGGTCGCGGCCCGACCAGCGACATGTCGCCCAACAGCACGTTCAGTAGCTGCGGCAGCTCGTCGAGGCTGAGCTTGCGCAGAATGCGGCCAACGCGGGTCACGCGGTCGTCGTTCGGCACCGTTCGCCGCGTGCCGCTGTAGTCCGACTGCTCGACGCGCATGGTGCGGAACTTGTAGACGCGGATCACATTGTTGTTGAAGCCGAAGCGGTCCTGGGCGAACAGGATCGGCCCCTTGCTGTCGAGACGGATCGCCAGCGCGATCGCCGCCAGGATCGGCGCCGTCAGCACCAGAAGCACCGTGCCCAGCAGCCGGTCCTCGATCCACTTGACGACGCCGCTCCAATGCTTGAGCGGCCGGTCGAGCACCTCGATCATCTGCACCGAGGCGACCTGGCTGATGCCGCGGATCGGAAAGATGCCGCCGATCGGATCGAGACTGAGGCGGAGATCGACGGGCAGCGAGCGCAGCTTGGCGATGAGCTCGCCGATTCGCGCTTCCGCGCGCAGCGGCAGCGCGATGATCACCTCGTCGATGAGCGAGCTGCGCACCTGCGCAATCAGATCGTTGGTGGTGCCCACCACCTGGCAGCCGGCGATGATCGAGGGCACGCGGCTCAGCCGATCGTCGAAGACGCCGGCGACGGTGATCGCGGGATCCGTTGCCCCGCGCAGCTTGCCGATGATCTGCTCGCCGAGCGGCCCCGCACCCACGATCGCGACGACACGGGAGAGCTGCCCCTGGCGGGTCCAGCGCTGGATCAGGAAGCTGAGCACCACGCGGATCAGGCAGAGCTCGGTCAGACAGACGACGGCGAAGACCGCCGCCCAGCCGCGCGAGTAGGTCTCGGCAACCTTGGCCGCGAAGGCCATCGTCGACAGGATCGAGACCGCGGCGCCCCAGATGATGGAGACGCGGCCGAGCTGCCAGCCGAGCCGCGTCAGGCGCTTCAGCGTATAGCCGCCGGCCTTGCGCTCGGCCACCGCGAAGATGAGCGCGGCCACCACCACGGCGAACCAATAGCGATGATATTCGGCCTGGTCGCCGCGGATCGCCACGAGATAGATCGCGGAAGCCAGCACGCCGCCGAGCGCGATCGCCACGACGTCGAGCACCTGGACCATGCCGCAGAGGACCTCGGGCGAGATCGCGCGGCGCCCGCCGCGATAAGGTTGCTGCTTGCGGCGCACAGGAAACGACACCTCGGCTTCCGCTGGATTGGCGATGCCGCCCGGAGGCGCTGCAAACGCCCAATCCTTGCCGTGCCCCTCGATCTCCGCGCTGGGGGCAGCTTGCCGAGTGGCGCTAAGCCGCCCGCCGCCCATGACGCCGCGAAATCTTTCGCGCCAGCCGATCGGCGGTGGAGAGGAGGGAGAGGTCGTGGTCATCGTGCTTTTCGATCCGGACAGTACCTGTCACGCTAGAGCGGTTGACGCAGTGCAACAGTGACTCCGGTCACACATCGGTACCGTTGGACGCGCGTCCGCCCGGCGGCTTCCACCTCGCCCGCCACGCCGATGCAATCGATGGTCATCCCGGGGCACGGCCCTATGAACACCGGCGCGAGCGTAGCGATCCCGGCCGAGGTGTGAAGACGGCGCAGGGGCGATCAACCAAAAATTCGGGCTCTGCCTCAATAGCGACACAGCGGTCCCCGCCGAAGGAGGATCCCTAGCCCCATCGATTAGATGGCGGAAAGGCCGCCGGCGCGATACCTGTCCGAAGTGACTAGCAGCCCGAGGGACGCGAAAGCGCTCCGAGGACCGCCAAAACAGATAACACAGCAATGGTTTACAAAATCTGCCCGCCCGCCGGAGAGCGTCCCTCCGGGGGCGTCCGGGAAACCTTGGTTAACGTCGCGGCGCGCGCCGGTAGGCAGGCCGTATCGGCACCGCGTCGGAATCAGTCGGGAATCCGGGTTGCCGCGTTGCAGCGAAACCGTAAAGCGTGAGAGCTATTGATCCAAAGACGACCTGAAATTGCAGAATCCTGGAGTATCCGCTCGCGTCACGGTTGGGCGGCGACGCGCCCGTAATACTTTCGGGGCGTATCTCGAGTGCCACACAACTGCAATTTTTGCGCTCTTTGGATGATCTCAGCAGGACGACAGCGGGTTTGCCCGATCGCAAAACCAGCGCCGAGACCGATGGCGCCCTGGATCACGCCGCGCGTCTCGGCATGGCTACGCGCGCCGCGCCGGCTCAGCCTTCGAGGGAATGGATGCGGCGGAGCTGCGGGAAGATCCGCATCCAGAGCAGCGCCACCAGCACGGTGCCGAAGCCGCCGAGCAGCACCGCCGGCACGGCGCCGAAGAGCGCCGCGGTGAGGCCGGATTCG
>DATJOK010000205.1:0-8281 GCA_035507155.1 Allostellaceae bacterium
CGGATCGCCGAGGAGACCGGTCTCACCCTGGTCGCCTTCGCCCGCGCCGACAGCCTCAACGTCTACGCCAATCCCGGCCGCATCATCGGACGCGCCCCATGAAGACCGAGCACATGGTTCATATGGCGAACCAGATCGCCCAGTTCTTCTCCAGCTATCCCCGCGAGGCGGCGATCGCCGGCATCGAGGATCATCTGGCGAAGTTCTGGGAGAAGCGGATGCGCCAGCAGATCCTCGCCTATGTCGCCGAGACCGGCGGCCAGGACCTCAACGAGCTCGCCCTCGAAGCAGTGAAGCGCCTGCCGCCGGTTCCCGCCGCTTCCTAAATCCCCTCTCCCCCGCTATCGCGGCGGAGAGGGCGGCGAGCTTTCGCCAAATCGGCGCAATTCGGCTCGGGTTTGCGCGCTCTTCTCATCCGTGGCGCCGCGCCTGTAGCATAGGCGCTTCCCCAGCCATCGCGACCCGAGAGAGACGTCATGAAGTTCGGCATCGGACAACCGGTCAAGCGTCACGAGGACCTGCGCCTGCTGACAGGCCAGGGCCGCTATACCGACGACATCGCGCTGCGAGGCATGGCCGCGGCTTTCGTGCTGCGCTCGCCCATGGCGCATGCGGTCCTCCGCAAGGTCGATGCGACGGCGGCGCGCAAGCTGCCGGGCGTGTTGCTGATCCTCACCGGCGAGGACGTGCGCGCCGACGGCATCGGCGACATTCCCTGCGCCCATCCGCTGGTGAGCCGCGACGGCAAGCCGCGCCATGACACGCCGCGCCCGGTGCTGGCGATCGGCAAGGTGCGCCATGTGGGCCAGCCGGTGGCGCTGGTGGTGGCGGAGACGCTGAACCAGGCGCGCGACGCCGCGGAGGCGATCGACGTCGATTACGAGCCACTGCCCTCGGTGGTGGATTCCCGCGCCGCCATCGCGCCCGGCGCGCCGCAGCTCTTCGATCACATTCCCGGCAATGTCGTCTTCGACTGGGACAATGAGGCCGGCGACGCCGCCGCGGTCGAGGCCGCTTTCGCCCAGGCGGCGCGCGTCAGCAGCATCGAGGTCGTCAACAACCGCCTCGTCGCCAATTCCATGGAGGCGCGCAACGCCATCGCCGACTACGACCCGGCGGGCGACCGCTCCACCCTCTACACCTCGACCCAGGGCCCCCATTTCGTGCGCGACCCGCTGGCGGACGCGATCCTGAAGCTGCCCAGGGAGAAACTCCGGGTGGTGACGCCGCCCAATGTGGGCGGCGGCTTCGGCATGAAGGCTTTCGTCTATCCCGAGCAGGTGCTGGTGACCTGGGCGAGCCGGAAGCTGCAGCGACCGGTGAAGTGGCAGGCGGACCGCTCCGAGGGCTTCGTCTCCGACAACCAGGGCCGCGACCACGTCACCAGGGCCGAGCTTGCGATGGACAAGGACGGGCGCTTCCTGGCGCTCCGCGTCTCGACCCTGGCCAATCTCGGCGCCTATCTCTCGCCGCTCGGCTCCTTCATCCCGACGCGCTCCAGCGACCTCGTCGTCGGCCTCTACAAGACGCCGGCGATCCACATCAACGTGAAGGGGATCTGCACCAACACCGTGGTGGTCTGCGCCTATCGCGGCGCCGGAAGGCCGGAGGCCGCCTATCTGATGGAGCGGCTGGTGGACGCGGCGGCGCGCGATCTCGGCCTCTCGCCGGACGCGATCCGCCGGCGCAATTTCGTGCCGCCGTCGGCGATGCCCTATCGCGCCGCCACCAAGATCACCTTCGACTCCGGAGAGTTCGAGACGATCATGGACCTCGGCATGAAGGCCGCCGACTGGGCCGGCTTCCCCGCCCGGCGCGCCGAGAGCGAGCGGCGCGGCCGGCTGCGCGGCATCGGCATGGCGACCTACACCGAGCGCTGCGGCGGCGGCTTTCCCGAGACCGCCTCGATCGAGTTCAAGGACGGCCATGTCGAGCTGGTCATGGGCAACCAGGAATTCGGCACCGGCCTCGTCACCGCCTACAAGCAGGTGGTGAGCGATCGCCTCGGCATCGACGCCGACAGGATCGACATCATCATGGGCGACACCGACCGCACGCCCTCGGGCCTCACCGGCGGATCCCGCGCGCTCTCGGTGGCGGGCTCCGCGCTCTACGAGGCCTCCGACGAGGTGATCGCCAAGGGCCGCGCCGTCGCCGCCCACCTGCTGGAGGCGGGGGTCGAGGACGTCGCCTATGCCGATGGCGTCTTCCGCGTCAGCGGCACCGATCTGATGATCGACCTCTTCGAGGTGGCGAAGGCGGCGCGCGATCCCGCCAGGCTGCCGCCGGGCATGACGCCCGGCCTCGACGTGACACGCCAGCGCGTGCCGCAGGCGGAGACCTTCCCGAACGGCTGCCACGTCGTCGAGGTGGAGATCGATCCCGACACCGGCGCGGTCGCGGTGGACCGCTACACCATCGTCGACGATTTCGGCCGCACCATCAATCCGATGATGCTGGAGGGCCAGGTGCATGGCGGCATCGCCCAGGGCATCGGCCAGGCGCTGCTGGAGGGGACGCGCTACGATCCCGAGAGCGGCCAGCTCCTCACGGGGTCCTTCATGGACTACGCCATGCCGCGCGCCGACGACCTGCCGAGCTTCTCCTTCACCACGCACAACGTGCCGTGCACGACCAACCCGCTCGGCGTCAAGGGCGCCGGCGAGGCCGGCTCGGTCGGCGCGCCGCCCGCGGTGATGAACGCCATCATCGACGCCCTCCACCGCAAGACCGGCCTCCGCCACCTCGACATGCCGGCAACGCCGCAGCGGGTGTGGCAGGCGCTCCACGCGGGATGAGTCTCCTTGCCTGATAGACCCCCTCTCCGCCGCGATAGCGGGGGAGAGGGGGTATTGATCGTCTACTCCGCCGCCGCCCGCGCGCCCTTGGCCACCACCTCGCCGATCGCCTGGTCGAGGATGGCGATGCCGCGGTCGATCTCGGCGCGGGTGACCGTGAGCGGCGGGGCGATGCGCCAGATCGCCGCCATGGCGCCCACCGAGACGATGTTCATGGAGAGGCCGAGCTCCATGCAGCGGCTGGTGATGGCGCGGCCGGTCGCCGCGTCGGGGGCGCGGGTCTCGCGGTCGCGCACCAGCTCGACGCCCTGCAGCAGGCCGAATCCCCGGACATCGCCGATGATCTCGTGTTTCTGCTGCAGGTGGTGCAAGCCGGCGGAGAGATGCTCGCCCATCTCCAGGGCGCGGGCGTTGAGATCCTCCTCTGCCAGCACGTCGAGGACGGCGAGCGCCACCTGCGCCGGCAGCGGATCGGAGACGTGGGAGGTCGGGTGGATGAAGCCCTTGGCATGGGCGTCCCGCTCCATCGCCTCCGAGATCACCGTCGCCGAGAGCGGCAGCCCGCCGCCCAGCGTCTTCGAGAGCGTCAGGATGTCCGGCTCGACGCCGAAATGCTGGAAGGCGAAGTCGCGGCCCAATCGGCCGAAGGCGGTCTGCGCCTCGTCGAAGATGAGGAGCATGCCGCGCTTCTCGCAGTGCTCGCGCACCTTCTGCCAGTAGCCCGCCGGCGGCACGATGACGCCGCCCGAGCTCTCGATGGGCTCGGCGATGACGGCGGCGAGCGCGCCCGTCGACTGCGCATCCACCATGTCGAAGCCCACCTCGAGGCAGGTGCCGTCGCAGGCGTCGCGGCAGTGGCGGACCGGGCAGTGATAGGGGTTGGGCGCCGGCAGCGTCAGCGAGCCCGGCATCATCGGCCCGTAGCCCTTGCGGCCGGCGACGTAGTTCACCGACTGCGCGCCCGAGGTCATGCCGTGCCAGGAGCCGGTGAAGCCCACCACCTCGAACTTGCCGCTGTGGAGCTTCGCCAGCTTGAGCGCCGCCTCGTTCGCCTCGCCGCCGGTGCTGAGGAAGAGCGATTTCGAGAGGTTGGGCGGCAGCATCTGCGCGAGGCGCTGGGAGAGCGCCACGACAGGCGGGCTCAGCATGCCGCTGAAGAGATGGAGCGCGCCCTCGCAGGCGTCGCGGATCGCCTGGACGATGCGCGGATGGTTGTGGCCGATGGTGGCGCACATCTGGCCGGAGGTGAAATCGAGGATCTCCCGCCCCTCGCTGTCCCAGAGGAGGGTGCCGCACGCCTTCTCGATGAGGCGCGGCGCGAAGGGCATGCCGTAGCGGATGAGATGCTCGTCCCAGGGCTCGTTGGTGAGGTGCGGCGTCGGCATCAGGCGACTCCCTTGCTCGGTTTCCGCGGCAAGGCTACAACGGGATCACCGATTTTCGATTTCTTTCTGAGATCCGGAATCGCCTCTTCAGAGCCCGTTTCCCGGCATATGAGAAATTTTTGTGGAAGATAATGCGATCTGACATTCGAAATCGAAAGTCCCCGGAAATCGCGGCCGGCGGCCTCGATGCCATCGACCGACGGATCCTCCGCCTCCTGCAGCAGGACAGCGAGATCGCGAATCAGGCGCTTGCCGACGAGGTCGGCCTCTCGCCGCCGGCCTGCCTGAAGCGCGTGCGCCGGCTGCGCGAGGCGGGTGTCATCGCGCGGACCACGGCGCAGCTGGCGCCGGCGGCGCTGGGATATCCCCTGCTGACGGTGGTGCGCATCAAGCTCGACCGGCCGCGGGAGAAGCAGATGCGCGACTTCGAGCGCCGCATGCGCGAGCTGCCGCGCGTCGCGCAGTGCCTCACCGTCGCCGGCGACATCGACTATGTCCTGCTGGTGCGGAGCCGCGACGTCGCCCACTACCAGGACTTCGCGCGCCAGGTGCTGGCGAGTGCGCCCGGCATCCGCTCCTACACCAGCGAGATCGTCCTCGACGTGCCGAAATGGACCACCGAAGTGCCGGTGGAGGAGTGACCGGTCCCGATGGCCCTGCTGTCCCGCCTCGCTCGCTTCTTTTCCGGCCGCCTCACGGCGGAGGCGGCGGCCCGGCAGCTTGTCGTCCTGCTGAAATCCGCGGCGCCGACCCTTCCCTGGCAGGTAGATCACGGCGATCCCTGCCATCCGCGGATCGCCGTGCCCGGGCGCTGGATCCTGACCCTGGAGGATTGCCGCGAGGGCGCGCGCGCCACGCTGGCGGAGCCCGGCCAGCCGGGCCGCGACCTGCCGCCGTTCCTGCTGCGCGCCCCCTACCACATCAAGAACATGATCCCGATGCTGGCGGCGAAGGCGTTGATGGCGCCCGGCCGCGTGGTGATCTATTGGCTCCGGCCGGATGCCGTCTACGAGATCGCGCGCGGCTTCACCGACCACCACGGCAATGTCTTCGCGGCCGGCAGCCGCCTCACCTTCCGCGAGCGGCACTACCTCCCCTATCACGGCGGCCACACGCTCCTGTTCCACGAGGCCACCGTCTATCTGCAGGACGACGACGAGGTCTGCCGCAACTTCGAGCTCTATTTCGTCGCGGCAAATGCGCCGTGAGCGCGGCTCAGCCGGCCTTCAGGGCATCCTCCGCGCGCAGCAGCGCCACCAATGCCGCGGTCGCAGCGCTCACGTGGTCGGCGACCAGTCTCGACGCGGCCTCGCCGTCGCGCTTGCGGCAGGCGCGGAGGATGGCGCGGTGCTCCCGCTGGGAGCGGCCCTGCCAGTGCGCTGCCTGCCAGACCACGCGGAGATAGCGGTCGGCGCCGCGCCAGAGATTTTCCAGCGTCTCCATCAGGCGCGGCCGGCCGCAGGGCGCGTAGAGCGCGCGGTGGAAGCGCCAGTTCGCCGCCGACCAGAGCGCGAGCGCATCGCTCGCCTCCGCCGCCTCGATCGCGGCCGCGGCGGCGGCAAGATCGGCGGCGGTGAGACGATCGATCGCGAGACGGATCGCCAGCGCCTCCAGCGCCGCCCGCATCTCGCCCAGTTCCTCGGCGTCCTCGGCGCTGAGCCGCGCCACGAAGAAGCCGCGCCGCGGCGCGAAGGTGACGAGCCCCTCCGCCTCGAGCCGGCGCAGCGCCTCGCGGACGGGAATGTGGCTCACCCCCTGCTCGGCGGCGATGCGGTCCTGGTTGACGCGGGTGCCGGCGGCGAGCCCGCCCGAGAGGATGGCGGCGCGCAGCCGGTCGGCGATCGCGACCGGTATCGGGGCCATTGACAGCAGCGGCGCGGCCATGGCCTGAATCCTATAGGATATAGGAAAGAGAGGCAATCATGGCCCGCCACCGCCCCGCCCGCCTCGCCGGCATGCCCGGCATCGGCGTCGACCGCATGGGCGACACCGCCGACGCGCTCGCCGATCTCGCGGTGCTCCGGATGGAGAATCTGGATACCGACATCCCGCCTTGCGCGGCCGCCATCGCCGCGACCCAGCGCGCCGCCACCGAGGATGCCGCCAACAGCTATCTCCCCTTCCTCGGCCAGGATCATCTGCGCCGCGCCGCCGCCGCCCATATGAGCCGGCTCGCGGGCATCGACTACGACTGGCGGAGGAGCTGCGTCATCAGCGCCGGCGGCCTCTCCGGCATCCTGAACGTGCTGCTCGCCACCATCGAGGTGGGCGACGAGGTGGTGCTGACCGATCCCGCCTATGCGGGCCTCCTCAACCGGGTGCGGCTCGCCGGCGGCGTGCCGCGGCTCGCGCCGCTGGTGCCCGGCAGGGATGGCTGGCGCCTCGATCTCGACGCCTTCCGCAAAGCGGCGGCGCAGCCGAGAGTGCGCGCGGTGCTGATGATGAGCCCCTCGATGCCAACCGGCTCGGTGCTGAATGAGGCGGAATGGGCCGCCGTCGCCGAGGCTTGCCGCCAGCGCGATCTGCTCCTCATCTACGACGCGGCGATGGAGCGCATCCTGTTCGACGGCCGCTCCGTGCTGCATCCGGCGCGGCTTCCCGGCATGGCGGAGCGCACCATCACCATCGGCTCCGCCTCCAAGGAGCTGCGCATGATCGGCTGGCGCATCGGCTGGGTGGTGGGGCCGCCGGAGATCATTGCCGATGTGGGGCTGGTCGGGATCTCCAACGTGGTCTGCCAGGTCGGCATCGCCATGGAGGCGGCGGCGGTGGCGCTGGAGGCGCCTGCGGCGGACGTGCGGGACGCCGCCGCCGAGTGGCAGCGCCGGCGCGATCTCATCCTGCGCGACCTCGGCGGCGTGGTGCCGGCGATCCCGCCGCACGGCGGCTGGTCGCTGCTCCTCGACCTGGGCGTCGCCGGGATGACCGGCGAGCAGGGATCGCGGCTCTTCCTGGAGAAGGCGCAGATCGCCGCGACGCCGATGGTGAACTGGGGCGGCGCCGATACCGCGCGCTACCTGCGCCTCGTCTTCGCCAACGAGCCCTGCGCGCGCCTCGAGGGCATCGGCGAGCGGGTCCGACGGGCGCTTGCGGCCGCTTAGTCACTCCCGTACTGCCACCCCTGACCCCGTCATGACCGGGCCTGTCCGGTCATGACGGTCGAGGAACAATGGCGATGTTACCCCTTGAGCCGCTTCAGGAACGCCTGCGCCGCCGCCGGCGCGCGCACCTTGGCGCCGTTGATGAAATAGACGAAGCAGTCGCGCGGGCGCTTCGGCGCGGCATCGGGGTGAATTCGCTTCAGGTCGTCGGGCTCGCCGCCCTTGGACCAGGTCTCAAAGCGCTTCACCCAGGCGCCGAGCGCGCGCGTGGAATAGCCGCTCTCCTCCTCCATCACCATGCGCCGCAGCCGCGCATAGACGAAGTCGCCGGTGACATCGGCGATCGCCGGATGATCCTCGGAATCGACCAGGGCCACCGGGGTCTTGTACTTGCGCATCAGCGCGATGAAATCAGGCACCAGGAAGCTCTGATGCCGCACCTCGAGGACGTGGCGGATCTCGCGGCCGTCGAGCTTCCGCGGCAGCAGCTCCAGGAAGCTCGCGAAATTCCCCCGGTCGAACTGCGTGGTGGGCGCGAACTGCCAGAGGATCGGGCCGAGCTTCTCCCCGAGCTCCAGCACGCCGCTGTCGAAGAAGCGCTTCACCGAATCGCCGGCCTCGCCGAGGGCGCGCCGATGGGTGGCGAAGCGCGGCCCCTTCAGCGAGAAGACGAAATCCTCCGGCGTGTCGTCGCGCCAGCGCCGGAAGCTCGCCGGCTTCTGCGAGCCGTAGAAGGTGCCGTTGATCTCGATCGAGGTCACCTGCCGGCTGGCGTGATGGAGCTCCTTCGCCTGCGGCAGCCCCTTCGGATAGAGCACGCCCCGCCACGGCGGAAACACCCAGCCCCCGATGCCGGCCCGGATCTCTGTCATCGGATTTCGCTGCCCCTCACAATTCGAATTCACCTTCCGCTGAACTATAAGCGGGCCGCGACCGCGACGGAATGCCCGCCGATTGGGCATTCTTTGTGACAGCCCGCGGAGAGCAGCAATTTCCC